>CAYRIB010000010.1:7998-20667 GCA_964424165.1 uncultured Myxococcales bacterium | reverse complement strand
GCATCCGCGAACTGGCCGAACGGGTCAAGGCCTTCGTGGTGCCCGAGATCAACATGGGCCAGATGGTCCTCGAAGTGGAACGGGCCGCGGGTGGGATGGCGGACGTAGTGTCCATGCCCCTGGCCGGTGGCACCGTGCACAAGCCCGAGGACATCCTTGCAACGATCATGGAGGCGACGCGATGAACGCACCGGTCAATGTGACAGAAAACCCGGTGATGCCCTACCTGCGCCGCGAACGTATCCCACACATCTGGTGCCCGGGATGCGGGATCGGCACCACGGTCAACTGCTTTGCGCATGCCCTGAGCGAGTCCGACATCCCCCTGGACCGTCTTGCGATCGTATCCGGGATCGGGTGCACGGGGCGCGTGGCAGGCTATATGAACTTGGATTCGTTTCATACGACTCACGGGCGCGCCATCCCGTTCGCCACGGGGCTGAAATGTGCCAACCCGGACCTCAAGGTGGTGGTGTACTCGGGCGACGGCGACCTGTTCGCCATCGGGGGCAACCACTTCATGCACGCGGCCCGTCGCAACACGGACATCACCGTGATCTGCGTCAACAATTCGACGTATGGCATGACCGGTGGGCAGGTGGCGCCGACCACGCCGATCGGGGCCGTTCAGTCGACCATGCCTTACGGCAATTTCGAGCCTTCGTTCAACCTGCCGTTTTTGGCCGATGCGTGCGGTGCGGTCTACGTGGCGCGATGGACCATCTACCACGTGAAGCAGTTGGCCAAGGCCATGAAGGAGGCCATGGACAAGCGGGGATTCTCGTTCGTGGAAGTGATGGCGCCCTGTCCGACCCTGTATTCCCGACGCAATCGTCTGGGTGATGGGGCGGACCAGATGCGCTATTTCAAGGAAAAGAGTACGACCCGGCACGGGGCCGATACCAAGGAAGTCGGGCTGTCGTTCCAGGGTGAGATCGTGGTGGGCAAGTTCGTGGATCGCGAGCGGCCGACCTGGCTGGACGCGATGAACGAGCACCTGACCAAGACGCTGGGGCCGAAGTTCACGCCGTATGGGGGCATCCATGGCAACCACTGAGATTCGTATCGGAGGACTGGGCGGTCAGGGGGTGATCCTGTCTGCCGTGATTCTGGGAAAGGCAGCAGCCATCCACGATAACAAGCATGCCACCATGATCCAGGCGTTCGGGCCCGAGGCCCGCGGAAGCGCCTGCAGCGCGCAACTCATCGTATCCGACGAACCCATCGGGTACCCCTATGTTCAGCGGCCGGACATCCTGATCGTGATGTCGCGGGACGCCTACCATCAGTTTGCGCCGACCCTCAAGCCCGGGGGGCTCCTGCTGTATGAACAGGACCTCGTCAGCCCCGAGGGAATGGACGGTCAGCACTGTTTCGGGATTGAGGCGACGCGCTTTGCCGAGGAACTGGGACGGCGCCTGGTGCTCAACATCGTGATGGTCGGCTTCGCGGTGGGCGTGACCGAGATGTTGTCGGCCGAGGCCGCCGAGAAGGCGCTGCTGGCGTCCGTGCCCAAGGGCACCGAGGACCTGAACCTGAAGGCGTTTCGCAAGGGACTGGAACACGGACGCGCGTGTCGCCAGGGGAGGTGATTCCCATGAATGGCAGTTTTTCGGGTGCGGGTCGCGGTTGGCTGGCCGCGAGTTGTGCGCTGGCCGGGGTCCTGGCCACGGGCCGTGTGGAGGCGATCCCGGATGCCGGCGCGGGCTACGTGCCCAAGGCGGATGCGCCCCGTGCGGACGTGCCGTCACAATGGCGGTGGAATCTGTCGCACCTGTTCGCGTCGGCCGAGGCCTGGGAACAGGGCTATGCACAGCTCGAGGCCGCGCTTCCCGGTCTGGCGTCCTGGAAGGGCCGGTTGGCCGATGCGGCAAAGGGCGTCTGTGTGCCGTCGGACCAGGTTCGCTGCGGGGCCTTGCGTGATGGCGCAGCCTCGCATTTGGACACATTCGTCACGGGCCTGGACCAGATCTTCGGTGCGTACGAGATGGCCGACCGTCTGCAGGTCTTTGCGGACGCGGACTTCTCGACGGATCGCACACGGGCCGAAGCCAAGGCGCGCACGGACCGCATCGGGGCGCTGGCGACGCGGTTGCGCGAAACAGGGGCGTTCGTCGAACCGGAACTGCTCGGCATGGACCCCGCAACCTTGCGGGCCCTTGCGGCGAGCAGCCCGGCCCACGCCCGATACGCCCACTTCGTGGATGACCTGATCCGGCGACAGCCGCACGTCCTCAGCGAACCGCAGGAACGCATCCTGGCACTGACGGGTGACCTCCGGGCCGCGCCCTATTCGATCCTGAACGCGCTCGAAGAAGATGTGGTCTTTCCGAAGATCTTCGACGAGCAGGGGCGTGAGGTCGCACTGACCCGGGCCAACTTCGGCAAATATCGGGCGTCCGAAAAGCGCACGGTGCGCATGGACACGGTGTCGAAGTTCTTCGGGACGTTGCGTGCCCATGCGCGCTCGTTCGCCGCGACGCTCGACAGCCAGGTCAAGGCGAACGTGATGATCGCGAAGGCCCGCAACTATCCGTCGGCGATCGCGGCATCGCTCGATCAGAACGCGGTGCCGGTTTCGGTGTACGACGCCTTGATTGCCGCGGTCCACGAGCGCCTTCCTGCGACGCTGCACCGTTACGTGGCCCTGCGCAAGCGCATGCTCGGCGTGGACCGTTTGCATTACTACGACCTGTACAATCCCCTGTTCCCCGATGCACGCCAGAGTGTGCCCTATCCCGAAGCCGTGAAGCTCGTGACCTCGGCGCTGGCCCCGCTGGGACCGGAGTATGGGCGTGTGCTCGCCGCGGGCATGGATCCGAAGAATGGCTGGGTGGACGTGTACCCGAACCAGGGCAAGCGCGGGGGTGCTTACTGCAACGCGGCCTACCGCAACCATCCGATCGTGTTCCTGAACTACATGGATGAACTCGACGACGTGTTCACCCTGGCGCACGAGTACGGACACGCCCTGAATTTCCACCTGACGCATGTGGCACAGGATTACGTGAACTCGTTCACGTCGATCTTCCTGGCCGAAATCGCCTCGACGTTCAACGAGGAACTGCTGCTCGATTCTCTGCTCACCGATGCGAAGGGCCGTCAGGAACGTCTGGCGTTGCTCAACAAGCGGGTCGAGAACATCCGGACCACGGTATTTCGCCAGGTTCTGTTCGCGGAGTTCGAACGGGCGATCCACGCCGAGATCGAGTCCGGGGGCGCCCTCACCGCGGAACGCCTGTCCGCGATTTACGGCAAATTGGTCCAGACCTACTACGGACCGGACTATGTGCTCGACCCGGACGATGCCTACGAATGGGCCTATATCCCGCACTTCTACTACAACTTCTACGTGTACCAGTATGCGACCGGACTGATGTCGGCCGTGGCGTTGGCGACCCGGGTGGCTCGCGGGGACAAGGGCGTGGCCGCGGCCTACGTCGATTTCTTGAAGACGGGCAATTCGGACTATCCGCTGGCGTTGTTGAAGAAGGTCGGAGTGGATCTCACGCGGCCGGATGACATGAAGGCCACCTTGGACCTGTTCGCCGCCACCCTCGACGAGATCGAACGTATTCGCTAGGGGATTTCGTCCGCGTACTTGACGCTGTCGATGTGCACCACAGCGGTGCCCCAATCCACCGAACCATTGGACGCGGTCATCACGCCCACCCCGATCAGGCAGATGTCGGTGGGGTCGTAGACGCCCGAAGCGGAAGGCGGCTGCACCCAACCCGGTGGCCGATCGATCGGGAACGTCATGGTGACCCAGGACCCCAGATGTTCGAGGTTGACCCAGCCGGCGTCCGCATAGATGTAGTTTTCGCCGGTCTTGACGAACAACTTGACGCCGCCGGGTTCGCCGCCAATTCCTAGACCGCTGTCAAGGACCACCCGTGCGGACAACACCTTGCCGGTCAGGTTGCGGGGCGCGGCGAGAGGCACCGCAATGTCCACCTCCTGCAAGGCGCCGGTGAACGGAATGGTGGCCTTGAGCGAACCGGGGGTCGGCAGGCCCGCTGCCGGGTCGAACGATATCAGGGTGGAGGCGGCCAGGGCCTCGGGCACCGCGTAATCGACCAGCCAACCTTCCGAGTCGGTATCGAAGGCCCAACCTACGCCATTGATCGGAGGCGTGTCGGCATCCGGTGGCACCGACACGTCGAGGGTGAACGCCGTGTCCTTCGGAGCTGCGGTGTCAAGCGTGACCAAATCCGTGGTCACGGCGGTGTCCTTTGGAACCGTCACATCCTTGGGCGTCGAGGTATCCGCAGGGGCCAGGGTGTCTTTCGGGGTGGTCACATCCTTGGGTGCCTTCGTGTCGGTCGAGGTGATGGCATCGAGTTCGCTGCCTTCCAACCACACCTGGGGTCCGGTGTCCGGATGACACGCAAGCACCCCGGACATCAACCCGGTCAGCACGCCGAACGCAAGACCATATCGCAAGAGATACCGCATTTTTTGCTCCTCGGAGGGCAGCTTATTCAATGCCCAACACTACAGTATTTATGCTCGAAATGACCCTTCCTTGTCAAGCGTGGCCCGGGCGATTGACAAGCGATTCCCTTTCGCCGTAGCATGCGTCGTCTTCATTGGGGCGCTGGATGAAGCGGTCCGTCCGATTTGCCATCCTGCTGACCAGTCTGTTGGTGGCCTTCCCGGCCGGGGCACAACCGGCGCAGGACTCCCGCGTGTGGTCGGACCGGGGCGTGGCGATCACGCCCCTGTTCACGTGGCAGCATCACGGCAGCTTCCGCTTCCGCTTCCAGAACCTGTATCGTCTGGACCTGGGTGCCGGGGGCGCCTCGGGCTTTGGCCAGACCCTCGACAGCACGGCGAAGAACGACCCCCTCGGCGAGTCCCGCGGCAGCGTCGAATTCGCAGACATCCGCTTTCGATACGAGCCGTCGCTGCTGGTGGGGGAGTTCCTCGCCATCCATGCACGGGTGGACTTCTTGGACAACCTGATACTGGGCTCGAATCCCTCGAGCGCCAGTCGGACTTCTGCCAGCGCCTTTTTTGCCAGTTCGGTCGCCCCGCCCCAGGCCGGAGTGAACGGGTTCCGGGATTCGGTGCGCGTGAAGGCGGCGTGGGCGGACCTCAAGCTGTTCGGGCGGTTGCATCTGTATGCGGGACGCATGCCCGAGCATTTCGGCCTGGGGATCGTGCGCAACGAGGGGGCCGGTCTGGACTCGGACTGGGGCGACTATGCGGACGGCTTCTACCTGAAGGCTCCTCTGGCGTCGACCTACTTTCGGATCGGGCTCGAGTTCCCCAGCGATGGCGTGACCGCGGATTCGCCCATCCGGCCCTATGGTCCCACGCGGGACGCCAGTCAGACCGACGATGTGGTGCGGTGGGTGTTCTCGTTCGACACGTCGCCTCTCGAGAAGGACGACTTCGAGGCCCGGGCGCGGCGTCTGAATGTCGAGCGCAAACCGGCCGTGGACTGGGGCATGTACCACTCGATCACGTGGCAGGACGTATCGTCGGATCGTGTCGGGGGGCGGATGCCGGCGGCCTGCGGTTCCGGCGAGCGGCGGCCCTTTGGCCTGGCCTACGACTGCTACACCCTGACGCCGCGTGAGTCCTTCTTCTGGACGCCCTCCCTGTGGGGACGTCTGGAGTATCGCCCGGCCCCGGACATGGCCCTGACGATCGAGATGGAAGCCGCGATGGTGTACGGCCACGTCAACTACATGCAGAGCTTCCTCGACACCACGAAGGCCGAGACGAAGAAGGACTTCGTCACCGTGGGTGGCGCGCTGGAATCAGAACTGCGAGTGGGTGCGAACCGGGTGTCGCTGCTCGCAGGTGCGGCGACGGGCGACAGTTCGTCGAGGCGCTTCGGCGTGCTCGATGGGTCCACACTGATGACGGTCGACGACACGCGCTATTCCCTGGACCCTGCGGTAGCCAACAACGGTTCCGTGCGTAACTTCCTGTTCAACCGAGGCTACCGGGTGGATTCCATCCTGTTTCGTGAGGTCATCGGCACGGTGACGAATGCGTTCTACTTCAAACCCGGCTATTCCCGCGAGTTCCTGCAAACCCGTGATCATGCCCTGTTGGCAGGCGCCTCGTTGCTAGCCGCCTTCGCGGCGGTCCCGGAGGGGACACCGGGCAGCGGTCGTGGCCTCGGTATCGAGCCTAACCTGAACGTGACGTACCGTTTCAAGCACGCGTTGACCACCCAGGTGGACGCCGCCGTTCTGTTCCCGCTGTCCGGGTTGAAGGCCCCCGGTGCAACCGAGGACCCGAAGATGGCCATGGCGCTCAGGGTCTTGATGGGCGTGGAATTCTAGCCCGGGTCTTTCGCCGCGTGCTTCCCGAACCGCAGGCGCCACGGCATGGCGAGTGATTCCCAGAAAATGCCCTGACCGAGCTTGGACTTCCCCGCGGTCCGATCCGGGAACACGATCGGGATCTCCTTGATCCGGAAACCTTTTCGCCAGGCGCGAAACAACGTTTCCATCTGAAAGGCATAGCCGGCGGCGTGGAACGAGTCGAGATCGATGGCCTCGAGTACCGCGCGCCGGTAGCATTTGAAGCCACCGGTCAGATCCGACACGGGAACGCCCAGAATCATGCGTGCGTACAGATTGCCCCCTCGACTGAGGACCTTGCGTTGAAACCCCCAGTTTTCGGTGCGGCCGCCCTTGACGTAGCGGGACCCGGCCACCACGTCAGCCGAGGCAATCTCCCGGAAGAAGTCCGGAAGATAGCGGGGCTGGTGGGAAAAGTCGCAGTCCATCTGGCAAAGGACCTGATAGCCCCGAGCAAGGCAGTCTTTGAAGCCCGCGACGTAGGCCGTGCCAAGCCCTTGCTTGCCCGGCCGCGACATCAACCGGATGTGCGGGTTGCCAGTTGCCAGTTCGGTCACGATGGTCGCGGTCCCATCGGGCGAACTGTCGTCGACCACCAGAATGTCGAGATCGGGCATGACCTGACCTATCTCGCCTATCAAGCGGGCGATGTTCTCCTTCTCGTTGTAGGTGGGGATGACGACCACGGCCTCGCTCATCGAGCTTCCTCCCGAGCACGGATGGTGCGACGCTACCATTGGCCGCGCGGGTTGGCAATCCGGACCCAACACAAACCCGGCAGGAACTTGACTTCGATGGCCACGCGGCATAGCGTCATCAAGGGATTTGCAGGAGTTACCTTCCCATGATTCGTGTGTCCGGAGCGGGATTTCTGGCCATGATGGCCGTGCTGGCCTTCTCGACGCCCGCCCTGGCCCGCGACCTGGGGGCGTCTACGCGGGCGCTCGGGATGGGGGATGCCGTGCATTCCCTCGGCATGGGACTGACCGGTCTGTACTTCAATCCAGCCACCCTGAATCAGGAGGCCCGCTACGAGGTCAGTTCGGGTTACGGATACACGCAGGCAGGACGGGCCCATGGCGTGCATGTGGGCATCCTCGATTCCCAGACCAACGAACAGCTTGGCGGTGCCGTGGCCTATACATATGGATGGTCTCGCAGCAATGGGCGGTCCCTGGACATCCACGATGTGCGGGCAGCGCTTTGCACCATCCTGGGACAGGAGTCATGGCACATCGCAATCGGCGCGGGGTTTCGGTACCTCAAGATGACCGACACGAACCTGTCCGTTTCCGGACCCACGATGGACGGGGGGATCTTGCTGGCGTTGCAGAACCTGTTGTTCCTCGGAGTCAGCGGCCAGAACCTGATCCCGCTGTCCACGACCCAGGCCCCGCGGTTGCTCGGCATCGGACTTTCGACGGCGCCTTCGATCGTGCGGGTGGGCGTGGATGCCGTGGTGGATTTTGAAAGCCGGGACGAGGTCATGGTCAGTCCCTCGGCCGGCGTGGAAGTGGTGATCCAGAACATGCTGGCAGTGAGAACCGGATTCTCCTGGGATCGCAGCCTCGATCAGAAGCGTCTGGGTGCGGGCATCGGATACATGCACACGATCTTCGGGTTGGACGTCGCCTACGCCCACGACCTGTCGCACCTGTCGGACTGGCAGGTCCAGGGAACCTTGCGTTTCTTCATCCCGCAGTAGCCGCAAACTACCGTGCGACTTGCCGGAATGGCAACACAAGGCTATTATCCCGCCGGAACCTCTGGGTTTGTCTCAAAGCATGGAGTTTGAAATGACCACGATCGTCAATGTCGATGCCCGGGAAGTCCTCGACTCGCGCGGCTTTCCCACGGTTGAAGTGGAGGTGGTGCTCGAAGGCGGGTCCGTGGGCCGCGCCATCGTTCCGTCGGGTGCGTCGACCGGCACGCACGAGGCCCTCGAACTGCGGGACAAGGATGAAGCACGGTTTCTGGGTAAGGGCGTGCTGACCGCGGTCGACCATGTCAACGACGATATCGCGCCCGAGGTGATCGGGCTCGATGCCCTCGACCAGCGTGCCCTTGATGAGGTCATGCTCAAGCTCGACGCGACCGAAAACAAGACATCCATGGGTGCCAACGCCATCCTCGGCGTGTCCCTGGCCACGGCCCATGCGGCCTCCCAGGAGGTGGGCCTGTCTTTGTATCGCTACCTTGGAGGGGCATCCGCCCATGTGCTGCCCGTGCCCATGATGAACTTTCTCAACGGCGGCAAGCATGCGGACAACAACCTGGACATCCAGGAATTCATGGTGGTTCCGGTGGGTGCCCCGAACTTCCGCGAAGCCGTGCGCTACGCGGCCGAGACGTTCCACCACCTGAAGAAGATCCTCAAGGGCAAGGGGCTTTCCACGTCGGTGGGCGACGAGGGCGGGTATGCCCCGCACCTCGGCAGCAACGAAGAGGCGTGCACCCTTCTGGTCGAAGCGATCCGTGCTGCTGGCTACGAGCCGGGCAAGGACCTGGCCCTGGCCCTGGATGCCGCGGCCAGCGAGTTCTACGACGACGCGAAGAAGGTCTATCGGATGAAAGCCGATGGCCGGGAACTGACGAGCGCGCAGATGGTCGACTACTGGGACGCCATGGTCGCGAAGTTCCCGATCATGTCGATCGAGGACGGCATGGCCGAGGACGACTGGGAGGGCTTTGCGGCCATGACCGAGCGTCTGGGCAACAAGATCATGATCGTGGGCGATGACCTCTACGTGACCAACCCGAAGCGGCTGGCCAGGGGCATCGAGGCCAAGGCCTCGAATGCGATCCTGATCAAGCTCAACCAGATCGGCAGTCTGACCGAGACCTTGGACTGCATGGCCATGGCACATACGCACTCGATGAAGTGCGTGGTGTCGCACCGCAGCGGCGAGACCGAAGACGTGACCATCGCCCATCTGGCCGTGGCAACGAACTGCGGGTTCATCAAGACCGGTTCCTTGTCGCGTTCCGAGCGCATCGCGAAGTACAATGAACTGATGCGTATCGAAGAAGACCTGGGAACGTCCGCGCGTTACGGCCTCGTGCGCTAGCCCGGGGACATCGCCCTCCGATTCGCCCCAATCGAAGAACGTTCGAGCAGAAGCCGTGCCGTGGCCACGGGGTTTGATGCCTGAAGCAGCGCCCGGATCACCGCGATCCCGTGGATACCGGTGTCGGCCAGAAGGCCTGCGTTGGCGGGCGTGATGCCCCCGATGGCGAAAAGGGGGACCCGGGATGCAGCGGCCGCGGCCCGGAGCGGTCCGAGTCCCTGAGGGGGGCCATAGGGTCGCTTGGAAGGGGTGTCGAACACGGGCCCGAACGTGCAGAAGTCCACATCGCCGGGGTTGGCGTCTGCCGCTGGTGCCAAAGCGTGGGTCGAGATGCCGATGAGCCCGGGCCAGATACGGCGTGCGTCGCCTGGACTGAAGCCGGTGCCCGGCAGGTGCACGCCCTGAGCCCCGATGGCCAGTGCCACGTCGATGCGGTCGTTGATTACCAGGGGCACGGCCCGGGGCGCCAGAACGTCCCGGACTCGGCCTGCCAGATCGAGGAGGTCGCGGGTGCACAGGTCCTTTTCGCGCAGCTGAACGGCCAGTGTGCCGGGTGGCAACTCGTCACCCAGGCGCGCCAGAATCGCGAGCACGCGGTCTGGGGCACAAACCTGGCAATCGGTGACCAGATACAGGCGAAATTGCGGCTCGGGCATCGGCATCCCTATTCGATGCGATCCGTCATGGGGCTCGATGCGCTGGCATAGGCCCTGCGGGGGATGCGCCCCGACATCCAGGCAAGACGCCCAGCTTCAACCGCCAAGCGCATGGCCCGCGCCATGCCCACAGGTTCCTGGGCCCCGGCAATGGCCGTGTTCATCAGGACCCCGTCGCATCCGAGTTCCATGGCCACCGCCGCATCACTGGCCGTGCCGACCCCGGCATCCACGATCACCGGGACGTTCGCGGCCTCGATGATCAGTCGGATGTTGTGGGGATTCTGAATGCCGAGCCCGGATCCGATCGGGGCTGCGAGCGGCATGACTGCCGCGCATCCGGCCTCTTCGAGGCGCTTGGCCATGATCGGGTCATCGTTGGTGTAGGGCAGGACCAAGAACCCCTCGGCCACCAGGATTTTCGCGGCCTCGAGCAAACCGGATACATCCGGGAAAAGGGTCTTGGGGTCCCCGATGACCTCGAGCTTGACCCAGTCCCCGAGGCCCAGTTCGCGGCCCAGGCGCGCGGTGCGCACCGCGTCTTCGACGTTGAAGCACCCGGCCGTATTGGGAAGAATGGCCATATGGGCCGGCAGGTGTGCAAAGAAGCTTCCCTCGCCTTTGGTCGACAAGTCCACGCGGCGGATGGCCACGGTGACCACATCCGCGCCGCTGGCCTCGAGTGCCTCGGTCATTTGGGCCATATTCGCATACTTGCCGGTCCCGACCAGCAGCCGCGACTTCAAGGTGCGATTAGCGATCACCAGGGGCTTGTCCATCATTTCACCCACCTCCCACGAGGGTCACGAGTTCCACGCGGTCATCCGGGGCCAGAGCGGTGTCGGCATGCCGCAGACGGGGAACCACCTGACGGTTGACCTCGACCGCGGTGGGACGCCCGGAAAGTTCCAAACTGCGGATCAGATCCGCCACCGTGATCGCATTTGGGACTTGCATTTCCTGCCCATTGACCCAAATGTTCATCACACGTCTCCTCCGGACAGGCAGTCTGTCCGGCGAAGGAGGGAAAGTCAAGGGTGTTTGCCGCGGACGGGCCCGGCAAGACAGGGGGAATCGATGGAAGATGTCGTGATCATCGGGTCGGGGCCGGCAGGTTTGACCGCGGCCATCTATGCGGCCAGGGCCAATCTGAGGCCCCTGGTGCTCGAGGGTGTGGCGCCTGGCGGCCAACTGACCATCACCACGGAGGTCGAAAACTTCCCCGGTTTTCCCGAAGGGATCCAGGGCCCGGACCTGATGGAGCGGATGCGCGAACAGGCGAAGAGGTTCGGGGCCCGATGCGAGTTCAAGACCGTGTCTGCGGTCGATTTCGCGGCCAAGCCGTTGCGGCTGACCCTGGATGGGCGGGAGGTGATCGAGGCCCGCAGTGTGATCATCGCGACCGGGGCGAGCGCGCAATATCTGGGGCTTGAAAGCGAGATGCGGTTGCGAGGACACGGGGTGTCGGCCTGTGCGACGTGTGACGGCTTCTTCTTCCGCGGCAAGGAGGTGGCCGTGGTCGGCGGTGGTGATTCTGCGCTCGAAGAAGCGAACTTTCTGACCCGCTTTGCCAGCCGGGTCACGTTGATCCACCGACGGGACGCCCTGCGAGGATCGAAGATCATGCAAGAGAGGGTGCTGTCGAACCCGAAGGTGGCCATCGTGTGGAATTCGGTGGTCGAGGAAGTCCTGACCCGGACGGGCAAGGAAGTGACCGGTTTGCGCCTGCGCGACGTCAAGACCGGTGCGATGTCGGACCTGGTGGTCGAGGGATTGTTCCTGGCGATCGGCCACAAGCCGAACACCGAGGTGTTTGTAGGGCAGATCCCGCTCGACAATCACGGCTACGTGCAACTGTCGGAACGTACTGCCACGGCCGTGGCCGGGGTGTTCGCGGCCGGGGACGTGGCGGACCCGCGCTACCGGCAGGCGATCAGTGCGGCTGGTATGGGGTGTCAGGCGGCCCTTGACGTCGAGAAGTACCTGGAAGGCCTGTAGTGCAAGTCTGCACGATCCGGCGTGTGGCCCGGTCCATCGGAACGTCGACCAAATGGTCGCATGAAATCCACCGGCTCGCACCGGTCATCCGGTCCGTGGCTCCGTAGGGTTCTACGGGGCAGGCCAGGGCATCGGGCCATTGAACCGCTCGCAAGATTGTGCAGTGGCGGACCGTGATGGTGACCCGGAAGTGGCTGTAGGCCTGCTCGACGACCAGGGCCGTGGGGCCGACGCGTACCGGGGTCTGCAGTTGGTTTGACAGCAGCGTCCGCAGCGCACCGACGGCACCTCTCGTGTGCGTGACCTGCGGCAGCTCCCACAAGCCACCCAGAAAGCCGTTGTTGGGCCGCTGTTGCAACAGGATGTGGTGGGCGCATACCAGCATGGCGGCCAGGATGCGACGATGCGGAATGCCCTGGCGCGGGCGGCGTGCCGGGATTTCGAGGACCGTGCCCCTCTCGTGCGCGGTGCACGACTGCACCAGAGGACAGCGGTCACAAGCCGGGGCACGGGGAAGGCATACGAGTGCCCCGAGTTCCATCAGTGCCTGATGGTGACGGTCCGGGTCCGGACAATTCGACACCAGGGCCGTGGCCATGGTGAACAGGGCCTCCTGCGTGG
>CAYRIB010000010.1:0-7898 GCA_964424165.1 uncultured Myxococcales bacterium | reverse complement strand
GCAATCACCGCAGGCACCTGAGTCTGTTGCAGCATGACCTCGGACAGCCAGACCGCGTAGGGATCCCGGCGTTTGCGCCACGGAAGGTCGCGCTGGTGGCGGTCGTACCAGTCGTAGAGACGGTCCAGATCGTGCATCCCACGGCCTCCGATCAAGCAGGCGCCAAGGCACCTGACAATGGTCCACTACGGTTCGTCGTCGAGCAACTTCAGGTCCTCGAGATTGAGGCCCGCCGGATAGCCGTAAGATACGTAGCGGTCGTAGCCGTACACGACGACCCCGAACGGCTGGTCCGATTGGGCCACATGGACTCCGTCCGACACCAAAACACGCCACACCGACCATCGTCCCGACCCGATCATGGCGTAGTCCCCGAATTGCACACCGAGTTGTGCCGGGTCATCGACCTCTGCGTCGGCCATGTCCTGCAGGATCTGCCGGACGTTTCGGAAAATCAGATCTTCCTGGCGAAGTTGTTGTCCGTCGAGATACACCGCTGCCCCGGTTGGCACGATGAGATTGACGCAATCGATCGCGTACTGGTTCGGGGTCAAGAACACGTAATTGTCGCGGAACTGTTCGGCCGGGGACAGCAGGATGAACGTCGGGTCTCCGGTGGCGGCATCCCCGGGTTGGGTCACGCCGCCCGTGTTGGGTCCGGGCGCATCCTGTGCAGAAAGGAACTGTCCGACCATCACCGGACCGGTCGCGGTGATCTCGAAATGTTCGAGCGATTCGAAGTCCACGTATTGTCCTGCGTCGAGGATGGCGGCGGGCACCTGCGCTGGAAACGTGGTGACCTGAGTCGAGGCCTGCGCAGCCATGATGCGCCAGACCTCCTGCTCGTCGGCACGGGGATACGAACGCGCGGCCACGTATTCCCGACCCCAGGTGTGGATTGGGAAGAGTTGCATTTCGAGGTGATCCGCGCAGCACGTGTTGTACGCGATGCAGTCCAAGGTCGAGTGGCACGAGACCTCGAATCCGCCGTTCGCAAAGGGCCATTCGCACCAACAGTCGTCGCGGTCGATGCACGCCAGCGAGGCCTGGTTCTGCAGACATCGCCCGCTTGGGCAGCAATGGTTGGTGTTCGGCGCATTCGCGGCCTCGCTGCCGCCCCAGACCGCGATCGGGCGATTCGAGTAGATCACCGAACCGGTCAGGTCCGCACCTGGTCGCGCAGTCTCGATGTTGAGCACCTCGAATTGATCGAGGATGAAGGCGTGGCTGCCGCCCTCCTCCAAGGCGGGCACGGTGTCGCTTCCGAGAGTGGGGGCGGTGACGGTGACGGTCACCTGGGTCTGCCCGGGTTGGGTGGCGATGACGGTCAAGAACCCGCGAAGTTCGTCGAAGGTCTGTTCGCGGGTCATGACCATGTAACGCTTGCCGAGGGCGTTCGAGGGCAGCAGCAAGGTGGCATCGTTGGAGAACACGCCCACATTGTCGAGAGGGTTGAACTGGTAGGCGGTGATCGGAATCGACGAGACCACGCGGAACGCCAGCGGCGCAATGGTGCTGCCGTTGATGCTGTAGTCCACCGCCAGGGGAAAACTGAGCGAGGCCGCGCGGCTGATGTTGAAGATGCGCAAGCTCATAGGGGGAATGGGGTCGGTCGGGAGAGGCTGGCCAAAGCTGTCTTGCGTCAATTCGCCGTCAGCCGTGAAGATCTGAACGCGGGCCGAGAAACGCTCGCTCGTGTTGGAGACCACGATCGCATATTGGGAACCCGCGGCGTCGAGGAAGCCCTGCTCCCCACCGGGCACGAAGGCGTTATCGAGGTCTGCCCCCCAGTATTCGCAGCCGATGTAGGATTCGATCTTGGCGTTCAGTTCGCACATATTGGCGCAAACCCCGCTCTGGCAGATCATGCCGGTGTCGCTGCCATTACAGTCCTGGATTTGTGCGTAGCCTGTTCCCGTGGCGTTGCATTCCTCGATGTAGCGGTCCTCGCGACAGCGTGCAGAGCCGGGAATGCAGGCCGAGCAATCCGCGAGGTCTTGCAGGCAGATGCTGTTCGTGCCACAGACCACCACCTCCCACTGGTCGCCCAGGGCATTGCAGGCCACCTTGGACAATTGGTCGGTCGAGCATTCCCGGAAGGTGTTCGGGACGCATTTCGCGTAGGTCACCTCCAAGGCGTCATCGGCCGTGTCCGAACCACCGCTGCTGCACGCGGCCAAAAGGGCCGGCAGTAGGCAAGCGCATGAGAGGGGTCGTTTCATTCGTTGTCCTTGACCGCAACCGCCAACATTATGCGATTGCTTTGCCTCGGCTTCAATGGCCGGCCGCTTCCTCGGGCCGAAGCCGGTCGAGGACATCCTGGTGGACCTCGACCCTGGCCCCCTTGCGCAGCGCCTTGACGTAGGTTCGTTGGGCCTCGAGAACGCGGGCCTGGCAGGCCTCGTGCTCGACCATGAACCGGACCGCGGGGTCTTCGGGGTCGGCATGCTTGGGGAAGCGTCGACCCGACAGGCGGTCGTATGTGGCGGAACGCTCCAAGTCCGTGAGGGTGCGGCAGACCTGATCCGGGGGGAACAGGCGGTCCAGAAAGGCCTGGCTGCGGACGAGGATCGAATCCGGCCCTTGGCAGCCCGGCGGGCCATCGATCACCGAGCACTCGTGCAGTACCAGGGTCAGACCCAGGAGTTCGTCGAGTACCAGATCGAGCGAGCCGCCTAGTCGACCCGACCCGAGCGCACGGCGAACGTCGGCCACGCTGACGGAAAGACCGTTGATCGTGGCGACCGCCTCCGCACCCGACAGCAATGGCGCAGACGGCCGGTCGTGCCGGTTGCAGTGTCCGGCGGCAACCAGCACAACCGCCAGGATGATCGCGGCTGGGGCATGGAGCGGGGGCCTTTTCACGCGAGTGTTCCTTCAGGGTAGGCATGATTATACCAAAATGGGAGGCAAGGCGAGCGCATCGCTCGTGGACCTCGACGATCGGGCCCATTCGTCATCGAACGACATGACGCCCTGCAATGTTCTTGCGTTGGGTACAGACGTGCTTCTACAATCAAGGCGGGATGAGACACTGCCTTCACAGCGGCCTGCGTGGCCTCGCAGTCATGACGACGATGCTCGTGGCTTGCCGCGGCGTGGAACCGGAGCCTGCCCCGCAGCACAGTCACACCTTGTTTCCGTCCCTGGCCGCCATGGATGGGGTTTATGCCGGACCCGGACGACGAACCCTGGATCTGGGTCCCGTGGACCCCAAGTTGATGATCCAGGCAACCGGAACGGGTCCAGTGACGTCCTACGACGTTCGCGTGGAACCCGAGGACTCGATCGAATTGTTCGCCCGCTGGACCGGCCGTTCAGTCACCCAGTTGCTGCGGTGGAATCCGGGCCGATCCGGACTGGTCGCGGGCGAGGTCTTCCACATGGAACTGTCGCCCAACGAAGCGGCCCGATTCGGGGGTGCGCGCATGGCCTATCTGGCTGGCCGACGGGCCAGACAGGAGAGTGGGACCGAGGTGGTTGGCACCTTTAAGCACGAGGTTGCCGAGGGCGAAACCCTGAAGGAAATCCTTGTCCGTTACAATGCAGATTTGGACGCGCTCGAGAAACTGAACCCGGGGCTTTGTCTCAGTGGCATCGTGCCGGGGCGCGTTCTGACCATCCCGATTACGCCACGACCCGATCCGGGCTAGCGGGTCTCGTCCCACACGATGTCCGCACCGGACAGCGAATCGATCACCACTTCCCGTGCATCGCTCGAGGCGCTGCGGTAGGGTTCTTCGAGGCGCTGCAGTTCCTGTTGGGCGGTATCGAGCACCCCGGGGGGTGGCCGCATGCCGGTCGATCGAACCGTCTCGAGGTACGACGCAACCTCTTCGTACAGATGTGCGTACGACGCCTTGAGGGCGTTCATGCGATCGAGCAACTGCCCGGTGTCGGTTCGGATGGCCACCGACATCCGGCCATCGGTGCCGGCCACGGTCTCCCAACGCTGCGGTGCGTGGGGGACCGCAACCGCGGACTGAACTGCCAGGGCCTTGATGCCCATGGCGGCTCCGCGGGACTGAACCTCGCTGAGCAGGTCTTCGATGTCGTGCCCCTCGGCAAAGTAGACCGCCTTCTGGCGGCGATGAGACAGCAGCATGCGCCCCGTCCACAACACGGGCAGTATGGCATTGCCGGCCGCGATGAAAGGCCAGTGTCCGTGCTCGGTCAACAGCCACACCAGGAGCGCATGAACTGCTGGAATACCGATCGACATGGCGGTCAGGAGCCACGAAACCCCGGGCTTGAGCAGACACTCCAGATGGATCGGGTGCCTTCTTCCCCGGCGCAGCAGGACATTGGCCGCCAGGAAGAACGCAATGGTGCCCAGCAGATAGGTGAGCACGAACGGAAACAGGAATTCGAACACCAGATACAGCAGGAGAACGCCGATGAGCAAGAGAATCACGAAGCCGGACAGGTCCTTCATGCTGCCCTCACGGCGCTGACGTTGCCCCCGGAACCGGTCACACAGCCTCCCCGCTGCTGGGTGCCTCGGGCGGTGTGGCCTCGGCCATGGCCATCGGTGACGCCGGAATGCCGACGAGTCGGGCCTGGATCACCTCCGGGCTGAACCGGACCTCGTTGAGTCTTACGCAGATCAGCACGTCCACGGCATCGAAACGGGACAGCATGTCATCGAGGAAGGCATTGGCCTTAGCATCCTCGATCTTCTCGATGCTCTCGACGTCTTCGGAGATCGTGGCAATGTGCTCGTGCATGGCGTGGTAGACGTCGCGACGTTCCTGGTTCCAAAGCAGCGTCAGGATGTCGCCCATGGTCGTGTTCTTGCGCTCGAACACTTCGAAGGCCAGGGCTGCGGCCACGCGCTTGCGACCGAGCGTCTGGGGTCGGTAACCCTTGAAATGGCGGGAATAGGCGAACGCATCGGTGCGGCGCACGTATTCGAGCAGCATGCCGAGGTCGAGCGTTCTGACCAGGTACTCGAAATGGTCTTTCAGGGTCGTCAATGCTTCTACGGATGTCATGACAGGAACTCCTTTGCCAGGATGATGAGGTCTTGAAACCCTAGGCTAGCACCGGGGCAAGTACGTCGTCAAGCGACGGCCCCTTGACGGGCTTGAGGTCGTAGAACACCCGGACCATGGGCTTGTGGTCGTGGATGAGGCGGCCAAGGTCGATCGGTGTGCCCACGATCACCACGTCGGCAGGGATCTTGGCAATGGTCTCGGCCAGTTCCTTGACCTGCCGTTCCGAGTAGCCCATGGCCGGAAGGATCGGACCCATGTGCGAATACTTCTGGTAGGTTCCCGCAATCGAACCCACGGCGTAAGGCCGGGGATCGATCATCTCGGCCACGCCCTCGTGGCGAGCAAGCACGGTGCCGGCGCCGAAGGTCATGCCGCCATGGGTCAGGGTCGGGCCATCCTCGACCACGAGGACGCGCTTTCCCTTGAGGTCCATCGTTGGCTTCATCCGGGTCTCGGATTCGGCCTCGATCACCCGGGCCGAGGGGTTGATCTCGGCGATCGAGCGTCGGAGGGCTTCCAGGGCCGCGGGTTCGGCGGAATCGACCTTGTTGATCACGATCACGTCGGCCAGCATGGTGTTCGTGAGGCCAGGATAGTAGGTGCGTTCGTTGCCGCTGCGCAGGGGGTCTGCCACGGTGATGTAAAGGTCGGGCACGTAGAAGGACGTGTCGTTGTTTCCGCCGTCCCACAAAATCACGTCGGCCTCGGCCTCGGCGGCCTTGAGGATGGCGTGATAATCGACGCCAGCGAACACCACGGACCCGGCTTCAATGTGGGGTTCGTATTCTTCGCGTTCTTCGATCGTGCACTTGTGGTGAACGAGGTCCGCTTCGGAGGCAAGGCGCTGAACGGCCTGGACGGCGAGGTCGCCGTAGGGCATCGGATGACGGATCACCGCAACCTTCTTGCCGTGGCGGTGCAGGATATCGGTGACGGCCCGAGAGGTCTGGCTCTTGCCACAGCCCGTGCGGACGGCGCACACCGCGATCACCGGCTTGGTGGACTTGAGCATGGTCTCGCGGGTGCCGAGCAGCACGAAGTTGGCGCCCGTGGCATTGACGCGGGCGGCCTTTTCCATGACGTATTGATGGGCGACGTCGCTGTACGCGAATACCACGTCGTCGACCGCGAGTTCACGGATCAGACGAGGCAGATCGGCCTCGTCATGGATCGGGATTCCGTTGGGGTAGAGGTGCCCGGCAAGCACGGCCGGGTATTTGCGGCCCGCGATGTCAGGGATCTGGGTGGCGGTGAAGGCCACGACCCGGTATGCATCGTTGTCGCGATAGATGCAGTTGAAGTTGTGGAAGTCGCGTCCGGCGGCACCCATGATGAGGACATTGCGTGGTTTCATGCTCGCTACCCCTGTTGTCGAACCGGTCTCCATGGCCGGCCGGCCGTATTGTAGATGGGCCCGGGTCCGGGCGCAAGCCCGGACAAGGGCCCCCGCGAGCGAAGCGAGTTTTGGGAGTGCGGCAGCTTGCTGCCGCACTCCCAAACTTGGCCGGCCGACTAGGCTACAATACCCAAGCCATGGTAACGACCCCCACGGATCGCTTCGACCGCAGTATCCTCGTTGACCTCCCGGGCTTTTGTGGGCGCATCCACCCGGTGTTCCATACCGCGGCGATCGTGTCCGATCCTTCGGGCCTGCCCGTCCTGACGCTGCTGCACCCATCCCGGCTCCTCGTTCCCTTCGGCATCGCCTACCCTCTTGCCTTTAGCTCCGAACTCGACGGCTGTGTCTTGTCCCTCGACGGCCGCAGCCTCACCGTAGCCCGACCGGGGAAGATTCTCTGCCACATCACCCTATCCGCCGACGGTATCGATCTTCGTGTGGACCGGCCCGGACCGTGCGATCTTGCCCTGGTCCGTGCCCAGATCACGCAAGTGGATTGGCCCGAACGCACTCGGGCCCTGCGAGGACAAAAACTGCCGGCCAACGACCACGACCTCTTTCTGCCCGTCCTTGCCCGGGCTTTGGCATCCCCAATCCGCATCCTTCGTGCGCCGTTTGTCGATGACCGCGCGCTGCGCGACGCGCTGGCCGCCCTCGTGGGTCTTGGGCCTGGCATGACCCCGAGCGGCGATGACGTGATTGCGGGAATGCTGGCAGCCGCCTACCGGCTCGCAGCCGGACATTGCTGGAGCGCGGATCGCCTCGATGCACTGTGTGGCGCGGTGCGCGATCTGCCGACGGGCGTGACCACGATGACGTCCCTGCAGATGCTGCGCCACGCGCGTAACGGACGCTTTGTGGAACCGTTATGCCGACTGGTGCGCCATCTTGGCACCAAGGGGATCGACCTCTCGTCGGATGCGGTGTATCTTTCTCAGTGCGGCGCCCATTCGGGGTGCGATATGATGGCGGGCGCCCTGGCCATCTTCGAGGGATTATGAAGTCGAAAATCGTCGTGATGAAGGGGACCTATCAAGACTCTGCCTTTCTGATGCGCGTCACGCGTGAACTGAAGACCGAGCCGGGGGTCGTGGACGCGGTGGTGCTGATGGGCACCCCGATGAATCTGGAACTGGTTCGCGATGCCGGATTCGATGACCCGGCCCTGTCCAAGGTTACGCCGATGGACATGGTCGTGGCGGTGCATGCCGATGACGATGATGCCCTGGTGCGCGTTGCTGCGCGCCTCGAGACCCTGCTTTTGGGCGGGTCCGCACCAGTAACCGGTGGGGAAACGGGAATTCGCCCCGATCTCGACGAGGCACTCTTGCGCTGGCCCGATGCCGGGGTGGTGTCGGTGGCCGTGCCCGGAGCCTACGCGGCCTATGTGGCGCATCGGGCACTGGAAGCCGGTCGGCATGTGTTTCTGTTCAGCGACAACGTGTCAGTGATCGACGAAGTGGCGCTCAAGCAGCGCGCCTTGGCCTCGGGCCTGATGGTCA
>CAYRIB010000009.1:45763-52122 GCA_964424165.1 uncultured Myxococcales bacterium | reverse complement strand
CCGCTCCGCTCAAGGCTCATTCTCAAAATACTCGGATGACTACCGGCCAGCGCTGGACCACTAGCCCGAACGCTTGACAATCCGGGGGAAAGGATGGGACAGTGCGGTGGTTCGTGCCTCACGGGTGGGCAGGGGAAGGCCCCTGCCTCAGAGGGAAGCGGGTGCAATTCCCGCGCGGTCCCGCCACTGTGAGGGGAAACGGCCCGACGGGCCGGGTCGCGGGCATCATGCCACTGGGGAATCCCCCGGGAAGGCGTCCGTGACCGGGTGGATTGCCCGGATCCCCGAGCCAGGAAACCTGCCCGCGAGAACCAGGATCATGCCTTTTCGAGGCGAAAGAGGCGTTGTGTCGCGGGTTCGTTTGCCACTGCCTTGCACTCCCCGGATCTGGCTGGTGATCCTCACCCTCGCCTTGACGCGTTCCCTTGCACTGGCAGCCGCGGATGCCCCCTTCACCACCGTGGTGCAGGGGGCGAACGTCGCGGCCGAGGATGTCTTGGACGCCCGCGATGCGACCGCGCCCGACGGGGTGCTTCGGGTTGCGTCGCGCCTGCCGGGGACCATGATGCGCGACGGGGGCGGCGTGGGACAGCGCCGTTACCTGAGCTTGCGTGGCACGGATCCGTCGGGTACCCTGGTATTGCTCGACGGGGTGCCGCTCAATTCGCCGTTTTCGGGGGGTGCAGACCTCGGAGGCATGGACCTCGTTCCCCTGCAGTCCCTGGTGATCACGCGCGGCGGCCTGTCGGACCGCCACGGAAGCGCCGCGGTCGGCGGCGTGGTTGACGCGCGCCTTCGATGTCCGCTAACCGCACCGTTTTCGGACCTTTCCCTGACCCTTGGTTCGTTCGGTACGGCGCGGCTCAAAGCCCTGCATGCCATGCGCGGCGAACATGTGGCCGGGCTCGCCTCGATGGGAATCCAGAGTTCGTCGGGGAACTTTCCCTATCGCGACTCCCGCGGACAGTCGGGTACCCGCCGCCATAACGGCGTGGCAGGCATCGAAGGCCTCGTCAAGGTCGTGGTTCCCGCGGGTCGATTCGGTCAGTTCGAGACGTTCGTCGAAGCAGCGCAGGATGATCGCGAGATTGCGGGGCTTGAGCAGTTCCCTTCGGACAGCGCTCGACAGCGCGATCGCCGTGTTCTGGCCTCGGTGCTTTTCTTGGGCGCCCCGTCTCTTGGTGGACATTCCTGGTCGGCCCAGGCCTATTTGCGCCACTTCTCGTTCGCGTTCGACGATGCTCATCCCCCCATGGGTCCGGCATTATCGTCGCGTCTGGCACTGCTGGGCGGTGGCGGGTCGGTCGAGGCGAGCCTTGCGGTGGCCTCGTTCGTTAGCGTTTTTGCCGGGCTCCAGGCCGCTTTCGACCAGGGATGGACACATCGCCTCGAAACACCGGATCAGGCCGCTTCCCGTCGGGTGGTCGCGGCCCTCACCGGGAGCCGTCTGGATACCGGAGTGATTCGGGCCGAGGCCACGCTGCGTGCCGAACACGACGGCGGTTTCGGATGGCAGGTGCTGCCGCGCTTGGCCCTGGTTGCGCGAATCGCACCACCGATCGAGGTCTTCGCACGCGCCTCCCGGGCCTTCCGGTTGCCGACCCTCGAGGAACTGCATTTCATGGGCGGCTTCGTGCAGGGTAACCCGGATCTGGACCCCGAGCGTGCCTGGACCTGGGATGCGGGCGTGCTGACCCACCCTCTGCCCGGCTTGCGGCTGTCTGCGGCATTCTTCGAAATACGCCCGGACAACCTCATCGTGTTCCTGCCGCGCTCGGCGTTCGTCACGCGGGCCGAAAATTCGGGAGGGGCGCTGCTGCGGGGCGTGGAATCGTCATTGGCATGGCATTGGAACGGGGCGCGGGCATCGCTGTCGTACACCTTTCAGATGGCACGCTTTGCCTCGGGCATGAGTTTGCCCGGCCGCCCCCGGCACCGGGCCGCAATGGATGTGGGATGGGAGATCGGACCGGTGGGGTTGAATGCTGCGTTGCAGGCCGGCAGCGGCTTCTTTCTGGACCGGTTCGAGGCCCTGCACGAAGAGGCGCGGGTCATGCTCGATGCCCGCATCACCTTGCGACCGCACTCGGCGGTGACCCTGGCCCTCGATGTGATGAACGTGCTCGACAAGCGCGATGCGGTGGACTTCATGCAATATCCGATTCCGGGCCGGGCCTTCTTTGCCACGGTCCGGGTCGCCAACTGAAGGGAGGATGCGATGCGGCGATGGGGGTTGATCGTGCTTGTGATGCTTTGCCAGGCGCTCGCGTGCGAGTCCGTGCAGGACCCGGCCGACGCCGTGGGGTTGGCGCCGGATGCGCACGAAGACGACGTGGCCGAGGTGTGGCCGGAGGCTTGGCCGGACGCCGTCGAACCACCGTTTAGTCCGGGCGCGGCCTTTGCTGCGCCCGAGGGGGTGGCCGTCATCGGGGACCTCGTACTCGTGGCCAACACGGCCTTCGGGTATGAGGGCACCCAGATGACGTTCGGCACGGGGTTCGTTACGGTACTCGATCGCCAGACCCTGACGGTAATCAACCACATCCCGACCTCGGCGAAGAACCCCCAGGCGATTGTGGTCGGGCCGGACCGGGCATTCGTGGTGTGCTCGGGCGAGTCCACGTTCGACGCTCTGTCCGGTCTGGTGCAACCGGGGACCCCGGGCGCCATCGACGAGATCCTCCTGGCCACAGCTCGCACCGCGACCGCAGTCACGCGATCGATCCCGATTCCCCGGTCGGATGTGCACCCGCTCGTGGGTCTACCCAAGTCCCTGGTGCCCTTGTCGGACGGGCGTGCCTACCTGGGCAGTTCCTCGTCTGCGGCAGTGCTGGTCGTGGACCTCGAAAACATGACACTGCTGCGGGGGGCCGACGATCCCATCGCGCTCGGGGACCTTTCGGCACAGGATGGCATCATGCTGATCGCCACCCCTTCGGGACATGTGATTGCGGCCAGCTTCAACCAGGATCGCCTCATGGCCATCGACCCGGTTACCGACGCCTTGGCCGGGGGGGCCTGGGAGCCGGTCGAGGCCGGGCAGGTGCCGGGCGCCATGGAAGGCATCTGTGACCTTGCGTTGCAAACAGCCCCGGACCCGACCCTCTACGTACTGTTCTGCATCGGGAACACGGTCAGCCGCATCCGCATCAACGACGGATTCGGCGCCGAGACCCCTGTTTTTGCCACGACCGGTTTGTGGCCGAACCGCATCGCTTTGTGGGATGATCACTTGCTGATCCTGAACTCGGGGGACAACAATGTGACCGGGGTACGCCTGTCCGACGGGTCGATGCTCGGCCAGGTCGTGACATTGCCCGCGGCGAGCAATCCCTATGATCTGGTAGTCGGGCCGGATCACGTCACGGCCTACGTCAGCGGCTTGATGTCCCATTCCCTGTTCGCCATCGACCTCGTGGAGGGCGGGTTCGCGGAGGTGCGTTGATGCGTCTGGGCGTCCTGGTCATCGCGCTGCTGTTGGGATGTCGTGCCCCGGCCCCGTTGCAAAGCGCGCCCCATCCCCGCGTGGTGTCCCTGTTGCCCAACGCCACCGAAATCCTGTTCGCCATGGGGTTCGGTGATCACGTCGTAGGGGTGACCCGGTACTGTTTGCACCCGGCCGAGGCTCGCGAGCGAACACGCGTGGGCGGGATCCTCGATGTGTCCACCGAGGCGGTGTTGAGTTTGCGTCCGGACCTGGTGATCGGGTCTCCGGTGGTATTGTCCGGTCAGCTGGCAAGCCTCCTTTCGACCGCCGGTGCCCGGGTGCTGACGCTATCGTTCGAGACGCCCGCGAGCATCATTTCGGGCACCCGGGCCATCGCGAATGCCCTCGAAGCACCCGAGGCCGGCATGCGGTTGGAAAAATCGCTCGCCATGGGGTGGAAGGCCGTGTCCGGGAGTTTGTTGCAGGACCCGCCGTTGCGCGTTCTGTTCGTGGCGGGGCGCAATCCGATCGTGGTGGCAGGGCCAGCCTCGTTTCTGGGGGCCTTGCTGACCGAGATGGGTGCGGTCAACGTCGTCACGGCCGGGGACGTGACGTTTCCCACCTGGTCGCTCGAACAGGTGTTGCGTGCGGACCCGGACGTCATCGTGGACGGGTCCGTGGACACCGACGACGACTTCGGGGCCGTGCTGGCACCGGCCGGAGTGCGTGCCGCCCGACTCCATCGGGTGGTCCGGGTCCCGGATGACGGGGTGATCCGGCCAGGGCCGTCGACCGCAGATGCGGCTCGCGCGCTCACCGCGGCCATTGTCCTTGCGGTCGGAGGGCGCCCATGAACGTGCGCCTTCGCCCGTTGCCGGGTGGCGACCCGATGGTGCTCGCACTGCTGTGCCTGCTGCTGTTCGGTGTGATGGCGCTGTCGATGGCATTCGGTGCTACGGACCTCGATCTGCAAGGCGCGGTCCAGGGGACTGCCCCGCTGGATCGCCTGATCCTGCTGCACGAGCGTCTGCCCCGGACCCTGCTCGCCGCCCTGGTCGGCACCTCTCTGTCGGTGGCGGGTCTGGCATTCCAAGCCGTGCTGCGCAATCCCCTGGCCGACCCGTTCATCATCGGGGTGGCGGGCGGCGCCGCGGTCGGCGGCACCGTGGCCATGCTGCTGCCGTTGTCGGCCGTGATCGGGTCGTGGGCCGGGCCAGGCCTGGCGTTCGCGTTCGGCCTTGCAACGTTGGCCCTCACCTATCGCCTGTCGCGGGATCGCTATGGCCGCATGCGCGCCTACGAGGTCCTGCTGATTGGCGTGGTGTTCAACACCTTCGCGTCCTCGCTGATTCTGGTGCTCAAGGTGCTCGTCGATGCCCGCAAGGTGCAGGAAATGCTGTTGTGGCTCATGGGTTCCCTGTCCTCGGAAATCCGTGGCCCCGGGGCCCTCGGGGTCACTGCGCTGATCACCCTGATCGGGACTCTCACCATCTACCGCACCACCCCGGCGCTCAACGCGCTTGCACTCGGCGAGGATGACGCGGCGAGCGTGGGCGTGGATGCCAACCGGGTGACGCGCATCGTGTTCGTGGCCGCGTCGCTGCTGGTCGCATGCGCCGTATCCGTGGCGGGCCTGATCGGATTCGTGGGCCTGATCGTACCGCACGCCACGCGCCTTCTGCTGGGCACGGACCTGCGGCGCAACCTCCCGGCTGCGGCACTGCTGGGTGCCGCCTTTCTGGTCGCCTCGGACCTGATGGCGCGCATGCTGTTTCCCGTGTTCGAAACCGAGGCCCCGGTCGGTGCCTTCACGGCCCTGATCGGAGGCCCGGTATTCGTGTGGCTGCTGCGGCGCGAGATGAGGCAGGACGCATGAGCGCAAACGCCCTGCATCTGCAGCGGATTGGCTTTCGGTACCCGGGGGCTTCGCAGGATGCCCTTGGCGAGGTGAGTTTGTCCTGCGCCCCGGGCGAGGTGGTCGGTTTGATCGGGCCGAACGGCGCGGGCAAGAGCACGCTGCTGCGCATTGCCGCAGGCCTGCTGCATCCCGCACGCGGCGAGGTCACGGTGTTGGGCCAGGGCAGCGCGAACTGGTCACGGCGGGCGACGGCCCGAATGGTGGCATTCGTCCCTCCGTCACCGGGCCACATCGGCCCCTTGAGCGTGCAAGAACTCGTGGCCCAGGGCCGAATCGTGCACCTGAAAGGCATGTTCGAGGATCGAACGGACCTGGCCGCCATCCGCGAGGCCCTGCAAACGCTCGATATCGTGCATCTGGCGGATCGACGCGTGGCACAATTGTCGTCCGGGGAACAGCGACTGGCCCTGATCGCACGATCCCTGGCGCAGCAGACCCCGCTGTTGCTGCTTGACGAACCTGCGGCCAACCTGGACCTGGCGCGTGCTGCCGATCTCATGCGCCGTTTGCGTGCACTGAGCAGGGATCGGGGTACGTCCGTGCTGGTTTCGTTGCACGATCTCAATCTAGCGCTAGGCTATTGCGACCGCATCGCAGTCCTGGCACAGGGCCGTCTGGTCGCCATTGGAACACCCGGTGACCTGGCCGATCCCGCCATGCTTTCTCGCGTGTATGGATGTCCGATCCTGGTGTTGCGGGATGCCGATTCGCAGCAGGCCGTGGTGGTGGCGCGGGGCGTTGCGGATCCTACTTCGCCGGCGGGGTAGGGCACTTCTTCGACACTTCGTAGGCGAGCTTGGTGACCCAGTCGGTGTCCTTGGCCGCTTCGATCCACGCCTTGGTGAACACCTGGGGGGTTTCAAACCCGTAGGACTTGTAGATGTCCAGGATCTTGCTCATCTCGCCCTTCTTCTGCGCACAGTAGACTTCGGAGTAGCACCGCGCGAGCTTGTCCTTGTCCGACAGAGCCCCGCCTTCGGGGGTGGCGGTTGGGGATGGCGCCACGGCAGCGGC
>CAYRIB010000009.1:42507-45663 GCA_964424165.1 uncultured Myxococcales bacterium | reverse complement strand
GGGATCAGGCGACGGATCATGATGGTCCTCCTCGCAACGCAACGCACGGATTATAGCCTGAACCCGGGCGATGGGAAGGACGATCCCTGGAAGCACGCGAAACAGGGGGTGCTTGACCGTCACCACCCCCGAGGGAATAATCTTGGGCCATCCCGGGTTATCCGCTGGCCCGGACCCCGGGCAACGTTGGAACAGCAAGCAGGAGCGAGCAACATGATTGAAGTCGCCGATCTGGTCAAGGAATACGGGCCGATCCGCGCCCTCGACGGCGTGAGCTTCTCGGTACGCCAGGGAGACGTGGTCGGCTTCCTGGGACCGAACGGGGCAGGCAAGACCACGTGCATGAAGATCATCACCGGATTCTTGGCCGCGACCTCGGGCACGGTGATGGTAGACGGCCGCGACGTGGTGCAGGATGGCGTGGCGGTGCGATCCCGCATCGGCTACCTGCCCGAGAACGCGCCCCTCTATACCGACATGTCGGGCCGGGAGTACCTGCACTTCGTGGCCACGGTACGCGGCATCGCGGACAAGGACGTCGCGGCGCGTATCGATGCGGTGGCCAAGACCGTAGGCGTCAGCCACGTGCTCGATCAGGAGATCGGGACCCTGTCCAAGGGCTATCGCCAGCGCGTGGGACTGGCACAGGCCATGATTCACGACCCCGAAATCCTGATCCTCGACGAGCCGACCAGTGGCCTCGACCCGAACCAGATCGTCGAGATCCGTCAACTCATCAAGGAACTCGGGCAGGACCGTACCGTGATCCTGTCGACGCACAACCTGCACGAGGTGACCGCAAGCTGCAATCGCATCATCGTGATCCACCGGGGGCGGATTGCTGCCGACGGGACCCCGGATCAGATCCAGGCGGCCCACGGCGGAGGCAATTCGTTCCTGCTGACGGCCCGCACCGGCGACGTGCCATCGCTCGGTTCGGCCCTGTCCCGCATCCCTGGGGCCAGCGGCGTGACGCCGTTGGAAAGCGGCGAAACGGGTGCGGTCGCGTTTTGCATCGAGGCAGCGCGAGACATCGACCTCCGTGCGGCCGTGTTCGACGCGTGCGTGGCGCACCAATCGACCATCCTCGAACTTCGGCGCGAACGGTTGGACCTCGAGTCCATCTTTCAGCGCATCACCATGCAGTAGGAGGGCCATCATGCGAAACATCGGTGCCATCGCACGACGCGAGTTCTTCGCCTATTTCGGTTCCCCGGTGGCCTACATCGCCATCGCCCTGTTCCTGGTGCTGCTGGGCGTCACCTTCTTCTTCCGGGTGCCGTTCCTGCTGCCCAAGGAGGGGTTCTTCGAGGCCAGGGAAGCCACGCTGCGACCGCTGTTCGAATGGATGGTGTTTCTGTTCACGATCATCCTGCCGGCGATCTCGATGCGCCTGCTTGCCGAGGAGCGCAAGCTCGGCACCATGGAACTGCTGCTGACCCTGCCCGTGACCGAGACCGAGATCGTGGTGGGCAAACTGCTCGGCGCCATGGGCTTCCTGGGCGTGGCCATGGCCTTGACGCTGGCCTACCCGATCATGGTGGCCCTGCTGGGGCGGCCGGATTGGGGCCCGGTGATCGGGGGCTATTTCGGGGTGTTCCTGGTCGGGTCCGCCTATCTGGCCATCGGGGTGCTCGCGTCGTCGTGGACCCGTTCGCAGGTCGTGGCCTTTCTGGTCGCGATCGTGATCTGCGCGGCGTTCACCTTCGTGGATCGCATTCCCGAGGCCTTTGGGATGCGCTCGATCGAGGTGTTCGACCGGATCTCGTTCCACCATCACTTCACGTCCGTGGCACGCGGGGTGCTCGATACCCGGGACATCCTGTTCTTCGTGTCGGTGATCGTGGGGTGCATGGCCCTGGCCAATCATTCGCTGCAATCCCGGAAGTGGAGGTAGCTTGTCATGACGACCAAGACCAGCAGCGGGCGCTCGGCCCGCACCAATAGTTGGGTGGCGGTGCTGGGTGTCCTGGGGATCCTCGTGCTGCTCAATGTGATCGGGGCATGGGTTTTCGGCAAGGCGGACGTGACCGACAACGCCCGCTACACACTGTCGGACGTGAGTCGGGATGCCATCGCCGCGCTCGACGAGGTGGATGTCCAGGTGTTCGTCTCCAAGGACCTTCCGCCCACGGTGTCCGCCGGGTATGGCCGGGAGCGCGACATCCGAGGGGTGGGGCGGGAACTGCTCGACAAGCTTGCGGAGTACCAGTCTTACTCGGGCGGTCGGATGACCGTGACACAGGTGCGCGACGACATCGAGGAAAAGGCCGCTCAGGCCCGGCTCGAGCTGTTCACGGGCAAGAGCGCGCAGGTCGAAGGCGGGCGCCTCGAATTCCAGAAGTACGCCATCGGCGCCACGTTCCAGTACCGCGACCAGATGGAGGTTTTCCCCCTGGCCCTGGAACCCGAAACGTTCGAGTTCGAGATCACCCGTATCCTGCTTCGGCTCAAAGAGAAGTACGAGAAATCCACGGGCATGAAGGATTTGCTCGATGCGGGAACCGCGGTCGCGGAGGCGACGCGTGCCTGCAGCGACCAGCTCGAATCCTACCGCAAGAAGGGCACGGACAAGAACGCGGCCTTGGGCGCACTGGTGGGCGGCGGCGACCTGGTGTCGGCCCTGCGGGTGGACCGGGCAGCGTTCAACCGCACCTGCGATGCGGTCGGGCCGGCCGTGGCGCGTGCCGAGGGCCTGAAGGGCAAGAACGAGAATCTGGACCAACTCGCGAATACGGCCCGCGGCTTTGTGGAACTGCTCGGCGAGATGGGCCGCCAACTGGATGACCCTGCGGGTGGACAGGCCGCGCTGGTCGCCGAACGCATGATCGCCGTTCGCGCCGCGGTAGACAAGGAACACGACCTGCTGCGCAACGCGCCCGGACGCAAGGCGATCGGTTTCCTGTGCGGGCATCGCGAGTTCTGTCCCTTCCCCGATGCCGAGCCCCTGATCCGGCCCGAAATCGCGGGCATGCTCGGACAGCAGAACCCCTTGGCGCAGCAGTTCGTTCATCAGGCCATGCAGATCGAAAACCAGATCCACCAGATCAACGAGCAGCTTCGTCGTGGGCTGTTCGTGCGTCGGGGCCTGAACCTAAAACGCATCGACCCCGGACAGGACATCCCCGACGACGTGGCGGTGCTGGTCATCCATGG
>CAYRIB010000009.1:0-42407 GCA_964424165.1 uncultured Myxococcales bacterium | reverse complement strand
CAGGGCCAGTTCACCCTGCAGAGCCAGCGGGAATTCCCGTATCCGCTGCTGCCCACGTTCTCGGACATGGATCGTGGCCATGTGCTGGTGCGGCGTCTGGAAAGCATCACCATGCCCTATGTATCGACCATGTCCGAACTGAGCCTTCCCGGTGTCACGGTCACGCCGCTGGTGCGCACCTCGCCGGAGGCCAGTGCCACGTCGGGGGATCTGCGGCTTTCGCCCCCGGAACTCCTGCAGCAGATCCCGGGCCTTCCCAAGAACGGACCGCACATCGTGGCCATGGTGTCTCGCGGCACCTTCACGTCCGCCTTCGCGGGCAAGCCGGTGCCGTCGCGTCCGGACGAAGGCGAAAAGGGACCGAACCGGCCCCAACCGGCGCCGGTCGAGCGGCCGTTCCGCGAGCGGGGCGAGGGACGGCTCCTGGTCGTGGGCAGTACCCTCGGGCTCGAGAATCTGTCCACCGATAAGGTGTTCGACGGCTTCAAGCTATCGGATCTGTCCAGCGGGAACGCGGACTTCTTCATGAAGCTCAAGGATTACGTCGCGGCCTTCCAGAACTGGCAGGTGCGCCTGGCGCAGGTCTCGCCGATCGTGCAGGCGAACCTGGATTTCATCTACAACTGCCTGGATTGGGGCGTGCAGAACGAGGCGCTCGTGGACATCCGATCCAAGGGCATGGTTCGTCGTCCCATCGTGGAGGTGTCGTCTACCGGCCAGACTGCGATCGCGCTGTCCGTGATCCTTGGTGTGCCCCTGTTGTTCGTGCTCGGTGGGGCGATCCGGTTTGCGACGCGTCGGAGGAAGGGATGATGAATGCAACCACACGCTGGATCATGGGGGTGTTTCTGGGCCTTCTGGCGATGGTGGCCGTGGTCACGCTGTGGCCGGAGCGAGGCACGGACCCCGCCCTGAAGATCGCGGGCTGGGGGGCGGGCCAGAAGGTCGACCGGATCGACGAGGTGGCGCCGATTGATTCCATCGAGGTGAGCCTCGGTGGCGAACAGGTGACCCTGACCCGTAAGAAGACCGGGCGCTGGATGATGACCCCTCCCCAGGGTGCCCTGGCCGACCGCTACAGAATTCGGCAGATCCTCGAACTGTTCCGCGAGGATGTGGCCTCCGTGATGTCCACCAAGGTCCGGGAGGGGAACCTGTCCGAATTCGGGCTCGACCCGGCGCAGACTACGCGGGTGACTCTGCATCAGGGCGACAGCGTGTTCGCAACCCTGGAGATAGGCAAAACTCAGAAGGTCGAAGAGGGCATGGGCGAAGGCGATTCGTTCGTCCGGATCCCGGGGCAGGATCGCTTGTACCGCGTCATCGGGCGCAATTTCGGACGTCCCTTCGAAGGTGGGATCAAGGCCCTGCGAGACAAGAAGGCCTTCGACTTCGAAGCCTCTGACGTCGTTGCCATCACGATCGAAGACCCCTTGGCACCCGAAGTTGATCGCCGGATACAACTCGTGGCCGAAGAGGCGCCTGCAGCCGAATCGGAATCGAACGTGAACAAGACGGTCTGGCGGTTCGTGCAGCCCGCTTGGGAAAAGGAGGGGGACGTCAACTCCTACCTGTCTTCGATCGCCAATCTGTACGTTTCGGACTACCTGCCGCAGCTTCCGCCCGGGATCGAGATCCAGCAGACGGCCACACGGGTCGCGTTGAAGCTGGCCGACGCACAAGACATCGTGATCCGGTTGTCCGACGAGCACGAAGAGTCGATCTACGCGCAGGTGGAAGGGATCGATGGCTATCTGAAACTGTCGAAACACACGGGGGAATCCTTGAAGAAGCGCGTTGCTGATCTGCGTGCCAAGGCCCCGGTTTCCCCACGCTGAAGGCTATTTCGGGGACACCCTTGCCGGCCTGTTGGTCTGTGACCGGAACGAAGCGACCGCGCTCTGGGTGGCGGCGAGTCGCTCGATCGAACGCAGATACTCGCGATGCAGCAATTGCACGTCCTCGGGGTTCGGCACCATGTAGTACAGGTCGTCGCCCCCGCGCACGAATTCGAGCGTGGCGCCCGACACCGTGGTCAGGATGAAGCGCCCCCCGCCCTGGTCAAGGTCCTTTTCCTCGATCCGCTTGAGTCGCGAAGACAAGAGTTCTGCGGTGGATAGTGCGGGTTTGCCTGCAGAGCCCACCAGCGCCGCGAAGTAGCGCCCCACGTGGTCCGCGTTGCGAACCTCGGGGCGGCCCAGGTCGGCCAGTGCCTGATTGCGAAGCGCCGGCGGGTAGTTCGCCTCGATCAGATGGCGGGCTGTTTGTACGTTCTGGTAGGTCGCGGCGATCTTGTCCTGAAGGTCGCGGACGATCATCGGGTAGATCGCTTCGTAATTGCCTTCCCGGGCGCTCGTTACATACAGGGTGAAGGCCCCCTTCGGAGTGGTGCGGGTCACGGGCTCCGCCTTGCAGGCAAGTACGCCCATCATCAGGATCAGGGGCAGTGTCTGGGCCCATCGAAACCTTGGACGAACCTGATGTAATGCGATCATCACGACACTCCGAACCCAGCGAGCTAGTCGCAAAAGGGATTGTAGCACCCGGTCACGACTGGGCCCAAGAAAACGGCGACACACGACGTGCTAGAATACGGTCGGTCGAGAGCGAGGCCCTTGGATGAGAAAGCGGATTCTGTCCGGGTTTTGGGCGTTGTTGATGGTGTGGTCTTGGGGCTGCAAGGGCGAGGCCCCGACCGCGGATGCTGCCTGGTACCGGATCGAAGCCCCTGCGGTCACGGTCCGCTCGGGCGAGCGGACCGAGGCACAGGTGCGATTCGTGCCCTTGCAGGGCTATCACTGGAACGAGGAATTCCCGGCGAAGGTCCGGTTGTCTGAATTGCAGAAAGTCTTGCCCGATCGCACCGACTTCACCTCGGGCGGCGGTGATTTCCGCGCCGAGGGCGGGGTCGGGGTCCTGCCGATCGCCCTGTCCGGTCAGACGGCTGGTTCAGGACGGATGCGGGCGGTGTCGGACTTCTCGATCTGCAATCCCAAGGAATGCCGAATCTTCAAGGGCGTGGTGACCGAACTTCCGGTCGAGGTGCAGTGAGCGCATGAACGGCGGGTCGTTGCGTGGATGCGGCTCAGGCGTCGCCTGGGTGGCCGTGCTCCTGGCAGTGATGCTGTGGGGCGGGTCGGTTCGTGCACAGTTCGGGACCGTCAAGAACGTGGTGCACGGCACGGCCTACACGCTCGAGGAAGGGGAGTTCATCGTCGCGGTCGTCGGGCCCTTGCAGTTCGGGATTTTGGACGAACTCACGATATCGACCCATCCCATCCTGCACCTGCTGCTCACCCCGAACGTGGCGATCCGGTACAAGGCGTTCGACGGACCGGTGACCGTGTCGATGAATCTGGCCTATGTCGAAACCTTCCTCGACCCCGAGGCCCTGAACTTCCCCGGGACCATGGCCGCATTCCCGATGCTCACCCTGCCGCTCGGCGAGCGCGTTGCCATCACGGCCCAGGCGGGCTATCTGCTCGACGTCTCGCCGATCGGCCACGGCATGATGTTCGGGGGCAACGTGGTGGCCTTGTTGACCCCATCCGACATGGTGTCGATTGGGTTTCAGGATGACTACTATCGCGACCGAGGCCTCGGGACGGCCGTAGTGTCAGCGACCTATTCCCACGCCTTTTATCAGCTTCGCCTGACCGTGGGAGTGGCCGTTGGGAAGTTTCCGATCCAGGTGGGCTCGTCGGCCTCGGACATCAAGGACTTCCCCGTGTATCCCATCGTGGACCTCTGGTGGCAATTGTGACGTTCTGAGCTGCCCGCTCCAGCCCGTCTACTGCTCGCGCCCCCGCAGTTCCGTGATGACCTCGTCGAGCGTGACTCCCTTGCGTGCCAGGAAGGCCAGATAGAAGTACAGCACGTCCGCGGCCTCCCACACCAGATTGTCGCGCGTCGGGGCTGACAGGAGCTCGTAGACCTCCTCGTGCAGCTTGCGGGGAAGGCGATCGTCTTTTTCGAACAGGAACGACGTGTACGACCCGGGCATGGGCCGTTCGCGTCGGTCGCGGATCACGTCGGCCATGCGTGCCAAGCCGAAGTCGGGGGTCCCATCCCCGAAACAGGAATAGGCGTTGCGCTCGCAAGAGCGGCCGTGGGGCACCACGCTGATCCAGAGCGCATTGCGCCGGCAGTTGACCCGGAGCCGCAAAACACGATGCCCGGACACTTCAGTATCTGCGAAGCGGCATCGCCCGGAGGTGATTGTTTCACGCAGGGAGTCCTGCGAAGAGCGAGCCAGAAGCAGGACCTGACCGTATTGATCCGAAACGATGGTCGACAAAGGACCGTCCGAGAAGTCGAGCAAACGGATCAGGACCTCTTCGGCCGAGGTGGGCGGGGTGATGGCCGCGACCGGACAGGCCACGTCATGGCCCATCCGATCGAACCGAATCAAGTCTTCCGTGCTGGCCGCATCCACCGCCACGGTAATCGGTTGCGAGGTGGCCCTGAACAACTGCCGTGCGGCACCCTCGTGGACCTGTGACAAGGAACCGGCGGCCGAGCAGACGAATCCGCTTACCTGCGGGGCCAGGATCTGGATGGATCGCACCAGTTCCTCGACTGCCCCAGGCCCCGCGGCACCATTTGCGGGCCAGGCGATCTGCGCGAGGAGATGGCGTCGGGGAAGGCGTGCGAGGACCTCCGAGGCGGCGGACGCGGGGATGACCAGACGATGACTTCCCTGTCGCAGCCAGAAATTGGCGCGATCCTCGGATGCGATGGCCGCCTGAATGCGGCACAAGGCCAGACGGGTCAGTTGCCCGATCAGTTCCTGATGGTTTGCGATGCCCTGCTCGGCATCGCGATCCACGATCAGGACCTCGCCCAGGCGGCCCCATCGTGAAACCTCGGCGACCAACCGGTCCCGATCCAGTTCGGGGTCATAGGCCCCGCGGGATCGCGCATCGGGTTGCCGCGAGAGTTCCAACGTCGGGATCAGCACATCCGCCTCCGCACTTTCCAATGTCTTGCGAACAGACTACCATATTGGCAGCCACTCGGGCAGGAAAACCATTGGCCACAGGCGACAACGAGGGTGCTGCCGAACTGGTCCGCGAGGTACTGCAGGACGATGTGGCCCGATTGCGGCGTGTGCGCAAGGTCCTTCGGCGCGGACTGGCCGCGGCCATCCTGGCGGTTCATGGGCTGGGCACGGTGGTCTTGGGATGGATCGTCTTTGCCCGACCCTTTCCCTATCCGACCATGTATGTCGTCATGGGGTTGGTGCTGTGGCTGGTGCTTGCGATCCGACTGGCGGCCCGCATGGGTAAACGCCCGTGGATGAACGGGTTCATGGTCTTGTTCAATCTGGTTCTGAATGCGTTCTGGATCGCGGTGCTGCTCGACCAGATTCCCTCGCGAATCATCGCCGAGCGTTCTTCGATGATCGTGCGGGACGACCAGACGATTCTGTGGCTGCCGATCGCGCTCTATGTCCTGGCCTGTGCGGGGCTGGTGGTCCGATACGTGATCAGCATGGTGCAGCGGGCCCCGAGGCAATGAGGTGTCAGGATGAACGAGGTGCGCCCCCGAGTGCTCGTGGTGGCAGGCTTCGACGCGAGCGGAGGGGCCGGGATCCTGCGGGACCTTGCGACGCTGCAGGCCATGGATCTCGACGCCGTTCCCATCGTGACCGCGGTCACGGCACAGAATCACCAGACGTTCGAGGCCTTCGAGGCCGTATCCCCGGCGTTGCTGCTTGCTGAGGCCCGGCTGGCCCTGGGCCACGCGCCACCCGAACTCGTCAAGATCGGAATGCTGGGGTCCGTTGCCAACACCGAGGCCATCGGGGGCTTGCTGCAGGAACTGGATGCGTCGGCGCGGGCCTGCGGCCGCCGAATGCGGGTGGTGGCGGACCCGCTGCTCGCGGCCGGCGCCGGGGGAAGATTGACCACTGACGGTGATTTGTCGGCCTGGTCGCGCGCGATCCTGCCCTGCTGCGAGGTCGTGACCCCGAACGTGCCCGAGGCCGAGGTCCTTGCCCGACGCCCTATCCGCAACCGCGAAGATATGGTGGATGCGGCCCGTATCATCGCCGCAGGTTGCGGTGTCGCGGTGGTGATCAAGGGGGGACATCTGGACGGGCCCCACGTGGATGACGTGCTGTCCGAGGCCGGAGGGCGGGTGACCGTGTTCCGGCGCCGGCGTCTGCTCGCCTCGGTGCATGGGTCCGGTTGTACCTTCAGCGCAACCCTGGCGGGCGGTCTGGCCCTGGGCAACGACTTGGCGGATGCGGTCTGGATGGCCGGGAACGCGGTGGTGGAACGGCTCGTGCGTGCGGCACGGCGCACGGAAAGGTGATGGGATGGCCGTGGTGTTCGTGACCGGGGGCACGGGCTTCGTGGGCAGCCACGTGGTCGAGGCCCTGGTTGAGGTCGGGTACGAAACCCATGTGATCGCACGCGATTCGAGCCGCATCGATGGTCTGCCCAATGGCGTGGTGATCCATCGGTGCCCGCTTCATTCCCCCGACACCATGGCCACCGAACTTGGGGCGGCCGACCACTTCGTTCATGTCGCGGGTCTGACCGCCGGAAGTCCTGCCGATATGAGGTCGATCAACGGCGACATGGTCGGGGTATGGATGGATGCCCTGGTCCGTCACGCCCCGCATCTGCAACGATTCGTGCTGATCAGTTCCCTGGCCGCGGCCCGGCCATCGATTGCGCCCCTGTGCGAAGACGCGCCATCGGCCCCGGTCAGCGCCTACGGACACAGTAAGCGCCGGGGCGAAGTCGAGGCACTAACCCGCGCGGATCGCTTGCCCGTGACCATCCTGCGGCCCCCGGCCATCTATGGTCCGAGGGACCGCGACATCTTCTTGTACTTCCGGTTCGCGGCACGAGGGTTCCTGCCCATGATCGGCGACCCGTCGCGCCCCTTCTCGGCCCTTTATGCCCGTGATCTGGCCCGGGCCGTGTGCATTGCGATGCAACAGAGGGCATCCTCGGGCCGAACCTATTTCGTGACCGACGGACAGCCGCATACCTGGGAGGCCTTCGGACGGGCGGTGGCCGAGGCCGTGGGGCGCAAGGCCCGGATGTTGCCTCTGCCCGCCTGGGTGCTCAAGGCCGTGGCCGGGGTTGCGGACGGTGCTGCGTGGGCCACGCGGCGGTCCTTCATTCTGTCGCGCGACAAGGCCCGCGAACTGTTGCAGCCTTGGGTGGCCGACGGTTCGGCGTTCGTGCACGACACCGGCTTTGTTCCCGAGTACGACCTCGATCGGGGTGTGGCTGCGGCCACGGCCTGGTATCGGGAAAACGGATGGATCTGCTAGCTAGCGCTTCCGGATGCCGTTCAGAAGAATGCACGCAAGCTGACGCGCCACTTCCTCTTCGGACAGGCCGATGTCCGATGCCAGGGACTTGTCGAGCATCATTTCTTCCAGGTAGTAGTGCAGGAAGATGTCGATCAGGCATCGGAAGATCACGTGCGGGTCCAGGGGGGCCAACTCGCCTCGCCTCATGCGGTCTTGCAGCAGGACATGAGCGAGCTCGCCCGATCCCGTGCGCATCTCCTGCACGAGGGGCTTCACGTTCTTGCCCCCGAATTCCAGGATGTCCACGTAAACCAGCTTGAAGAAGTCCTTGTTTTCGCGGGCCGCCTGCCAGATGACGCGTCCGACCTCGGCCAGATTGTCGGGAAACTCGGGCGACATGACCAGGGCCGCGATCCGGTCGAGGTGGTCGCCCATGCTATGGTCAGTCAGGATCCCCCGGTACAACTGTTCCTTGTTGCGGAAATGGTGATAGATCGCACCGATGGTCATGCCGGATTCGGCCGCAATAGCCCGCAACGAGGTCCCCTGGTAGCCGTTGCGGATGAACAGCTTGCGTGCGGCCTTCAGAACATTGTCGCGTCTGGACGGACGTGGCATGTCGCTTCCCGTTCAAGCCAGGGTCTTGTCGTAGATCCGGTATTTCTTGTACACCGTGCCGCCCATCAACTCAATCCCGTGATTGATCCGTTCGTTGTCTTCGAGCGTCCAGGACAGTTCGCCTCCGATCACGCCGATCGCTGCGCCGCGACGGTGCATTTCCGCATACAGCAACACGGAAAGCCCACCCATGGCGATCGAACGGAACTCCTTCTTGACCCCTAGCAGGGCCAGTCGCGCGGTTCGCGGACGGCGAAACACCAGACGGGTCAGAAGGCGCGCCCAGTTGAAGGGCAGCAGCCGTCCATCGAGGTCCCCGAAGAACTCGTTCAGGTTCGGCAAAGCTAAAGAGATGGCCGCGACCTGTCCGTCGACCTCGGCGATCAGGGCCAGTTCGGGCTCGAACACCCAACGTAATTCCGCGGCCAGCGCCTGCATCTCGCGGTCGGTCATGGGCACGAATCCCCAGTTCTTCGACCACGCATCGTTGAACACCTCGACGATCTTCGGCATGTCGGCAACCAGGGTGCTCCGTGTGACCTTGCGAAGCGTCAGTCCCGGGGTCTGACGCACCGCATCGGCGATCTGCGCCGTGATGTCGGGCACGGGGCGCGTTGCGTCATACTGCCACGCGAACAGGTCCCTGGCCTTGTTCAAACCCGCGCCCTGCAACAGAGAGTCGTAGTAGGGCGGGTTGTGGGTCATCATCAAATAGGGCGGCGTGTCGAACCCCTCGACGAGGACCCCGCACTCGTCGTTGATCGTGAAGTTGAACGGGCCGCGCATCGCGGTGCGTCCCCTGGCCGCCAGGCGCGCGGCCGCGGCATCGACCAAAGCCCGGGCCGTTTCCGCGTCGGGTTCGCAGTCGAAGAATCCGAAGAAGCCCGTGTTGTCTTGGTATCGTTCGTCATGCAGGCGGTTGATGTGGGCACTGATACGACCCACGACCCGATCGCCCCGACGCGCCAGCAGATACTCGGCTTCGCCATGCGCGAAGAACGGATTTCGCTTACCGAGGGCTGCCTTGCGTTCAATGCGCAGGGGCGGGACGAAACAGGGGTCGTGGGCCATGATTCGATAGGGTACTTCGATGAATTCACGCAGGTCCGAAGACGTGCGAACCGTGGCGATGTCGACGGACATTCATTCCTCCTTGCGCGGAAGCTTCAGTGAACCGTGACGCCCGAGGTCGTGCGGATGTTGAAGGCCTCGGTGACGCGTCCCACGATCTCGAGGGCCTGATCCAGGTGTTCGCGCGTGTGGCCGGCCGTCACGGAGGTGCGCAGCATGGCGCGGTGGTGCGGCACTGCCGGGTAGACCACGGGGTTCACGAAAACACCCGCATCGAGCAGTTCTTTCCAGATGCCGAGCGTCGGGATCTCGCTGCCGATCAGGATCGGCACGATCGGCGAGGCCGAGGCACCGACCTCGAGCCCGAGCGCCCGCAGACCGTCTTGCCAGTATCGGGCGTTGGCTGCAAGGTGATCGACCATCTCCGGGTGCGTGCGCAGGACGTTCAGTGCCGCACCGGCTGCGGCCACGGCCGATGGCGATGCGCTGGCGCTGAACAGCAGGGGACGACCGAAGTGCTTCACGTAGTCGATGACGTCAGCCTTGCCCGCGATCCAGCCGCCGATCGAAGCCAGGGACTTGCTGAACGTGCCCACGATCAGATCGACCTCGTCGGTGAGGCCAAAGTGGGATGCGGTACCGCGCCCGCCCTGGCCCAGGACCCCGAGTCCGTGGGCATCGTCGACCATGACCCGGGCGTTGACCGCATGGGCGACACGCACGATGTCGGGCACGGGTGCGATGTCCCCCTCCATGCTGTACACGCCATCGACCATCACCAGCACGCCCTTTTGTGGCGGGATCTCGGCCAGGACCTTCTCGAGGTCGCGCGTATCATTGTGCTTGAAGTACCGGATCTCGCAGTTCGCGACCCGGCATCCGTCGACCATGCTGGCATGGCAGTAGCGGTCCAGGACCGCCACGCAGTTGCGGTTGAGCAGGGCGGACAACAGGCCTACGTTGGCCTGGTATCCCGTGGACGTCACCAGGGCGGCCTCCTTGCCTACGAACTGCGCGATCTCGCGCTCGAGCGCCACATGATAGGAGGCCGTTCCATTGAGGAGCCGTGAGCCGGTCATGCTTGTTCCGAGTTCCATGCAGGCACGGGCTGCGGCTGCGGTCACCTCCGGGTGCTGGGTCAAGGCCAGATAATTGTTCGAGCCGAACATCAGGAATTGGCGATCGCCCGCTTGGGCCGTGGGTCCGTCGTTGCGCGAGAGTTCGAAGTAGTAGGGGTAGTAGCCCATGGCCCGCAGCAGATTGACGAGCTCGAACTGCCCGGCCATGGTACAAACGTCACGCCCTCCCTGCTGCGCGAACGTCTCACGGCCCTTCATCAGTTGTTCGAGGTCGTATTCCATCACTGCCCTCTGTTCAAGATGTGATGATGATCGGGTGATACGGTGCAAAAGTCAATGAGATCAAGGGGTAGCAAAGCGAACGTTCGCTATGTTTCAAGGGTGGTTGCAGGCTTCGGATGCACCATGCCGTGCATGATCCATCCGCGCCTTCTGTGCGCTATACTCCGGCAAGATGGAGTAGTCGCATGAGTCTGTTCGTCTGTCCGGAATGCGAAACCCGATCCGACGCGGAACTGTGTCCAAAGTGCGGGACCCGGACCCTGAAGGTGAAGCAGGAAGTGCAGGACCCGATGATCGGAAGGGTGCTCGACGGGCGTTACAAGATCGAGTCCCTGATCGGGCGCGGCGGCATGGGGGCGGTGTACAAGGCCGTCCAGACCTCGATGAAGAAGATCGTGGCCGTCAAGCTCATCCGGATGGAAAATGCCGACGAAGGCGAGGCGGTCAAGCGCTTCCATCGCGAGGTCAAGGCCGCCAGCCTTTTATCCCACCCGCACTCGATCAAGGTGTTCGACTTCGGACAGTCCGAAGACGGCAATCTTTACATGGTGATGGAGTTCCTCGACGGGAAGCCGCTGGGCAAGGCGCTCAAGGCAAGTGGTACCTTCACCCCGGCCCGGGCCTTGAAGATCGTGGCGGATGTCGCTGGGTCCCTGGCCGAGGCGCATTCGGTGGGCCTGGTGCACCGCGACCTCAAGCCCGACAATGTCATGCTCCTGAACATCTTCGGGGATCAGGATTTCGTGAAGGTCCTGGACTTCGGCATCGCGAAGTTCATGGAATCGAACGAGGCCGCGGTGACTCGGGCCGGGGTGGCCGTCGGGACGCCACACTATATGGCGCCCGAACAGGCCCGCGGTCGCCAGACCGTGGGTCCATCGGCGGACATCTATGCCCTGGGCGTGATGCTGTTCGAACTGCTCTCCGGGCACAAGCCCTTCGATGCGGAATCGCCGGTCGAAGTGCTGTTCATGCACGTGCAGAATCCTATCCCGGAACTGCCCGATGACTGCCCGGCGTCCGATGCGCTTCGCGACCTCGTACGCCGCATGATGGCCAAGTCCCCGGAGGCGCGTCCCACGGCCGAGGAGTTGATCGCAACCGCCAACGCGCTGCGTCCAGGGGAGGCCGGCTTCGGCGAGCAAACCGCGGTCGCGGTCGCGCCGGTGCGGCGTTCGACCGGAACACAGCCGGCCCGCCCGGTCGTGGTCGAGGAGGCGGCCCCCAAGAAGTCCCACAAGGGGCTCGTGATGGGCCTCGTGGTAGTGGGTGTGGCGCTGGCCTTGTTGGGCGGGGCGTATTGGATGTTCGGTCGGGGGGGGGCGGTGGAACCACCATTGCCTCCTTTGGCCACCGCCCTCAAGATGCGGTTGGACTCGCGGCCGCCAGGGGCCACGGTCAAGGACGGTGCCACGGAACTGGGGAAGACCCCGTTCGTGCACGAGTTCGAGCCCGGGACGACCCGGCGGGCATTGCTCTTCCGGCTCGAGGGCCACGCTGATCTGACTCAGGACATCGAGATCCAGGCAGATGGGGTCTATCTGGCCCAATTGAAGCCGCTGCCCCTCAAGATGAAGCTGGATTCGGAACCCCAGGGGGCCCTGGTCAAGGACGGCCGCCGGGAACTGGGAAAGACCCCGCTTTCGCACGAGTTCGAGCCAGGGACGACCCAGAGAACGCTGCAATTTGTCCTCGACAACTACGAGGATCTGACTCGGGTGGTGGACATCAAGGCAGACGGGACGTTTGTTGCCAAGCTCGGGAAGAAGACCCTCAAGATGAGGCTCGAATCGGTCCCGCCGGGTGCCCAGGTCAAGGACGGAGACAAGGACCTCGGGACCACCCCCTTGGACGTTGCCTTCGAACCCGATCCGGCCACACGAACGCTGCTGTTTCAACTTGATGGCTATCAGGACCTGACCGGGGACGTGGCGATCAAGGCCGATGGGACATTCGTGGCCAAGCTCAAGCGCAAGCGCAAGGCTGGCTCGGGCGGTGGCAGTGGCAACACGGGTGGTAACACGGGCGGCGGTATCCAACGCTGGGACTAGGTGAAGACGTTCCGACTACAGCAGCGAAGTGCCCTCGTCAATCGGCGTGATTCCCAGTGCCCAGGCCACGGTTTGTCCGGCGTCTGCGAAGGTGTTGCGAGTGCCGAGGTCAAGGCCCTCGCCCCGTGTCATTTTGGGATGCCAGACCAGCAGCGGCACGTACTCGCGGGTGTGATCCGTGGACCAGGTGGACGTCGGATCGCAGCCGTGGTCGGCCATGATGATCACGAGACCTTCCGGGCCAACCGCATCGAGCAACCGGGGCAGGAAGGCATCGACCTCTTCCAAGGCCCGGGCGTATCCTTCGGGGTCGCGGCGATGGCCATAGACCATATCGAAATCCACGAGGTTCGTGAACACCAGGCCCTGCTCGAGCGATTTCAGGGCTTCTTCGCTTTGCCTGAGACCGTCGGTGTTGCCCTCGGTGTGCACGCTGCGGGTTACGCCGCGTCCCGCGAAGATGTCGAAAATCTTGCCCACGCCCACCACCGAAATGCCAGCCTCTGACAAACGGTCCAGCACCGTGGGGCGCGGGGGCGGCATCGAAAAGTCACGACGATTGTAGGTCCGCTTGTAGGACCCTGGATGGCCCACGAACGGACGGGCGATCACGCGGGCCACCCGATAGGGATCGAGGATCCGACGCGCGGCCTCGCACCCCGCGTAGAGTTCTTCGAGCGGCACGGTCTCTTCGTGCGCTGCGATCTGGAACACCGAATCGGCCGAGGTGTAGACGATCCACTTTCGGGTGGCCTGGTGTTGTGCGCCCAGGCGTTCGATGATTTCGGTGCCGCTGGCCGCGCAGTTGCCGATCACGCCCAGACCCGTTTCGGTTACGAAGGGATCGAGAATTTCAGGCGGAAAGCCATCCGGGAACATTCCGAAGGGTTCGCTCGACGAGACCCCGGCCATTTCCCAGTGCCCGGTCGTCGTATCCTTGCCGGGGGAACGTTCGGCCATGCGGCCCCAGTGCCCATCGGCATGGGGCACGGGGGGGGTGCCTGCGATGGGAGTGATATTACCGAGGCCGAGGCGGCCGAGGTGCGGAAGCGACAGGGCGCCGCGTGTTCGTGCGATGTTTCCAAGCGTATTGGCCCCGCGGTCGCCATAGCGATCCGCGTCGGGCATTTCGCCGGCGCCCACGCTGTCGAGCACCAACCAGAAGACCTTCTTGAACCGTGGTTTTGTGGTTTTCATCATGGCCCTATAATCGGGTCTGCGGGCCCGGATCGCAAGGGGGGCTTGTTGCAGGGCGTGTCCACTTGACGGTGTTTTTGTCGGAGGCCTTCGTTGCGGATCCTGGTGGTGGGAAATGGCGGGCGCGAGCACGCCCTGGCGTGGAGGCTCGCACAGGACCCGGGCGTGACGGTCCGGGTTGCCCCCGGCAACGCCCTGGTCGAGGACGTCGCCACCCTGGTGCCCGTGGAACTGACCGACATCGCGGGCCTCGTGACCGCGGCTACGACGTGGCCTGCGGACCTCGTGGTCGTCGGCCCCGAGGCCGTGCTGGCCGCGGGCCTTTCCGATGCGCTCGCGGCCGCGGGCATCACGGTGCTGGGCCCCAGCCAGGCGGCGACCCGCATCGAGGCCAGCAAGTCCTTTGCCCGTGAGCTCATGGAGGCCTGCCGGATCCCCATGGCTCGGGGCGAGTCGTTCGACGACCCGGCAGCTGCGATTCGCCATGTCGAGGCTGCCCCAGGCCCCGTGGTCATCAAGGCCGACGGGCTTGCGAAAGGCAAGGGCGTGGTGTTGCCAGCCAACCGTCGCGAGGCCGCCAGGGTCATCGAACGTTTCATGGTCGAAGAAGTCCTCGGGGCAGCGGGCCGGGTGGTCGTGATCGAGGAGGCCCTGAGGGGGCGCGAGTTATCCTTGCAGGTGCTCGCCGACGGCCACGCCATCCTGCCACTGCCTGTGGCGCGCGATTTCAAACGTCTTCGAGCGGGGGATCAGGGGCCGAACACCGGTGGCATGGGTGCCGTGAGTGCACCGGGACTGCTGAGCGACCCGGAGCGATGCGCCATCGGCGCCACCATCATCCGTCCTCTGCTCGACCTCCTCGAGCGCCGGGGCATGCCCTACTGCGGAGTCTTGTATGCGGGCCTCATGATGACCCCGGACGGGCCCAAGGTGCTCGAATTCAACGTGCGCCCCGGGGACCCCGAGACCCAATGTGTGGTGTCGCGCATCGAGGGCAACATGTCGGACGTCTTGTGGCGCTGCGCCAAGGGGGAACTCGAAAAAGCGACCCTGCAGGAAGCGCCGCACGCAACCGTATGCGTGGTGCTGGCGGCCCGTGGGTATCCGGACCACCCGGTGACAGGGGATGAGGTGACCGGGATTTGGGAGGCCGTGCAATGCCCGTACACCCAAACCTTTGGCGCAGGCGTAACCCGGCGCGACGGCGGTGTGCTCATCACGGCCGGGGGGCGGGTCCTGAGCGTGGTCGCCCAAGCCGAGGACATTCCAACGGCCCGGGACCGGGCCTACGCCGCGGCCGACCGGATCCGTTTCGATGGCCAGCAGCGTCGCGAGGACATTGCTGCGGCGCGCGGCGGGGTCTGGTGACCCCGCTCCACAGCATGCCCTGCAAGGCCGTTCTACTGCACCACCCCTTCGTGATATCATGCCGGCATGAAAGACGTCATCGCCATGGTCCTTGCCGGTGGCCGCGTCGACGAGATGGGCGTCCTGACCGCCCACCGCAGCATGGCCGCCATCCCGTTCGGCGGCATGTACCGCATCATCGACTTCGCCCTGACCAATCTGTCCGAATCCGGGGTCCGACACGTGGGTATCCTGTCGCAGTACCGGCCATCGTCCCTCATGGATCACGTCGGCATCGGGCGGCCCTGGGACTACAATGGTCGCACGCGCGCCCTCGCGTTTCTGACCCCCTACGAAGGCCACAGTGCCCACGACTGGTACCGCGGCACCGCGGATGCGGTCGGGCAGAACGTCCATTTCATCGAGCGTCACCGCCCTCGCGATGTCTTGATCGTGTCCGGGGACCATGTGTGCCGGATGCACTACGGGCCTTTGCTGGACCTTCACCGACGCACGGGCGCGGACCTGACCATGGCCTTCAAGCGGATGAAGATTACGGGCAAGAGCCGATTTGGCATGGGGGTGCTCGGCGCCGGCGACCGGGTCGTGGACTACCTGGAAAAGCCGGCGGTCCCCCCGAGTGACCTCGTGTCGCTCACCGTGTATTTGTTTCGCACCGAGGTCCTCGTGCGACAGGTCCAAATCAACGCGCAAAACGGCCGCACGTTCCACCTGTACGACGAGGTCATCCCCGCGCTGGTTCGCAACGCGCACGTGCAGGCCTACGTGTTCGACGGCGGGTGGGAATACGCCCGCCCTCTGTCGGCCTACCACGACGTGCATATGCGCCTGGTGTCGCCCGGCGGCATCGAGGTACCCATGGACAGCGTGCTCACGAATCTTCACCAGGCCTGCCTGGCCGATGCGCCCCCGGCCTGGATGGACCACACGGCCCGCGTGGCGCGCTCGCGGGTGGCCCCGGGCTGCCGCATCCGCGGCGAGGTGCAGCGCAGCGTCTTGTTCCCTTGCGTGTCGGTCGCCCATGATGCCGTGGTGCACGACAGCGTGATCCTCGGTCGCACCGTGATCGGCCGCGGCGCTCGTGTCTCTGGTGCGGTGATGGACAAACACGTGGAAATCGGCGAGGGCGCGGTGATCGATGGCACCGATGGCCTGGTGGCCCTGGGCGAGGGGTGCAAGATCCTTCCCGGTGCCGTGCTGCCGCCTTCGACGGTCGTTGAACCGGGCGCGACGTTCCCGGCGGGGGAGGGGGCATGAGCATCGACCTGGCGTCCCTGATCCTGGCCGGCGGCCGCGGCTCGCGGCTCAACCTGATTGCGTCGCGACGCGCCAAGCCCGCGGTCCCGTTCGCGGGGATGTATCGCATCATCGACTTCACGCTGTCCAACCTGATGCTGTCCGGTGCGCACCACGTGGGGGTCCTGACTCAGTACCGTCCGACCTCGCTGATGGAACACCTCGGCGACGGAGAGGCCTGGGACATGCAGGGGCACAATGCGTGCCTGAAGATTCTGCCACCGAGCCTCGGAAGCACCGAGTCGGACTGGTACAAGGGTACCGCGGACGCCGTGTATCAGAACCTGACGTTCCTCGATGACCTGGACCCGAAGAACGTGGCTCTGCTGTCCGGGGACCACATCTACCACATGGACTACCGTCCCATGATCGCGTCCCACATGGCATCGGGAGCGGACCTGACGATCGCGGCCATGGAGGTGCCTTGGGAAGATACGTCGCGATTCGGGGTCATGGTCACCCAACCGGGGCCTGACGGGGTCGAGGCCGTGACACGCTTCGTCGAGAAGTCGCCCGATCGCATCAGCAATCTCGCGAACATGGGCATCTATCTTTTCCGCTACGACACCCTGCGCGAAGAACTCATGGCCACGGTGCGCCAGGGGGGCTACGACTTCGGGGCCAACGTGATCCCGGCCATGCTGTCGCGGCGTCGCGTTCAGGCCTACCGGTTCTCGGGATACTGGCGGGACGTGGGCACGCTCGGGTCCTACTGGATGGCCAACATGGACGCGCTTTCGCCGGCTTCTGGCCTGGACCTGTCCGCCTGGAAGGTCTGTTCGAACCTGTCGGGCCGAGGTCAGGTCTACCATCCCCCGGCCTGGTTCGGTGACCACGCGAGCGTGGCGGGTTCGCTGGTCTCGCGGGGCAGCGTGATCGAAGGCACGGTCACCGACAGCGTGCTGTCGCCTGGTGTCCACGTGGGTGTTGGGGCCCGCGTGACCGCCAGCGTGATCATGCACGACTGCCACATCGAGGCCGGGGCCAGCGTTTCGTTCGCGATCGTGGACAAGGACGTGACCATCGGGGCCGGGGCCTGCATCGGACGCCCGGAAATCACGCCCGGGGTCAATTGTCGATTCCCCACCCACCTGTCCGGTGGCATCACGGTGGTGGGCAAGGGGACGCATGTGCCCGACGGTCTGGTCGTGGGGGCGAACTGCCTGATCGGCGAAGGCCTGCAAACGACGGACTTTCCGACAGCAAAGGTGGCCGACGGTGACTGCGTGCTGCCCGAGGCCTGACCGCTACAGCATTCGGACCAAGGCCTCGAAGCGTCGCACCAGGTCGTTGCGCCCCTCGGCCGAGGATACGGCTGCACGGTAGTCCGGGGGCAGGAACGCTGCGTCCGTGCACTCGATCACCGCGGCCAGTTCCTGCAAGGTCTTGTGTGCGGTTTCGGCCGACGGGATGAACTGGTCCATGGCCGCCTGCTGGTGTGCGGCGGTCACGGTCTCGACCCCCGCGACCAGGGCCAGGCGACGGGCGCGCGTGACCACGCCCTCGATGTCCGCACCCGACAATCGCATGCCGTCGGGCACCACGGGGGCGTCCTGCACCGACAGGACCATGCGATGCTTGCGGGCCATGGCCACGAACATTTGCGCCACTTCCTCGCGGCTAACCGGGTGAAACAGCGGAATGTGCACCTCGCAGCGTCCCTGGCGCTTCAGATCGATCGGCAGCAAATCGGGCCGGCAGGTCAGCAGGAACCACAGGATGCGGCCCCGGTAGCGGGTGTCGCCCATCTGGCTCGCGAACTGCCCGAACACGCGGCTCGACGTCCCGCTGTCGCCGCTTGTTTCCCGGTCCCCGAGCATGGCATCGGCTTCGTCGATCACCACCGCAACCGGGCCCATGACGCGCAGCACGCGGAGCACGTGCTCGAGGTTTCCCTCGGTTTCGCCGACGTATTTCGAACGGAAGTTGAGCAGTTTGACGCAAGGGATTCCCACGCTGCCCGCGTAGCATTCCGCCAGGTACGTCTTGCCCGTGCCCACCGGCCCGCAGAACAGATACCCCATGGGCACGGCGTCCAGGTGTCCCCGGCGCAGCAGGTCTGCATCCTGTCGCAGACGAGCCTTGGCCGCCTCGTTGCCCACCACCATGTCCAGGGTGTACGGGGGCTCGATGAATTCCACGAGGTTGCGGCACTGCCCCTCGATCATGTGCTTCTTGTAAGTGCGGATCGTGTCCAGGCCGATTCGCGTTCCCGTGCGCAGCGCCCCTTGCATCAGGCCTTGCAGGTGTACGAGCGTAAGCCCCGCACACAGGTCGGCCAAGGCCTCGATCGGCACCTCGCACAAGTCCGCGAAGGCGCGTCCCGCGGCCATCCACGACAGGTACTCCAGCCGATCCCGGCGATCGGGGAAGGGAATTTCGATGCGGGTGGTGTGGGCATTTTGGACCAGGGCCTCATGCAGATCGCCCAGACGTTCGGAGATCAGGCAGAAGGCGAACGGAACCTTCTTGAAATACGGGCTGCGGGCCCAGTTGAGCAGGGTGGCCAGATTGCCGGCCACCTCGCGCGAGGTCTGGGCGACCCCGGTAGACGGGGCCAAAAAGTGGGCATAGTCGAGGATCAGGGCCACGGCCGGGCGCTCGCCTTCGGCCAGGAGCACGCGCTCGAGATAGCGATCCAGCAAGTCGAAGACCATGGCCGGACTTCGGGTGTCCCGCAACACGTCCAGGGCGCCGACGAACCGCTCGGCGTGCCGCCGCAACTGTTCGAGCCGTGCCGGGTTGTTCGCCAGGGGCCTTGGGCCGCGGACCTGATCGTAGTACAGCACCGAATCCCAGGTCCCGAAGAGCCGGGAGGCCAGAAACTCCGGCAGCATGGTGTACGTGACCGCCGCATCGCGGCGCTCTACCCGGATGAGGTCGTGCACGTTGCCGTGCAGCAGAAACATCTGCGAGGCCCCCTGCGCATGGATGTCGGCAAGCTGCCGGCTCCAGTCGGGGATCTTCGCCAAGTCGGTCGCGGGGTCCTCGTGCATCCATCGCCTCCGGGCTCAGGTCTGTTCGACATCCAGCAGGGCAGGCGCGGTCGTGTCCTGGGGCGACAACCCGCTCAAAAACTGCATTTCGCTCATCGCCTTCTCGGTCTGGGCCACCGAGTTCGACACGGAATCCACCTCGCTGCTGATGAAGTCCGGGTCCTGGCGGTTGATGGCCATTTCACCCAGGCCCGCGATCTTGGTATGCAGGCGTTCGAGTTCGACCAGGATCAGTTCGTGGTTCTGCCGGGCCTTGTCGTAGTTGGCCTGACGCGCCATGGTGGTGTCGAGCATGTCCAGAAGCGACTTGCGCCGTTTGGCATCGACATCGGTATCCATGGCCGCGTCGCCCATTTGTTCGAGTCGCTTCCGCGTGCTAATCAGGCTCTCGTGGATCGCGCGCTCGTCGGTGGTCTCGAAGAAGCGTTCGAGCGCGTTCTTGGAATACAGCAGTTTCAGATAGATCCACAGAAGTCGATTGACCCCGTCCACGTGCATCGAATCCATCACGGTCGCAGCGGCCGCATCCGGGGCCTTGACCCCGGCCGCGATGGTCCGCAAGTCCACGCACAAAGCGCGCAGTTGTTCGAAACGCTGGCGATCCTCGGGCGACAGTGCGACGAGAAGGCGCACGGCCTGTTGCGCCGAGGCCTGGCTTTCGGCGGTCCGGGCGGCCTTGTGGTCCTGCGCATCGACCGATGCCCGGAACTTGCGGCTTGCGGACAGCCCCGCGAGATAGAGCACCTCGCCCGCGGCCATGGCCGGCAGCACGACGTCCGGGTGCCCGCTCAAGAAGGCGAACACGGCCCCTGCGGCCACGGCAAGGAGGTTCCATGGCACCAGGAACGCCTTTTTCGGATAACGCCAGAAATCCAACGTCCTTACTCCCTGCCTTCACCCAGCTTTTCGACCAGATCGCGCAGTTCGAACACCATGTCTTGAAACTCGGGCTCGCGCTGCATCACCCGGGCCGGACGGTCGGGACGCGGCACGCGCACTTCCCGCAGCAACCGACCCGGGGAAGGCGACAACACGTACGTCCGATCGCCCAGGTACACGGCCTCGGTCACGTCGTGGGTCACGAAGAACACGGTGGCCCGGATCTCGCGCCACAAATCGATCAGCAGGTCCTGCATGTTCAGACGGGTGGCCGGGTCCAGAGCCCCGAAGGGTTCGTCCATCAGCACAATCCGCGGCCTGAGGATCAGGGTGCGCGCAATGGCTACCCGCTGCCGCATGCCGCCCGACAGTTCGTGAGGGTACTTGCCTTGTGTCTTGGCCACGTCGAGGCCGACCTTTGCAATCCATGCCCGGGCCATCTCGTGCCGCTGCGACCGGGATACCCCCTGGCACTCGAGTCCGAACGCCACGTTGTCGAGCACGGTGCGGTGGTCAAACGACGTGTACGACTGGAACACCATGCCGCGATCCGCGCCCGGGCCGGTGACGGGTTGACCGAGCACGAGCACCTCGCCCTCGGTAGGCGGAAACTGGGGACCGAGCCCCGCGATGATGCGCAGGATCGTGGATTTGCCGCACCCGGACGGACCGACCATGGTCACGAGCTCGCCCGCGTCTGCCAGGTCGTCCACCCGGAAGCTGATGTCCGAGATGGCCAAGAAGGCATTCTTACGTCCGGGGTTGAAGGTCTTGCACACGTTCCGAAATTCCACCACCGGCATCGGGTTTGTGGCGGGAGTCTGACCCATCATCGCCTCCCGTAGCGGTAGGGGAACAGAAGGCGCTGGCACGAAAACAGCACACGGTCCATGAGAAACGCGACCACCGTGAGGAAGAACAGGATCAGGTACACATCGTTGCGCGGTCCGCGTCGCTGGGACATCAGGATCAGATTGCCCACCCCGCTCTCGGCGTTCACCATCTCGGCGAGCACGATGTATCCGAATGCCAGCCCGAACATCAGGCGGATCGAATTGAAGATGTCCGGCGCGGCCAGCGGGATGAGGACCTTGGTCAACACTTGCCATCGGTTCGCCCCGAGCGTCCAAGCCGTGTCCAGGTACTCGTCGCGGATGTCCGCCACGGCGCGCGCCGCGTCGAACATCACGAAGGCCACCGAGGCGATGAACAGAAACGCCACCTTCTGGGCCTCTTCGATCCCGAAGAACACGAGCGTCAGCGGCACCAGCGCCGCGATCGGCACGTTGCGGCCGAACAGCGAAACGGGCGTGAAGAACGCGTCGATCCGGCGCCAGGTCCCGCACAGGATTCCGAGAGGGACCCCGACAACCACGGCCAGCCCGAATCCCTGCAGCACGCGCCACAAACTGGCCAGCAGGTTGCGCATCAGGGCGCGGTCGAACCACAGGGCGTAGAACCCGCCAAAGACCTCCTCGGGGCTGCCGAGCGTGATGGCATCGATGGCCCTTTCGCGGTAAAGCGGCCCCCACCATTCGCGCGTTGCCACGAACCAGGCCGCGAGCACCAGGAATACGCACAGCATGGCCCAGAAGATGCGGCCCGCCGCGTTCGGGGCATCCCGGATCACGAAGAAGCCCGAAAAGATGCCGCCCCGGGCCGGTCGACGGGCCTGGCGGTCCGCACCAGCCTGCTTTTGATCGCGCCTCTCGAACGCGGACAGCGCTGCGTCCGGATCGGGCTGGTCGATGTTCTGGCTCACAGAGGCCTCGCTTCTCGCATTCACTGGAGGTTCATTGCGCTTCCAGGGGGTAGACCTTGATCTCGACGCGGCGGTTCTTGGTGTGGTTTCCCGCATCGTTCGGGTCGGCCGGCACGTCCCATGCCTTGCCCACCGCCGCGAACTGGTTGGGTTGCAACGTCTTGAACTTCTTGGTCAGGGCCTCCTTGACCGCGCCGGCCCGGTTCTCGGCCAGCATCTTCACCTGCTCGTAGGGCACCACGCCCTTCATCGAGGCGTCCGTGTGGCCTTCGAGCACGATGCGGGCCGCGCCGTACTGGCCGGCCAGGCGGCCGATCTCTTCGAGCACGAAGTCCACGTTCGGGTCGTACAGCACCTCCACGGTCTTGTCGCCTTCCATGCGCTGGATCTTCTTGGTCAGGTCCCACGAGTTCGGATAGAAATGGATCACCACGGTCTTGGTCAGGATCTCGCCCGATTCGGCCTGGATCGCGGTCACGGACCGGGGCGCGAAGGTCACCGAGTACTCGTCGCGTTGACTCGCGTACTTGGCTTCCTTGCCGAGCTTCTGCACGATGCTGAAGTCCATGACCTGATCGAAGTCCACCTTGGCCGCGACCTGTCCGATGCGCTTGTACAGGTAGTAGGCCGTTTCCCAGGTGCGCTCGAAGTTCGCGGGGTTGTTCTGGTTCATGAAGAACTCGCGGTTTTCCGCGACGTTCGTGTTGTGCGCGTCCCCGAGCATCCCGAGCGCGTCCGTGGGCGGGATGGAGTAGCCCTTGGCCATCAGGTCCGCCACGCCCTTGCGCTTGTCCGGGTCCTTCAATTCCTCCATGGCATCGAAGATCCCGCGCACCAGGCCTTCCATGATTTCGGGGTGGTCCTTGGCGAAGTCCGCACGGGCGAACCACACGTCCGCGATCAGCTTGTTGGCCGTCTGGGTGGTCACCAGCAGCTTGTTGCCCTGGGCCTTGGCCAGTTCGTAGATGTCCGGGGCCCACGACACGCATGCTGCGATGCTCTTGTCCGCGTTGAAGGCAGCCGCGGCCTGGAACGCATCCTGGGTGAACTTGAACTGGACCTCCGAAGGTTGCACGCCCGCGTTGATCAGGGCGTTGAGCACGAAGTAGTGCGACGGCGAGTTCTGGGCGAGCACGATGGTCTTGCCCCGCAACTGACCGACGTTTTCCACCCCGCGGCCCACGATTCCGTCGCCACCGTTCGACCAGTCGACCTGCTGGTACACGCGCGGCATCACCCGCGAATCCTTCTGCAGTTCTTCGAGGAACAAAGGCAGCATGTCGACCGTGGCCCATCCGATGTGCACGTTGCCGGTCGCATACGCGTCACGCATCGAGATGGGGTCGTCGATCAGCACCAGTTCGACCTTGAACTTCTTTCCGCCCGGGGCCACCCATTCCTTGCCCGGCTTGAAGCCCTGGTTGGCCCACACGATCGGGGCCCACCCGGCCCACACGTTCAGCGCAAAGCGCACGGTGTCGTCCTGCATGGGCTTGTAGCTGCTGGTGCCGGATACGGCGGGCAGCTTGGCCGCGGGCACGAACTGGTATTCCTTCACCGTGGTCGGAATGTTGGTGTCCGGGGCCTCGGACCCGCCCTTGTCGATCTCCTTGAGCTTCTTGAGCGCGGCCGGGTCGATGTCTGCGGCCTGGTCCTGCTTGCCCTCGGGGGCCAGGATCCCGGCGCGCCACAGGGCGAACCCCGCGAGCCCGATCACCACCACGCCCACCACGATCCAGAATGCGGTCTTCGGCTGTCCGTTCATGGGGCTATCCTCCTTGTGTGTGCTGGGCTTCTTCGGCCTTGGGCGCGACCACCTCGGTTTCCGGGCCGATCGCCTTGGTAGCGGCCTGGATGTTCGCGCTTTCGGGCGTCTTGATGCCCATGTCGACCTCGAACCGGGAAAGCAGGTCCTCGGCCATGGATTCCTGCATGGCCTTTTCGGCCTTGATCTCCTCGACGCCCTCACCCGACAGGTCCGCAGCCACCCGTACCGTGGCGCGGTTGCGGTCGATCTTTTCTTGCACGATCTGTTCGATCTCGCCGAAGTCCGTGGTCACGTCGAACTTGAAGGTCTGGCTGAGGCGGGCGAGTTCGGCCTCGGCCTGACTCATCTTGAGCTCGGCCTCGTACTTCTGGATCTTCTCGCGCACTTTGGCGAGTTGCCCGCCTGCGTGCTTGATCTTCTCGACGTTGTTGGCGTATGCCGTCTCGTGCATGACGAGTTGCTCGCGGTTCTCGGCGAGTTCCTTCTCGGCCACCTGGAGTTGCAAGGCGAGTTGGCCAGCGGTCTTGCGATCCCCGGCCTTGAGGTAGGCCTTGATCCGGGCGGTCAGGTCCGTGACGTTCTTTTCGCCCTGTTGGACCTGGCGCGACACGCGCTCCACGAGTCCGCGATACTGTTCGAGTCCCTCGCGGCCTTCCTTGAGCTGGGCCACGGCCTTGTCGTATTCGAGCTGCATGACCGCGATCGGGTCGCGGGTCCAGAACCAGTTGATGATCTTGTTCCAGACGGCATGCAGTGCGTTGAAGCCCTTGCCCACGAGATACCTCCCTCACGGTCTGAGCATCGAGGCTATCCCATGTCGGCGCCAAGTTCAATGATTCGGGCCGGAAAGCATTCAGAACGACGTCCGTCCATCTTGCATCAAACGGTCGTACAGGACCTTTGGCAAAAAGGCGGATCGGTGGATCTCTTCGCCGTAGTAGCGGGTGGGCACGGTGCAGGGGCGGACCGGGGTGCGCGGGTCGGGCCCGTTCGAACCGACCGCGAAGCACCACCAGTTTCCCGCGTAGGTCGCGATCGGTGCGGTGTAGAGGTCCGCTATCGGGAACGCGGATTTCAGCGTGTTTTGCACCTCGCGCACGATCGGCAGGTGGAAGTGCAGCGACTCGGACAGGGTTGCAAACATCCCGTTGGGACCGAGCGTTGCCCTTGCATTGGCAAAGAACTCCGGCGAAAACAAACTCTTGGCAAACCCCACGATGTCCGTGGAATCGACCAGGATCACGTCGAGCTTCAGCCCGGGCTCCTGCAGAAACAGGGCCCCGTCGCGCGTTACGACCTGCAGGCGCGGGTCGTTCAGGGCCGAGGCCACGTTCGGGAAGAATTCGCGCGACACCCGGATCACGGCCTCGTCGATCTCGATGAGATAGGCCTTTTCAATCCCGGGATGCTTGAGCACCTCGCGGATCACCCCCCCGTCCCCGCCCCCGATCACGGCCACGGCGAGCGGTTCCGGGTGCGCATGCAGCAGCGGGTGCGCCAGCATCTCGTGATAGAAGCACTCGTCACGCTCGGTGAACTGCACCACCCCGTCGAGGATCAGCATGCGCCCGAAAAAGGGGTTCGTGACCACCGCAATGTCCTGATAGGGCGTCTGCTCTCGGTGCAGCACCTCGTGCACGTCGTACACGTAATGGATCGGTGAATACGGGTCCTTCTCGCGCAGTTCGAACATCCTTACACCTTCTTGGAAAATCCCGTGGTCAGCAGCAGAACCACGATGCCCACCGTGATGCCGATGTCTGCGATGTTGTAGCGGGGCCAGTGGAAGCTGCCATAAAACATGTGGATGAAGTCCACGACGTAGTTCAACTGGAAGCGGTCGACGAGATTGCCAATGGCCCCGCCGAGGATGGCTCCGAGCGCGATCTGCGGGGCGATTTTGGGGGAGGGGGGACGAATCAACAGGTAGATCAGGACCGCAATCACGATCAGCGACAGCGTGTAGAACAGCATGCGCCGTTTGCCCTCGTCCAAGCTCGAAAGCATGCTGAACGCACCGGCCGGGTTCTCGACATAGGAATAGTCCCAGAAGCCCGGGATGACCACGATCTCGCGTCGCATCAACAGGTACAGCGAGGCCTCGTCCACGGGCGTGCTCGCCGTGACGATCGCGGCCGTTTCCGCGATCGGGAAGGTGCCGGTGGTGGCTGTGGCTGCGATCTCCTCGTCGGACAGGTGGCCGATGGCCTTGGACAAATGTGCGGCGAGCGTCACACCGGCATAGGTGTCGCGCAAATTGCGCCCCTCGTCATTCGGGACGTCCACAAAGCGGCCGAAACCCTCGGCCCGGCCCCGGTCGAATGCCACGAAGCCGCGAAGACCCGGATGCCGCACGGCCACATCAACGATGTCCTGATCCGGGGACAGGCCGGGGGTTGCAGGCACACGCAGCACGGCGCCGGATAGGTCCCGGTCGGTCATCGCCGTAAAGCGTTCGCGGATCAAGTCCCCAACCGTGCCCGTGGTGCCAGAAAACGGGAGCATGTGATCGGGGGTCGCAAGGTTGTTCTCGGCCCACCGCTTGGTTCCAAGATCCAGGGCCACCGTGGCCCCGATGGTCGCCACCAGGATTACGTATCGCCAGGGACCCTGTGTGCATGCTGCCATCAGTGGCCTCCTGATGCGATCACCGCGGCGCAACGGGTGCACAGACCGGCATCCGCACCATCCGGGATCACGGATTCGTGGTAGTTCCAGCAGCGTTGGCAGCGCCCTCCGCGGGCCGCATCGATCACGGCTTCGGCCACCATGTCCGGGCCTAGTTGGTCGACGGTTTCCACCGTGACCTGGGAAACTACGAACAGTTCGGCCAAACAGCTTCCGAACGCAGCGAGAGCCTGCGCGTAGCCCGACCCTGACACGATCCGGACGGTCACGGCCGCCTCGAGCGGATGCCCGATGCGCTTGCTGGTGCGGGCCTCTTCCAAAGCCTTGAGTACCACGGCACGCACCGCGAGGAAACGATCCATGGTGTCTTGCAGGACCGGGTCCGAGGGGTAGTCCGCGGGGCTCGGGAGCGGGGTCAAAAACACGCTCGTCGGAGCGCTGACCGGCTTGGGCAGGAAGCCATAGGCCTCCTCGGCGGTGAATGACAGCACGGGCGCGAGCAGCCGCAGCAGACCGTCCAGGATGCGATACACCGCGGTCTGGATCGAACGGCGCTCGTGGCCGGATGGCGCGGCGCAGTAGAGACGATCCTTGCCGATGTCCAGATAGAAGGCCGACAAGTCGGTGATCAGGAAGTCGAGCAGCATGCGGCACACGCCGTGGAACTCATACGCTTCGTAGGCGGTGCGCACCTTGCCCACCAAGGTGCCGAAGCGGACCAGGGCCCACCGGTCCTGGGGCAGCAAGTCGTCATCGGGCAGCAGGTCGTCCGGGATCGTGAGGTCGGAAACGACCCCGAGCATGAACCGTGAGGTGTTGCGGATCTTGCGATAGGCCTCGACGAGGCGCTTCAAGATCTCGTCGGACAGCCGGATATCGTCGCGGTAGTCCTCGGACGCGGTCCACAGCCGCAGCAGATCGGCGCCATTGGCCTGAATGGTCTTTTCCGGGGCGATGTAGTTGCCCTCGCTTTTCGCGAGCTTGCGGCCGTTGCCGTCGACCACGAAGCCGTGGGTCAGCACGGCCTTGAACGGGGCCTGTTTCCGGGTACCCACCGAGGCGAGCAGCGAAGACTGGAACCAGCCCCGGTGCTGATCGCTGCCTTCGAGGTAGAGATCCGTGCGGACCCCTTTGCCGTGGCGGGGCTCCATCACCGCGGCGTAAGACACGCCAGAGTCGAACCACACGTCGAGGATGTCACGCACCTTGTCCAGGTCCGTGGACCCGCACGCGTCACAACACGTTCCCGGGGGCACGAGCTCGGGCAGGGTGCGGTCGAACCAAGCATCGGCCCCTTCGGCCTCGAAGATGTCGGCCACGTGGTCGATGAGGGTCTGCGACGTCTGCACGTGCCCGCACGCCTTGCATGCAACGCCCACGATCGGCACGCCCCAGTGGCGCTGTCGGGACACGCACCAGTCCGGGCGCGAATGCAGCATGCCCGAGATGCGGTCGCGTCCCCAGGCCGGGATGAACGTCACATCCGCAATCGCGTCGAGGGCCCGCTGACGCAAGGCCGCATCATCGTCCACACGGATGAACCACTGCGGCGTGGCGCGGAAGATCACGGGGTTCTTGCTGCGCCAGCAGTGCGGATACGGGTGCGAGAAGGTGCCCGCCTGTACCAGCATGCCCCGATCGCGCAGCAGCGCAATGATGTCGGCATCGCAACTGAACACCACCCGGCCCGCGAATTCGGGCACCTCGGCGGTGAAGCGTCCCTGGCCGTTGACGGGCGCGTAGACCGGCAGGCCGTAGCGCTGGCCCACCACGAAGTCGTCTTCGCCAAAGCCCGGCGCGGTATGCACGCACCCGGTGCCCGTGTCCATGGTCACGTGTTCGCCCACGATCAACAGGGATTCGCGATCGATGAACGGGTGGCGGCAGGCCGCGCGTTCCAGGCGATCCCCGGTGAACCGGGTGATGACCGTGCCCGCGGGGAGTCCGGTGGCAGCGTGGAAGGCTTCCTGCAAGGCCTCGGCCACGATGAGTACCTCGTCGCCCACCTCTTCGGCCACGTAGGTCGCCTTGGGGTCCAACGAGATGGCGAGGTTCGCGGGCAGGGTCCATGGCGTCGTGGTCCAGATCACCACGCTGCCCTTGCGGCCGGCCAGTTCGGGGACCTTTTCGCCCACGCTCGGCGTGAACGGGAAGCGTACGTAGATCGACGGCGACGACGCATCCTTGTATTCGACCTCGGCGTCCGCAAGGGCGGTTTCGCACACGTGGCACCACAGTACCGGCTTGCGTCCCTGGTAGACCGACCCGGTGCCCACGAAGCGCCCGAACTCGCGGGCGATCAGGGCCTCGTAGTCGGGGGTCATCGTGAGGTAGGGATGGTCCCAGTCCGCGAGTACGCCCAGCCGCCGAAACTCATCGCGCTGCGAATCGACCCAGCGGGTGGCGAAGGCGCGGCATTTTTTGCGCAAACCCGAGGGGTCCGCGCGTGCCTGATCGCGGCCGATCTCCTTTTCCACGGCGTGCTCGATCGGCAGGCCGTGGCAGTCCCACCCGGGCACCAGCGTACAGGGGTGGCCCGACATGTTGCGCATCTTGACCACGATGTCCTTGAGTACCTTGTTCAGGATGTGACCGTGGTGGATGTTGCCGTTGGCGTAGGGTGGCCCGTCGTGCAGCAGGAACGGATCGCCGCGCCCCTGGGCTGCCTCGACCATCCGTTCGTACATCCGATCGCGGTCCCAAGCGGCCAGAATCTCCGGTTCCCGTTGCGCGAGATTCGCCTTCATGGGGAAGCCGGTCGATGGCAGCTTGAGGGTGTCCTTGAAATCGCGTCCCTCTGGCACGTTGACCTCCGGTGAGCCCGAACAGGCCCGAAAATGTAGCAGAATGGCTCGACAAGTCAATGGGAGCGGCTATAATCCGCGCGCGAAAGGAGGAACCTCATGAAGCCCTTTTTCCTGTCGTTCGTTGCGATTTTCGTGGCCATGGACGTGGTCGGGATGTTGCCCATCTTCTTGTCCCTGACCGAGGGGGTCGAAAAGGCCCATCGCCGCAAGGTGCTGTTGCAGGCCATGGTCACGGGCGCTGCCGTAGCCCTGGTGTTCATGTTCGGAGGCAAGTGGCTGTTCGGAGCGATCGGGGTGACCATCCCCGACTTCCGTGTGGCTGGGGGCCTGATCCTGCTGGTTTTCGCCATTCACGACCTGTTGTTCTCGCCAGTGGGGCGCAAGCAGGTCGGCGCCACGATCGGTGTCGTGCCGATCGGGATTCCGCTGTTGGTGGGGCCCGCGGTGCTGACCGGGCTGCTATTGTCCATGGATCAGTACGGGGTGCCTGCGACCGTGGTGTCTTTGGCCCTGAACATGACCTTGGCGTTCCTGGTGTTTCACTACGGGAATCTGCTGATTCGCCTCATCGGCGAGGGCGGGGCCAAGGGGATCGGGAAGGTGGCGAGCCTGCTGCTTGCGGCCATCGCGGTGATGATGATCCGCGTGGGCATCGAAGCCATGATGAAGTTGTAGCGGGCAGTGGAAAAGGTCTTTGCTGCAGTGGGGCGGCGTCACCAGACGCTGCCGAAGGACACGCGGTCGTTTGTGGCGCGGTCTGGTGACCGCGCCCTACAGCGCCCGCCAAAACTGAGGTGATGGGTCACTTCGGCGGGTCTTGTCGATCGTCTCGTGGCGGTTTTCTTTGCTCGTCGCGCTTTCGCCTCCAGGCATCCAGGCGTTCCTTGATTCCCTTTTCGTAGCCGATGTCCGTGGGTTCGTAGAAGCGGGCACGGCCCAAAGCTTCGGGCAGGTAATGCACCGGCACCCAGTGGCCTTCGTAGTCGTGCGGATACGCGTAGCCTTGACCGTAGCCAAGTTGCGCCATGCCCTTGGCCGGGGCATTGCGCAGGTGCATGGGTACCTCCTGGGAACCCCCTTCCTGCACCGCTTTGCGGGCCGCCTGAAGCGCCATGTACGAGGCGTTCGACTTCGGGGCCGTGGCCAGATACGTTACGGCCTGAGCCATCGGAATGGCGGCCTCGGGCAGGCCGAGGTATTCGAAGGCGTCCTTGGCGGCCACGGCCACCATGATGCCCCGGGGGTCCGCGTTGCCCACGTCCTCGGACGCGAAAATGACCAGACGGCGACAGATGAACGCGGGGTCCTCGCCGCCCTCGAGCATCCGTGCCATGTAGTACAAGGCCGCGTCGGGGTCTGATCCGCGCAAACTCTTGATGAAGGCCGAAATGACGTTGTAGTGTTCCTCGTAGGCCCGGTCGTAGCGCAAGGTGGGCCCGGGGTGGATCGCCGACAGCACCGCCTCGTCGACCGTTGTCTGATGCTTGCGCACCGCATGCTCGACCGCGGCTTCCAGCAGATTGAGCATCCTGCGGCCGTCGCCATCGGCCAGACGGGCCATGATGCGGAGCGACTCGTCGGGCACGGTCATTGCCCGATCCCCAAGGCCCCTCATCGGGTCCTTCAATGCCCGGTGGGCAAGTGCCACCAGGGCATCCGACGACAAAGGCACGAACCGCACCACACGGCAGCGGGACAGCAAAGGCGACGTCACCTCGAAAAAGGGGTTCTCGGTGGTGGCCCCAATCAGGGTGATGGTGCCGGCCTCCACGTGCGGCAGGAACGCATCCTGCTGGGCCTTGTTGAAACGGTGGATTTCGTCGACGAACAGGATGGTTTGGCGCTGGTCCATTCGCCACAGGCGGCTGGCCTCGGCCACGATCTCTCGGACTTCCTTGACCCCGGACAACACCGCGGAAAATGGCACGAATCGCGCGCGGGTGGTTTGCGAGATGACGCGTGCCAGCGAGGTCTTGCCGCAGCCCGCCGGTCCCCACAGAATGAGCGATGGAACCTCGTCGTGGTCGATGGCCATGCGCAGAAAGGACGTTGGGCCGAGCGATTCCTCCTGGCCCACGAAATCGTCGAGGGCCTCGGGCCGCATGCGGTCCGCCAAGGGTTCCAGACCGGCCCCGGATCGCGCCGCCGTCTTCGAACTCGCGTTCGAGAGGGGTTGTCCGAACAGGTCCCGCTCTTCCATGGCCCCCTTTCGGGCGTCAGACCGAACGCCGGATGCGTGGTCGGCGCAGCGCGGCCTTGGGATGGTTCGTCACGTACATCGCCGGTTGCGCCAGTTCTTTCAGCGTGTGCCGGGCGAGGATTTCGTTCATCGTGTCCTGCAGTTCACCCCAGATCGGGTGCATCATGCAGGTGGACGAAAAGCCGCAGTGCCTCGGATTGTGCAGGCACCGATTCAGGACAATGGGTCCTTCGATGGCGGTCAGAATGTCGCCCACCGTAATCTCGTTGGCCGGTCGCGCCAGTCGGTGTCCACCGTTCTTGCCGTACGAGGATTCCAGAAGTTGGGCCTGCACCAGGTGCTGAATCACCTTGGCCAGAAACTGCGGAGGAACTTCCTCTGCACTGGCGATCTCTTGCGTGCTGGCCCATTCGCCCGATGGCTGGTTGCACAGGTACCGCATTGCCCGGAATCCGTATTCGGCTGCTCTGGTAAGTCTCACGTCGTTGTCTCCACACTCGAGCCGGCCCCAGATTAGGGAAAGCTGCGAGTGATTGCAAGCCTTGGCATAGATAAAGTCTATTCTCATGGGCGTTTGATCACTTTTTTGCGACGACTCGTCGATGCTTGACGGACCGGCTCAAACCCCCATAATGGGCCTGCGCATTGGTGCGGATGAACGACGGTGATGCAGGACGCGGCAGAGGCCACAACGCCTTCATGGGCCCGCAAGGCGGCGCTCATTGGCATGGCCTTCGGGCTGGGTGCCGGGCTGGCCGAGGCCGCGCTTCTGATCTGGCATCGCGTATCCGAGGATACCGTCTTGTTGGATCGCGTCTGGGCGGGCCTGTTTGCCGCGGGTCTTTGGTCGGGCGTGGGCATTGCTCTGGGCCTGCTGCTGTTCTTGTTCGCGTTGCTTCCGGGCACGCGCGTGATAACTCGCGCCCTGTTCCTGTCGCCCGCCCAGTCTTCCCCCCTGAGCACGACTTCGCGAATCCTGATCCTGCTGGTCGGCATCGGCATGGCCTATCAGGCGGTCGTGTTCGGGGTGATGGCCCTGCCACGGATGACCCCCCGGTTCACCTTGGCCGCGGTGTTCTTGATGACGGTCGGGGCGCTGCTGCTGGGTCTGATCATCGCGACCAATCTGGTGTTGCCGTTGCAGCGACTCGTGCTGATGGGATTGCGGCGGATCGGTGCGGGGTCTTTTCGGGCGCATGTGGTCCTGCTGCTGGTTCTGCCCTTTTGCGGGGCCTGGGCATTCTCGGTGCTCGTGACCAGGGGACATGCGTTGCCGCTGGCCGTGGGTGCGTTTGTTGCGGTGTTGATCGGATGGGTCGTGAGGTCGAGGGGCCTTTCGTGGCGGTTGCTCGGGGCGAGCATCGCGGGGTTGGCTCTGCTTTGCGGGCTTGTGATCGGTCTCATGGGGGTCCGGGCATCGGCCCTGGATCGCCTGATGACGCATTCCGTGTATGCGGGCAAGCTGGCTCGGGCCGTGCAGGATCGCTTTGCCGACCTGGATCGTGATGGCTATTATGCGTTCTGGCCACGGGCCGACTGCGACGATGATGATTGGTATCGCAATCCCGGGGCCGTGGACGTGCCGGGCAACGGACAAGACGAAAACTGCGACGGTCGCGATGCCGAGCCCTACGTGCCGCAGCGCCTTTCCCCGGGCGTCCTGCCCGACACCGTGCGCCCCCCGCTCAACGTCGTGATGCTGGTGGTGGATTCCCTGAGCCCGGCCCACATGGGACTCTACGGGTACTCGCGCGACACCACGCCACAACTTGGGGCTCTGGCTGCGAATGCGGCGGTGTTCACGAACGCCAGATCGGTGTCACCCCAGACGCTTCTGGCGTTTCTGACCCTGTTTTCGGGCCAGTATCCGGTGCATGTCCCGCGAATCGAAAACAGCCCCTTCTGTTCGGTGACCGACGAGGTCACCCTGCTCGCCGAACGGTTACGCGACGCCACATACAACAATGTCGCCATCCCCATGCCCTGGGTGCTCGAATTTTCGAAGGGGTTCGATCAGGGATTCTCGCGCTTCGAACCGGCCCAGCGGACGAATCTCGTGGCGGGACTCGTGGCATCCCGCGAGCGGACGACCGCGCGCACGTTGGCGGCCATCGATGAACTGCAAGGGGGGCGATTCTTCCTGGTCAGTCACTTCAGTTGTGCGCACTGGCCCTACGATACCGAACGACAAGACTATGGGTTCGGGCACAAGGACCCGGACCGCTTCGACACCTGCATCCGCACATGTGACGCCTCGCTGGCCACGATCGTCCGTCGGATTGTCGATTCGCCCCTTCAGGATTCCACGGTCGTGATCCTGACGTCGGACCACGGCGAAGAATTCGGCGAACATGGCTTTCAGACACACGGCGATACGCTCTTTGAACGTGCGCTGCAGATACCCCTGGTGGTGTGGGGGCCGGGGGTGGTGTCCCGCCGGATCGAGGCGCCGGTCAGCCAGGTGGATTTCGCACCCACGATCCTGCACCTGGCCGGCGTGCCCATTCCGGATGACATGGAGGGAGTGAGCCTCGCGCCCGCCCTGTTCGGAGCGGACCCTGCGATCCCGGCGGACCGCGAGGTCTTCGCTTACACCAACAAGCCGCTCAACGGCCCCCGCAACATCCTGGCCGTGATTCGGGGCCGATACAAGCTGATCTGGCAGCTTCAGGGCAACCGGTTGTCCCTGTTCGACATCATACAAGACCCGGACGAGCGCAACGACCTCGCGGCGTTGTTCGTCGACGTCACCGCGTCGCTCAAGGGGCGGCTCGATGGGTGGTATTTCTATCGCAACGAGGACTCGTTTCATCAGAACGTGGAATCAGGGCAGAATCCTGGCAGCGTGACGGGGGGGCCATGAAGCGACCAGACTGGGAACGAACGAAGAAATGGCTCGCTGCGCTCGACCCGGGAAGCCCTCGCTGGCTTCTGCTGCCGCTCGTGGCAGTCAGTCTCTTCATGCTGGCCCTGCAGGTCGAGACGCTGTTCGTGCCGATCGTGGGCGAGCATAACTGGCGGCAGGCGGACACGTTCTCGGTGGCCTACAACTTCGTTCACGAATCCATGAACTTTTTCCACCCGCGGATCGATTGGAACCAGGGTCGTTCCGGCATCATGGGCATGGAGACGCCGATCCTGTCCTATCTGATCGCTCTTGCGATGCACGTGTTCGGGGACAGCGCGGTCGTGGGTCGCGTGGTGGTATGGCTGCTTGCGATGACCGGCCTGATGTGCGGCGGGCTGTTGCTGCGTCGAGGGCCCGGGGCAGGGGCGGCATCGGGACTCCTGCTCATGTTCGCGCTCTCGCCCATGGCCTTGTTCGAACTGCGCCAGATCCAGCCCGACGGCGTCATCGGGATGCTCGGTCTGGTTGCGGCCCTGTTCTTCTGGACGTATGCCGAAGGCGGACGCGCCCGGTTCTACTGGGTCGGCATGGCGATCTACACGGCCGCGGTTCTGGTCAAGGGCCCGGGGGTGTTCCTGGCCCCGGCCATGTGGCTTTTTTCGGTGTGCGGGGGCCGGACCGGATGGCGCCGTGCCCTGCTGCGAGGATTGCCGTTCGCGATCCCGCTCGGGCTTTACCTGCTGTGGAGCCGGTGGGCCCACCATCTGAATGCGGCTTACAACGACGGCGAAGTGTACTTTGCCATCGAATATTCGTGGAAGGGGATGCTGGCGGACATGACCAGCGCCCGGGGACTGCGCGACGTGTTCGAGTTCCTGCTGCCGAACTACATGACGAACTGGGCCTTGTTCCCCGCGGTGCTAACAGGCATGGCCGTGTCGTTTCGTCGCGATCTGGTGCGCATGAGCTTGCCCTTCTGGGCGTGGCTGTTGTTTTGTGCGTTGTTCCTGGCCGCGTTCTCGGGTCGACTTCACAGCCACTGGTACTACGCAGGTCCGATCCTTCCGGCAGTGCTGTACTTCGGGGCGATCGGGCTCGGCGAGGTCTTTGCGCTCCTGGGTCCCAAGCCGGCGGGTGAGGGCCCGTTCTCGCGCAACTGGGCGGCTTTCGCCATCCTGATCGCCCTGTGCTTCACCCGCATCCTGGCCGGCCCCCTGCTCGAAGGTGAGAAGGTGATGGCTGCCTCGGGCCCGCTCAAGGACCATTCTTGGGTCGGGGAACTCGGAATGCGGCTTCTGATCCTGTCCATGCTGGTGGCTGTGGGCCTGTCTGCCATGCGTGGCTTGGGTCGCACCCTGTTGGCCGTCGTGCTGATCGTGGCCGCATCCGTCCTCATGGTGCCTCGGGCCATGCACGATGCGACCGAGGTGTTGCACTGGCGGACGCGCAAGGCCGATTGGCCGGCATTCGCCCAGAGCCTCGAAACTGCCCGGACCGCCGCGGATCGTCACTCCGATCGAAGCACGCTGTTCATTGCGGACGTGGGGAATCCCTGGGGTTTGTACCTTCCCCTGCGCAAGGGGTGGGCCGATGAAACGCGCGACATCGACCGCAAGGGGCTTGCGACCTACCAGAAGCGGGGTGCCCGCTTCCTGTTCCACCTCAAGTCCGCGCCCCTGCCGCGGCAACTCAGGGATGTGGCACCGTTGGAAGACGACCCGTTGTGGGCACTGTATGCCCTGGACGCGCCCGCATCGCCCTGACGCCGATTGCTCAGCGGCGGATCTTTTCGGCCGGTTCCACGACCAGATCGGTGACGTACGGTTGGTTGCCCAGGCGGGACAGAAGATCCCGGTACTCGGAGATCAGATCGACCTGAATCCGATACGAATCAGGCGCCAGATTGACGGGGATTGTTTCCTGCACGAGGCCGAGGTCCCCGGGTGCCAGGTCCGAGGTCAGGGGGATTCGCATCTGGAAGGCGATCTTGTTGTCTTGTTGGCGGATGATGGTCAGGATGATCCGCATGGCCCCGTTGCGCCATAGATCGATTTCCGTGAAGGCCCCGGTCATGCGGTAGGTCCCGTCCGACGTGTTGTGCAGGCGCAGGGTAATCGGGATGAGGTCCTGCGAGCGCACGTTGGTGGGAAGGTCGATGCCTTCGAAGGCATAGCGGTCCACCCGACCGCCCCCGCACAAGGCGTCCACGGTGATGTTGGCGCTGGTGCCGTATTCGGGCAGTTCGACGCGGTAGCGCCCCTCGGTTTGGGGTAGAGGCAGCCGCACAATCAGTCGCACGTTCGGCGGCGCATAGATTCGATAGGCGATGAGGTCAACCTCGTGTCGGGCGACCGTGCTGCCGTCGACCGCCGTGATGAGTGCGGTGGTGCTGTAGCGCATCTTGCTCGGGACCACGAAATCCGGCACTGCCTGGGTCAGGACCAGGCCCCCGGCCACCACGTCCCCGGGCAACGCGCACGACGGCAGATGCATGGCCGCAGCGGAAAAGACCTCGCTTTCGAACCAGTTCGTGCGCTCTGCGTGGGTGTCAAAAAGCCGTGCGCCCCCCTCGAACGCCGCCATGTGATCCACGTCCGGCGGCCGATGGTCCGCGCGCCGATACCGCTCGTAGACCTCGTAGTTGGCCCCCTTCTTGCGCATCAGAAAATAGCGGATCCCCGTGTCCTGGAGCATCCGGAAGAACCATCGCACAGGAAGTTGGGTCACGGCCGCATCAAGGTCATAGTACGAGAAGGGGAAGAAGCTCGAGTAGCCGTTCGACGTAGGGTGGCGGTGGAAAGTCACCGCGTACCCCATGGAACTTCCGGTGCCGGGTGGCATGGGGTATTCGTGCACCGCGCCCTCGGGCAGGGTGGCCAGCATCCGGTAGGCGGCATCGTCTTCGGGGCGGTTCCTCGCGGGCGTCACGGGGACTTGGTGGGCGCTCTCGGCCACGATCCCGAGCAGCAGCAAAAGCGTGATTGCCACCGTCCAATGGCCGGTGGTGTCCCTCAACACGCGCTGCACCCCCAGCCCCGCGAGCACGCAGACCGCGAAATAGACGTAGAACACGTTGCGAGCCGGGACCCGGATCCCGTCGAATCCGGGGAGAACGTGGAACAGATAGTAGTAGATCGAACGCGTGCCGGGCCCGATGTCCACCAGATACGGGCCCAGCGACAGCAGCACCCCGATCGGGATGATGATCAGCATGGCCACCACGAGACTGCGCTGGTCTCGTTCGCGTACCCGCCAAGCACCGATCAACCCGAGCATCAAGGGCAACACCCCATTGAACAGGTAGCGTTCCCATGAACCGATGCCTTTGAGCGCCCGTCCCCACAGGCGATTGGACGGGTCGATGCCCAGATAGTTCTTGAGGACCGCGCAGTCGAGTTGCTCGGTCGAACGGAAGAAGAGCATTTCGTCACGGAAGCGCAGGTAGGGGTACAAGAACGGGATCGCAGCAGCGGCCAGTACCACGAAGGCCAATAGCATCTGCCAGTAGAATTCGGGACGCTGCAGCAGGCGGTTGCCAATGGCATGAGCAGTCAGGAAGATGAGGATCGGAATGATCGAGAACACCAGCAACTGGCCGTTGGTGAGCACCATGATCCAACAGGCCAGGGCCACCAGCCCGGCTCGCTTCAGTCCCGGGGCGTCGCAGTACGCCTTGAAGGCCAGAAACACCAGCGGGATCACCCCCATCTGCATCAGGTTGAGGTGCGCGAGATGGTTGATTCGCGAGGGCAAAAACGCGAACATCACGCCCGCCAACAGTGCCGCTGCGAACGATCGGGTCACGTACAGCATGAACAGGTACATGCACAACCCCGTGACCACGTAGCTCAAGAGCACGGTGAGGTTGTGTGCGAAGAAGGGGTTGTGCGACAACAGGTACGCCGGAACGAAGAACGGCAGGCTGCTGGGGAAATAGTCGCTGTAGGCCAGCGTGTTCTTCATGGGGAAGTAGATCGGGTTGTTGAAGTAGTGATCGAGGTTGCCCGACAACAAGGACTCGGTCTGCCACCACAGGGTTTCGGACCCGAACAGGGCGTCGTCGGCGCCGCGCTGTGGCGCCATGGTGGCGAACTGGGCCGAGAAGGGATACAAGATCACGAAGGTGCCCGCAGCCAGGATGGCCGCTACCACCAGGATTCTTGTCCACCTCATCGCGACCCTCCGGACCCCTCGAAGCGGTTTCGACGGCGAATATTACGCCGTTCCAAGCGACTGGCAAGGGGGTTGTAGGGGCGATGTGCGCAGGGAGTCAGCCGGCCCAGTACCAGTTGAGGAAATTGAGGTTGTACAAGGCCAGGAAGAAGCCGAACGCGAACACCATGAAGGCTTCGACCCGCCGGTCCTGCGCCAGGTCAGACAGCAGGAAGAAGGCCGGGAACATGACTGCGGCGTAACGACCCATGGTCATGACCTTGCCGGTCGACAGGGGCATCAAGGTCCACCCGAGCACGAGCAGCCACAACACCGCCGGAAAGCGACGCACCGCCATGATCACGCCGATCGCGAGCAGGCCGATCGCCACCAGGGCATCCATGAAGATCTGCATGTTGCCTGCGTTGCGATGCGGAAACGAGAAGTCCACGTTCCACAATTCCACGAACGGGGTCAGCAAGGGAAGCATCCGGCCACGTCCCCATGCGCTCTGCACGGTCAGAAACGCCCACGGATCTGCGACCTGCGCCTGCAGCAGGGCCATGAAGACCAGCAGACCCGCAGGGATCAGCAACAGCCACAGCATCGACCATCGCAAACGGTCGCGCTTGAAGAATACATCGAGCGCAATGGCGCCACAAAAGGCCAGAAACAGCACCATGCCCGTGGAACGCGTCATCATGGCGAACATGCCTGCGATCCCTGCCCAGAGGTACTGTTTCTGCATGAAGAACCACGTGGCGGCCGCGGCGGTCAGGAGAAACAACCCCTCGGAGTAGTACGCCGACAAGAAGAACGATGTGGGAAAGATCAGCAGCAACACCAGGGCGCGCCAGGTGCGCTCCGGGTCCCGAATCGACATGCCGATCCGGCCGATGAAGAACAGGGCGAAGAGGGTGCACAGGTTCGAGATGATGAACCCGGCCAGAAAGTGTCCGCCCACAACGTGTCCCAGAAACCGGGCCAGATAGGGGTAAAGGGGGAAGAAGGCCACGGTACCTTGTCCGCCACTGCGGCTGTAGCCGTTCTCGGCGATGCGCATGTACCATCCCGAGTCCCACCGGAACCAACCGTCGAGGAATGGGCTGTCGGGAAAGGCCACGTAATCCTTGTTGTGGTTGTTGGTGCGCTCGACGGTCATGGCCATGCCTGCGAAATCGAACGCGAAGAGCGCGCCGCGCCAAAGGGCGAAGAGAATCACGACCCGCAGCAGCAGTCGGGACGTCGAAATGGTCGGCTGGGACGTCATGTTTCCTCCGGACGTCCGATAATAGCCTCGGTCGTGTGGCCTGTCGACCAGGCGGTTTGACAAACGGGACTGCCGCAAGTAGCTTCGTGGCACGGTCTGGCCCCGCGGGAAGGGATTGATGGATCATCCCAAGGTCTCGATCATCACGGTGGTGTTCAACTCGGCCTCCACGCTTCAGGACTGCATCGACAGCGTGGCCGGCCAGGACTACCCAAATCGGGAGCACCTGCTGATCGACGGAGGGTCGAGCGATGGCACGATCGACGTCATCCGCGCGAACGAGGGGCGGATCGCGGCCTGGATCAGCGAACCGGATCACGGCATCTATGACGCCCTGAATAAGGGCATCCGGATGGCGACCGGCGACGTCATCGGCATCCTGAACGCGGACGATGCCTACGTGGGTTTCGACGTGCTTTCCACGGTGATGCGCGCGATCCACGAAGGTCAGTTGGACTCGGTTTACGGGGACGTCGATTACGTGGATGCGAAACGGCTCGATCGGGTCGTGCGCGCGTGGCGCTCGGGTCCGTTCGAGAAGGGAATGTTCTTTCGGGGGCGGTTTCCTGCGCACCCGAGCTTCTTCGTTCGCAAGGCCGTCTACGAGCGCCTCGGCGGTTTCGACGTGAATCTGCGCCTCGCCGCGGATTTCGAACTGATGCTGCGCTTCCTCGAAAGATGGGGGATTTCGACCCGGTACATTCCGAGGTCCCTGGTACGGATGCGGATGGGCGGGGCCAGCAATCGAAGTTTGAAGAACATCATTCGAAGCGTTTCGGAGTGCAAGAAGGCGTTTCCCCACAACGGATTTCGCACTCCGTTGTGGTTCGTCCCCGGGACCCTTTGGTTTCGGCTGGGGCATCTGTGGGGCAAGGGACGTGACGCGAGACCGGCCGAAACGGCCGGAAACGGTGGGGAACAAGGAGGATCGACTTGAAGAAGGCGCTGATTACGGGCATTACGGGCCAGGACGGTTCCTACCTCGCCGAGCTTCTGCTACAGAAGGATTACGAGGTCCATGGGATCGTGCGGCGGGCGTCGGTGTTCAACACCGAGCGCATCGATCACCTGTACCAGGACCCGCATCGACGCGACGTCCGCCTGCGTCTGCACCACGGGGACCTGACGGATTCGAGCAACCTCAACCGACTGATCGAGTCCATCGAACCCGACGAGATCTACAACCTCGGCGCTCAGTCGCACGTCCAGGTGTCATTCGAGGTGCCCGAGTACACGGCCGAGGTCGATGCCGTGGGCACGCTCCGCCTGCTCGATGCCATCAAGCAGGTCCAACTCAAGACGCGCTTCTACCAAGCCTCGACCTCCGAGCTGTACGGCAAGGTTCAACAAACGCCTCAGACCGAAACCACGCCCTTCTACCCCCGCTCGCCCTATGCGGTGGCCAAGCTGTATGCCTACTGGATGGTCGTGAACTACCGGGAGGGATACGGCACGTTCGCGTGCAACGGCATCTTGTTCAATCACGAATCGCCCCGGCGGGGGCGGACCTTCGTGACCCGGAAGATCTCGGTGGCCGCGGCGCGCATCCGTCATGGCCACGACGAAAAGCTCTACCTCGGAAATCTGGACGCCAAGCGCGACTGGGGGTTTGCGCCCGACTACGTCGAGGGCATGTGGCGGATGATGCAGCAGGATCGGCCGGACGACTTCGTGCTGGCCACGGGCGAGACGCACACGGTGCGCGAGTTCTGCGAGAAGGCCTTTGCCGTTGCTGGGATGCGCCTGGAATGGACGGGCGAGGGCGAAAGCGAGAAGGGGATTGACGCGGCCACGGGCAAAACCCTGATCGAGGTCGATCCCCGCTATTTCCGGCCCACCGAGGTCGATTTGCTGCTGGGGGATGCCTCCAAGGCGCGCTCCGACCTCGGGTGGGTCCCGACGGTCGGGTTCGACGAACTCGTCCGGATCATGGTCGAGCACGATCTGGCGCACGAATGAAACAGCGGGGGAACCGGATGGAAACGAATGCCGCCATTTACCTGGCCGGGCACGACGGCTTGGTGGGCAGCGCGATCATGCGGCGGCTGGTCGCAGACGGGTTCTCGAACCTGATCACCGCGCCGCTCGGACAGCTCGACTTGCGTTGTCAGCGAGACTGCGAGGCGTTCTTCGAACGCACCCGGCCGCAGTACGTGTTTTTGGCCGCGGCCAAGGTCGGGGGCATCCATGCGAACAACACCCGCCGGGCCGAGTTCATCTACGACAACCTGATGATCAGCGCCAACGTCATCCACGCGGCATGGCAGTTCGGGGTGCGCAAGCTGCTGTTTCTGGGGTCGAGTTGCATCTACCCCAGAAACTGCCCGCAGCCGATGCGCGAGGAGTACCTGCTGACGGGCCCGCTCGAGGCCACGAACGAGCCATACGCGATTGCGAAGATCGCGGGCCTGAAGATGTGCGAAAGCTACCACCGCCAGTACGGGTGCGACTTCGTGTCCCTGATGCCCACGAACCTTTACGGCATGAACGACAATTTCGATCCCGAGACCTCGCACGTGCTGCCTGCCCTGATCCGCCGCTTCGTCGAGGCCCGGCAGATGCGGGCGCCGAGCGTGACGATCTGGGGGACCGGCGCGCCCCTGCGCGAGTTCATGCACGTGGACGACCTCGCGGATGCGGCGTTGTTCGTGATGCAGCACGTCGACGGGGGCGGGTTCTGGAACGTCGGCACTGGCCGCGAGATCACGATCCGGGACCTGGCTCTTTTGATCCGCGAGGTCGTGGGCTACGAAGGCGAACTAATCTTCGACGCGACCCGGCCGGACGGCACGCCCCGCAAGCTGCTCGACGTAAGCCGGTTGGCCGCGATGGGGTGGACGCCGAAGCGGACCCTGCGCG
>CAYRIB010000008.1:52467-52712 GCA_964424165.1 uncultured Myxococcales bacterium | reverse complement strand
GATCAGCAGCCCGACGAAGAACTGCTCGAGATCACCGAGGAAGAGATCCGCGACGTGCTGAAGAAGTACGACTTCCCCGGCGACACGATTCCGATCGTGCGTGGCAGCGCCCTGAAGGCCCTCGAAGCGGCCCCGGGAACCGCGGACGAAGAGTGCATCAACAACCTGATGAAGGCCGTCGACGAATACATCCCGACGCCCGAACGTCAGGTTGACAAGCCGTTCCTGATGCCGGTCGAAGACGT
>CAYRIB010000008.1:42903-52457 GCA_964424165.1 uncultured Myxococcales bacterium | reverse complement strand
AGCGCGGTAAGGTCAAGGTCGGCGAAGAAGTCGAAATCGTGGGCTTTGGCGAAACCCGCAAGACCGTGTGCACGGGCGTCGAGATGTTCCGCAAGAGCCTCGACGAAGGGTTGGCCGGCGACAACGCGGGCTGTCTGCTGCGCGGCATCAAGCGCGAGGACGTCGAGCGTGGTCAGGTTCTGGCCAAGCCCGGCTCGATCACCCCGCACAAGAAGTTCAAGGCTTCGGTGTACGTCCTGACGAAGGAAGAGGGTGGTCGTCACACGCCGTTCTTCACGAACTATCGCCCGCAGTTCTATCTGCGGACCACGGACGTGACCGGTATTGCGACCCTGCCCGAAGGCAAGGAAATGGTCATTCCTGGCGACCGCGTCGACCTGATCATCGAACTGATCACGCCGGTCGCCATGGAGAAGGGACTTCGCTTCGCAATCCGCGAAGGTGGCCGCACGGTTGGCCAGGGTGTCGTGGACGAAGTGATCGAATAGGAAGGCCGTCATGGCAAAGAAAGAGAACCGCGTGAACATCCAGCTCGAGTGCCAGACCTGCCGCAAGTCGGCAGTGGCCGGGGTGTCGCGCTATGTGACCACCAAGAACAAGAAGACCACGCCGGCGCGCCTGGAATTGAAGAAGTACTGCAGGTACGAGCGGCAGATGACGGTCCACAAAGAGGTCAAGTGACCGTGGTGGGTCGACAGGGCAGTAGCTCTAATGGTAGAGCAGCGGTCTCCAAAACCGCGGGCTGGGGGTTCGAATCCCTCCTGCCCTGCTAGTTGCGTATCGCCTTTTGGGAGTGATGCTTCGTGGAAAAGTACGTGCGCATCGGATTCGTACTGGTCGGTCTGTTGGTCTGGGCCATGCTGGCCCCGGCCTTCGGGGCGCTCTTCCAGTGGATCAACCCGAACCTTGACCGCATGATTCTGGGGGCGGACTTCACGGTCAGTGACGTCCTCGGGCTGTTGTGTGGCGTGGTGACGGCTGTACTGTTGTGGTTCAATCCCACGGTCAATCAGTGGGGCCTCGAGATCGGCAACGAGTTGCGCAACGTCACATGGCCGACCTGGCCCGAGACGCGCGTGTCCACCATCGTAGTCATTGTGACCACGGTCGTGGTGTCGGTGATCCTGGCGCTGATGGACGCGGTTTGGGGTGCTCTGAGTGCGATTGTCTACGGGATTTAGCGAGGCGGGTTCGAGGCCATGGCGATGAAGTGGTACGTGGTTCACACCTACTCCGGTTTCGAGGAGAAGGTCAAGGCCGATCTGATGCAGCAACTCAAGCAGTTGCCGGATCTGGCCACCCAGATCCTCGAAGTCATCGTCCCGGTCGAGCCTGCCGCGCCCGCGGGTGAGCCGAAGCGGCCCGGGGGGCGCCGGAAGTTTTTTCCGGGCTACATCCTGGTGCAGATGGAACTGAACGAAGAGACCCAGCATTTCATCCGGCATCGGCCGAACGTGACCGGGTTCCTGGGCAACGAAAGGGGGCCTCGGCCCCTGAACGACCAGGACGTCGAGTCGATCCGACATCAGATGGACGCTGGTCCGGTCCGCAAGGTCGCAGAGATTCAGTTCGAGGAAGGTACCGCGGTCCGGATCAAGGAAGGTCCCTTCGTCAACTTCTCGGGCATGATCGAAGAAGTCAAAGCGGACAAGCAGAAACTCCGTGTCCTCGTGACGATTTTTGGAAGAGCGACCCCGGTTGAACTGAGTTTCAACCAGGTGGAGCGGGTGTAGAGGAGGCATTCGGCAATGGGCAAGAAGATTGTTGGCCAGATCAAGCTGCATATCCCGGCGGGTAAGGCCACGCCGCAACCTCCGGTGGGTCCTGCACTGGGTCAGGCCGGTGTGAACATCATGGAGTTCTGCAAGGCGTTCAATGCGCGCACTATGCCGCAGCAGGGCTCGACGGTGCCGGTGGTGATCACGGTGTTCTCGGACCGGACGTTCGCGTTCGTGACCAAGACGCCGCCCGCTTCCGAACTGGTGCGCAAGGCGGCCGGTGTCGAGAAGGGGTCGAGCACTCCGAATCGCGAGAAGGTTGGCAAGATCAAGCGCAGTCAGGTCGAAGTCATTGCGCAGACCAAGATGCCCGACCTGTACGCCAAGGACATGGCCGGCGCGGTGAATACGATCGCCGGTACGGCTCGCAGCATGGGGATCGACGTCATCGACGGGTGACCCCGGGGTTGCGTGGATGAAGGAGGCATGGCCCCTGCGCTTGCGCTGGTGTGGCGTGCCGGTTGAACTTCACGGAGGAAATGATGGCACGAAACGGAAAGAAGTATCGGGCGGCGGCGGAAAAGGTCGATCGGACCCGGAAGATGACCCTGGACGAAGCAACCGGCCTGATCGCAGCGACCGGCTTTGCCAAGTTCGACGAAGCCGTGGATTTGGCGGTGCGCTTGAACGTCAATCCGAAGTACGCGGATCAGATGGTCCGTGGCGCCTGCGTGCTCCCCAAGGGAACGGGCAAGGTGACGCGCGTGCTGGTGTTCGCCAAGGGCGACAAGGAAAAGGAAGCCCTGGAAGCAGGCGCGGATTACGTCGGCGCCGACGACCTGGCCGAAAAGATCAAGGGCGGCTGGTTTGAATTCGACAAGGCGATTGCGACCCCGGACATGATGGGCCTGGTCGGAAAGTTGGGAAAACTGCTGGGTACTCGGGGCCTGATGCCCAACCCCAAGGTCGGAACCGTGACCATGGAAGTGGCCAAGGCGGTCCGCGAGTCCAAGGCCGGCAAGGTGGAGTTCCGCGTCGAGAAGGCCGGTGTGGTGCACACGGTGGTGGGGCGCCGCTCGTTCGAGGCCGGCGCGCTGAAGGAAAACGCCCTGGCCGTGCTCGAGACATTGATCAAAATGCGTCCCTCGACGGTTAAAGGCACCTATATCAAGAGCATCGGACTGTCGACGACCATGGGGCCTGGGATCAAGGTCGACCCCCTGGACGTGGATGCCTGTTTGAAGAAGTGATTGCAGCCCCCGGGGCGCGACGCCCTGGTGGGTTGCCCGCTGGGCCCGAGAAGTCGGTGGTCTGCGAATCATCGTGGACGTAAACCCGACGGAGGCACTGAGCATGCTTCGTACCCTCCGGCTTGATGGCCGACATGCTGCTTCGTGCCAGTTCGGTAGTGGAATCTGACGGATGGAGAATGCGCGATGAACCTTGAGCAGAAACAAAGTGTGGTCGAGGAAGTCAAGGCGCTGGTGAATTCGGCGCAGGCGATGTTCCTGCTGACCTGCGAAGGTCTGGGCGTAGCGGATTCGACCCGGCTGCGCCGCGAACTCGGCAAGGAAGGCGCCCTGCTGCGCGTGGTCAAGAACACGCTGCTGGCGCGGGCCCTCGAAGGGTCGCCGGTGCCCTTCCTCGGCGAGATGCTGAAGGGCCAGTTGGCCCTGGCCTACACCGTCAAGGACCCGGTCGCGCTGGCCAAGGCCCTGACGGCGTTTGCGAAGACGAACACCAAGGTGCAGGTGGTGGGCGGTAGCCTTGGGGTGCGCGCGGTCAAGCAGGCCGACGTGAAGGCCCTGGCAGCCCTGCCGACGCCCGAGGTCCTCAAGGCGATGTTGCTCGGGGCGCTCGTCGGGGTTCCGAAGAAGTTCCTGGGCTTGTTGCAGGCTCCGGCGCGCGACTTCGTGTACCTGCTCAAGGCGCGGGAAACGGACCTGGCGAAGCAAGGATAGGTTGCGGGCGGCGATGGCCGACCGCGTTGAACGGTGAGCACAGCGCTGCCGGGTGGCGGCGCGCGAAAACAGAGGAGTTGACGATCATGGCAGAAATCACTCGGGAACAGGTCAAGGAGTATCTGAGCGGGCTGACGGTCCTGGAACTGGCCGACCTGACGAAGGAACTCGAGGCGGCGTGGGGCGTTACCGCGGCAGCGCCGATGGCGATGGGCATGATGCCGGGACCTGCGGCCGTGGCCGAAGTCGTTGAAGAGAAGACGGAGTTCAACGTCATCCTGAAGTCGGTGGCCGCGGACAAGCGCGTCAGCGTCATCAAGGAAATCCGGAACATCGTCCCGGCCCTGGGCCTGAAGGAAGCCAAGGAACTGGTCGAGGCCGCGCCGAAGGCCGTGAAGGAATCCGTGCCGAAGGCCGAGGCCGAGGACGTCAAGAAGAAGCTCGAGGCGGCTGGCGCGACCGTTGAGATCACCTAGTCCGGTTCTTGTCGGGTTCATCGCGTAGCCCCGGAAGGCCCATGGCGGCCGAAGGGGGGTGTGCGCGACCAGAGCACAGAATGGATTCAGCGGCAGGGCACGCCGGAGGTATCCGGGGTGCCCTGCCTTGGCATCCCGTCGGGTCGACCGGCGGGGAATCGCCTCGACAGCGTTTCATTCCTCAACTCGTTGGAAGGTCAACATGGCACGGTCAGGCAAAATCCAGGGACTTCGGACGCGGCGTAATTTTGGCCGCATCCCCAGCGTGCTCGACGTTCCGGATCTCATCAAGGTGCAAAAGGAGTCCTACGAACGCTTCCTGCAGCGGCATATCCGCCCCGAGAAGCGTGGGGACTACGGATTGCACGGCATCTTCAAGAGCATTTTCCCGATTTCGGACTTCAACAAGACCGCGGAGTTGGAATACGTCAACTACGCGCTCGACGACTCGAAGTACGACGTCGAGGAATGTCGCGAACGCGGCATGACCTACGGTGCACCCATGCGGGTGACCGTTCGCCTGATCATGTGGGACGTGGACGAGGAAACGGCTGCCCGCGGGATCCGTGACGTGAAGGAACAGGAGGTCTACTTCGGCGAAATTCCGCTGATGACCGACCATGGCACCTTCATCATCAATGGCGCGGAACGCGTGGTGGTCAGCCAGTTGCATCGTTCGCCGGGCGTGTTCTTCGAGAACGACAAGGGGCGTACGCATGCTTCGGGCAAGCTGCTGTATTCGGCGCGTATCATCCCGAACCGGGGGTCCTGGGTCGACTTCGAGTTCGACCACAAGGACGTGCTGTACGTGCGCATCGATCGCCGTCGCAAGATGCCCGCCACGGTGCTGCTGAAGGCGCTCGGCTTCACCATGCAGGAGATCCTGGCCGAGTTCTACCCGACCGAGACCATCCACATGGGGTCCAAAGGCCAGTTCACGCAGCATCTGGACCCGAAGCTGATGGAAGACGTGCCGTCGCCGGCCGAGATCCTGCACCCCGAAACCGGGGCCGTGCTGGTCAAGAAGAAAGACAAGCTTAGCAAGGTCAAGATGCGCAAGATCCTCGAAGCCGGGATCAAGGACTTCGCCATTCGTCGGGACGAGGTGGTCGGCAAGGTGCTGGCCGACGACATCGTGGACGAGGAGACCGGGGAGGTGCTCTTCGAGTGCAATCAGGACATCACCGAGAAGGTGCTCAAGGAGATGCAGGCGAAGCTCGGCGAGTGCGACATTCGAGTGCTGCACATCGACGAGGTGAACTACGGATCGGACCTGCGCCGGACCATGCTGATCGACAAGGTCGAAACGCCCCAGGATGCGGCCGTCGAAGTGTATCGGCGCCAGCGCCCGGGTGACCCCGCGAGCCCCGAACAGGCCAGACAGTATTTCAATAGCCTGTTCTTCTCGGCCGGCCGTTATGACCTGTCGACCGTGGGTCGCCTGAAGATGAACTACAAGTTCAACCAGGACGTGCCCCTGACTCAGTGCACCCTGCTCAAGGAAGACTTCTTCCACGTGGTGCGCTATCTGCTCGATCTCAAGATCGGCAAGAAGAACGTTCGGGTCGACGACATCGACCAGCTTTCCAACCGGCGCGTTCGTGCGGTCGGCGAGCTGATGGAGAACCAGTATCGCATCGGGATGGTGCGGATGGAACGCGCCATCCGCGAGAAGATGAGCATGTCCCCGGACCTGTCGACCCTGATGCCGCACGACCTTGTGAATGCGAAGCCGGTGTCCGCGGTGGTCAAGGAGTATTTCGGGGCCAGCCAGCTCTCGCAATTCATGGACCAGACGAACCCCCTGTCCGAGATCACGAACAAGCGGCGTTTGTCGGCCCTGGGACCAGGCGGTCTGACCCGTGATCGCGCCGGGTTCGAGGTGCGCGACGTGCATGCCACGCACTACGGACGTGTCTGCCCGATCGAGACCCCGGAAGGCCCGAACATCGGCCTCATCTCGTCGCTGGCCACGTATGCCCGTGTGAACGAATACGGGTTCATCGAGACCCCCTACCGCAAGGTCGAGGATTCCCGGGTCACCGACGAGGTGGTCTATCTCACGGCCATGCAGGAAGAAAACCACGTCATCGCACAGGCTGGCGTGAGCGTGGATGCCAAGGGCAAGTTCGTCGATGACCTGGTGCTGGCCCGCCACAACGAAGAAAACGTGATGGTGAAGCCGAACGAGGTCACGCTGATCGACGTGTCTCCGGCCCAGCTCGTTTCCGTGGCCGCGGCATTGGTCCCCTTCCTCGAACACGATGACGCGAACCGCGCGCTCATGGGTTCGAACATGATGCGGCAGGGCGTGCCCCTGGTGCGGTGCGAGGCGCCGCTCGTCGGCACGGGGCTCGAATGGGTCGTGGCCCGTGATTCCGGGGTCCTGGTGCGGGCGAAGCACGACGGCGTGGTCGAGACCGTGGAAGCGAACCGTATCGTGATCCGACCGGATGCGGACGACTCGGGCGCCCTTTCCAAGCCCGATATCCACAACCTCGTGAAATATCGCCGATCGAATCAGAACACCTGCATCAACCAGAAGCCCATCGTGAAGCGGGGCATGCAGGTCAAGGCCGGACAGGTGCTTGCGGACGGCATGGCCACCGAGAAGGGCGAGCTGGCGCTGGGACACAACGTGGTCGTGGCCTTCATGCCTTGGGGCGGTTACAACTTCGAGGACTCGATCCTCCTGTCCGAGCGACTGATTCAGGAAGACAAGTTCACGTCCATCCACATCGACGAATTCGAGTGCGTGGCGCGTGACACGAAGCTCGGACGCGAGGAGATCACCCGCGACATCCCGAGCGTGAACGAGGAAGCGCTCAAGGACCTCGACGGAAGCGGAATCATTCGCATCGGTGCCGAGGTTGGCACGGGGGACATCCTGGTCGGCAAGGTGACTCCGAAGGGCGAGACGCAGCTTTCTCCCGAGGAGAAGCTGCTGCGGGCGATCTTCGGCGAGAAGGCCGCGGACGTGAAGGATACGTCCCTGCGGGTGCCACCGGGGGTACGCGGCGTGGTGGTCGGGGCCAAGGTGTTTTCGCGCAAGGGCGTCGACAAGGACGACCGGACCCGAGACCTCGAGGAAAGCGAAGAAGCCAAGCTCCGCAAGGACCGGGACGACGAGATCCGCGTGACCCACCGGGTGATGCGTGACCGCTTCGGGCGTCTGCTGGCGGGCAAGACCACTGCGGCGCCGCTCACGGACTCGAACGGCAAGACCCTGCTGAAGAAAGGGGCGGTGCTGACCGAGGACATGCTGTCCCGCATGTCGCCCGAGAGCATGGCCCAGCTTCGACTCAAGGATGGCGAGCAACTCGAGGCACGCATCCAGGAACTGATCGACCATCTCAACGATCAGGTCGAGGCGATCAACACGGTCTTCAACGAAAAGATCAGTCGTCTGCACCGGGGTGACGAGCTTCCCCCTGGGGTCATCAAGACTATCAAGGTCTACATTGCGATCAAGCGCAAAGTATCGGTCGGCGACAAGATGGCAGGTCGTCACGGGAACAAGGGCGTCGTGTCGCGAATCCTGCCCGTAGAGGACATGCCCTACCTCGAAGACGGCACGCCGGTGGACATCGTACTCAACCCGCTCGGTGTCCCCAGCCGAATGAACGTGGGCCAGATCCTCGAAACCCACCTGGGGTGGGCGGCCCGGGCACTGGGTCGCAAGCTGAACGAGGCGCTCGGGGACAACGGCAGCCTGAAGGGCGTGCGCAAGCAGCTTCAGGGGATCTTCGGAACGCGCTCGATGAAAACCCTGATCGACGAGATGGACGACGACGCGTTGCGGGATTTCGTCAAGGCCTATGCGAATGGCATCCCTGTGGCATCTCCGGTGTTCGATGGGGCCCAGGAAAGCGAGATCAAGGGTTGGCTCGAAGATGCGGGGCTGCCGGTCAGCGGCAAGACCACGCTCTTCGACGGGCGGACCGGTGAGGCGTTCGATGCTGACATCACCGTGGGCATCATGTACGTGATGAAGCTGCACCACCTGGTCGACGACAAGATGCACGCCCGTTCGACCGGACCATACTCCCTGGTCACCCAGCAGCCGCTGGGCGGCAAGGCGCAGTTCGGTGGCCAGCGCCTCGGCGAAATGGAGGTGTGGGCTCTCGAGGCATATGGTGCCGCCTATGCCCTGCAGGAGGTGCTGACCGTGAAGTCCGACGACGTGGCCGGACGGACCGCGACGTACGACTCGATCATCAAGGGCGAGTTCAACGTGCATGCCGGGTTGCCCGAGTCGTTCAACGTCTTGATCAAGGAAATGAAGTCGCTGGCGCTGGACGTCGACCTCGTCGAGGGCGAACGTTCGACGGGGGCCTGATCCGAACGGGTCTGGGGCAGGGTTTCACTATTCTTTTCATGTTGCGAGGTGGATCGTGAAGGACCTTTTCACGGTGTTCGAAAGACCGAAAGATCCCCTTTCCGTTTCGGCGATGCGCGTGGCGCTCGCTTCCCCCAAGACGATCCTCGGATGGTCTTACGGTGAGGTGAAGAAGCCCGAGACCATCAACTACCGGACCTTCAAGCCCGAGCGCGACGGCCTCTTCTGCGCCAAGATCTTCGGGCCGGTCAAGGACTTCGAGTGCAATTGCGGCCGATACAAGCGGCTCAAACACCGCGGCATCGTGTGCGAGAAGTGCGGCGTCGAGGTCATCCAGTCCAAGGTGCGGCGCGAGCGCATGGGCCATATCGCCCTGGCGTCCCCCGTGGCGCACATCTGGTTCCTCAAGAGCATTCCGAGCCGCATCGGCAACGTGCTCGACATCACGCTGAAGGACCTCGAGAAGGTCCTGTACTGCGTGGCCTACGTGGTGATCGACCCGGGCAAGGTGCCGGACTTGAAGAAGGCCGAGGTCCTCTCCGAAGAGCGTTACGACGAACTGCTGTCCGAGCATGGCTTCGGGTCCTTCGACGCTGGTATGGGTGCCGAGGCGATTCGCCGACTGCTCGAAGAGACCGATGTCGAGACCCTGGCGGCCGAGATTCGCGTCGAACTCCGCGAAACGACGTCGGATGCGAAGCGCAAGAAGTTGGCCAAGCGGCTGAAGGTGGTTGAGGCGTTGCGGGATTCGGGCAACCGGCCCGAGTGGATGATCCTCAAGAACCTGCCGGTACTGCCGCCGGACCTGCGTCCCCTCGTGCCGTTGGATGGCGGTCGCTTTGCGACGAGCGATTTGAACGATCTGTATCGTCGTGTGATCAACCGCAACAACCGGCTCAAGAAGCTGATGGAGCTCAACGCCCCGGAAATCATCATCCGCAACGAGAAGCGGATGCTTCAGGAAGCGGTTGATGCCCTTTTCGACAACGGACGACGAGGCAAGGTGATCACCGGCGCGAACCGGCGTCCCCTGAAGTCGCTGTCGGACATACTCAAAAAC
>CAYRIB010000008.1:42547-42893 GCA_964424165.1 uncultured Myxococcales bacterium | reverse complement strand
GGGCCGTACCGTGATCGTGGTGGGGCCGGATCTGCGGTTGCACCAGTGCGGTCTGCCCAAGAAGATGGCACTCGAGCTGTTCAAGCCGTTCATCTTCAACAAGCTCGAAGAGCGCGGCTACGCCCAGACCATCAAGACCGCCAAGAAGATGGTCGAGGACGAAGAACCGGTGGTGTGGGACATCCTCGAGGAGGTCAGCAAGGAACATCCGGTGCTGCTGAACCGCGCCCCCACGCTGCACCGTCTGGGCATCCAGGCCTTCGAGCCCGTGCTCATCGAGGGCAAGGCCATCCGTTTGCACCCGCTGGTTTGCGTGGCCTACAACGCGGACTTCGACGGTGACCAG
>CAYRIB010000008.1:18114-42537 GCA_964424165.1 uncultured Myxococcales bacterium | reverse complement strand
AGATGGCGGTCCACCTGCCGCTGTCACTGGAATCGCAGATGGAAGCACGCGTCTTGATGATGTCCACGAACAACATCCTCAAGCCCGCGGACGGCAAGGCGATCATCACGCCCACCCAGGACATCGTGCTCGGGATGTACTTCATCACGCGCGAGTTGCCCGGCGCCCTGGGCGAAGGCAAAATCTTCGCGAGCCCCGAAGAGGCCCGCGTGGCGTACGATGCGGGCGAGGTGGACATCCACGCCCGGGTCAAGGTGCGCATCGACGGGAAGTTGGTCGAGACCACGGTCGGCCGCACGCTGTTGCGCGAAATCGTGCCTGCCCGCATCCCGTTCGTTCTGTACAACAAGGTGATGGACAAGAAGTCTTTGGCCCACCTGGTAGACCAGGCCTACAAGCTCTGCGGCAGCAAGGAAACGGTCATCCTGGCCGACCAGATCCGGACCTGGGGCTTCGACTATGCGACCCGCGCGGGCATTTCGATCGCCACGGATGACATGATCATTCCTGCCTCGAAGACCGAGATCGTGGACGAGGCCAAGACCCGCATCCTGAACATCGAGCAGACCTATCAGGACGGAGCGATCACGGCCGGTGAACGGTACAACAAGGTCATCGATGCCTGGTCGTCCGCGGCCGACAAGGTGGCCTCGAACATGATGGATGGCATTCAGTATCAGACCATCGAAAAGGCCGGCAAGAAGATTCGCCTGCCTTCGATGAACCCGATCTGGATCATGGCTGACTCGGGCGCACGCGGTTCGCAGATGCAGATGCGGCAGCTCGCCGGGATGCGCGGGCTCATGGCCAAGCCGTCGGGCGAAATCATGGAGACCCCGATCGTGGCCAATTTCCGCGAGGGTCTGTCGGTGCTCGAGTACTTCATCTCGACGCACGGCGCACGCAAGGGGTTGGCGGATACGGCACTCAAGACCGCGAACTCGGGTTACCTCACGCGGCGCCTCGTGGACGTGGCGCAGGATGTGGTGGTCAGCGAGTATGACTGCGGCACCCTCGACGGAATCGAAGTCACGGCCCTGGTGCACGGGGGTGAGGTGCGTGAGCCCCTGGCCGAACGCGTGCTCGGCCGCGTGGCGATCGAGGACGTGACGGATCCCTATGATCCCGAGCACATCCTGGTTCGGGCGAACGATGAAATCGACGAAGAAAAGGTCCATGCGATCGTGGAGGCGGGTATCGAACGCATGAAGGTGCGTTCCGTGCTCACCTGCCGGACGCGGAACGGGTGCTGCGTGTTGTGCTACGGCCGCGACCTGGCCAGAGGCCGTCTGGTCAACGTGGGCGAGGCCGTGGGCGTGGTGGCCGCACAGTCGATCGGTGAGCCGGGCACGCAGCTCACCATGCGGACGTTCCACATCGGTGGAACGGCGCGCGTTCAGGAGCAGAGCACCACAGAGAACCGGAAGTCCGGCGTGGTCAAGTACGTCAACCTGAACACCGTGAAGCGTCGTGACGGCTCGTTCGTGGCCATGAACCGCAACGGCGAGGTGGCCCTGATCGACGAGCAGGGCCGCGAGCGGGAAAAGTATCCCGTGCCTTACGGCGCCGTGCTGAAGGTGGCGGATGGTCAGGCCATTGAAGGCAGCCAGACGCTCGCACAGTGGGACCCCTGGTCCAACCCGATCCTGACCGAGGTCGGCGGCGTCGTGAAGTACGGGGACATCATCGAGGACGTGACGTTCAAGGAACTCACCGACGACAGCACGGGCCTTTCGCGCAAGGTCATCGTGGAGTCGCCCGATGCCGAGGTGCGCCCCCGCATTTCGATCAAGGACCCTACCGACAAGACCAAGGCAATTCCCGGCACCTCGCAGGAAGCCCGTTACTTCCTGCCGGTCGGGGCGCACATCCAGGTGTCGGTGGGCGAGGAAGTGCAAGCCGGCGATGTCATTGCCAAGGTGCCGAAGGAAACCACCAAGATGAAGGACATCACCGGTGGTCTGCCTCGCGTCGCCGAACTCTTCGAGGCCCGCAAGCCGAAGGAACACGCCGTGATTTCCGAAATCGACGGTGTCATTTCGTTCGGCAAGGCCACCAAGGGCAAGCGGAAGCTGGTGATCACCCCGGACTTGGGCGAGAAGAAGGAATACCTGATCCCCAAGGGCAAGTATGTCAGTCTCCGTGAAGGGGACACGGTGCGCGCAGGCGACCCGCTGATGGACGGTTCGTCCAACCCGCACGACATTCTGCGCGTTCTGTCGATCCAGGCCCTTGCGCGGTATCTCGTCGACGAAGTCCAGGACGTGTACCGGTTGCAGTCCGTTCGCATCCACGACAAGCATATCGAGACGATCGTCCGACAGATGCTGCGCTGGGTGAAGATCACGGAACCGGGCGACACGAAGTTCCTGGCCGACGAACACGTCGACCGATGGACCTTCGAAGAAGAGAACGAGGCCGTGGTGGCCCGGGACGGACAGGCCGCAACCGGCGAGCCCATCCTGCTCGGAATCACCAAGGCCGCCCTGAACGTCGAATCGTTCATCTCGGCGGCATCCTTCCAGGAAACCACGCGGGTACTTACCGAAGCCGCGATTTCCGGCAAGACCGACTATCTGCGTGGCCTGAAGGAAAACGTGATCATGGGGCGCTTGATTCCGGCAGGGACCGGATTCCCGGTGCTCAATCGTCGCGTGGAAGTGAAGGTCAGCGAAGAGCCGTCTGCCGAACTACCCGCCATCGAGGCGCTCGTCGAGGCGTCGGCCCCCATCGCAGGCTGATTATCAGGCCAGCTTCAGAAAGTCCGGCCCGAACATCTCGGGCAGCAAATCACGCAGTGTCATCTGACGGTGTTGGCCCTCGGTGCTCAGCAGAATCACGTCCATGTCCGGGCCGAACTCGGACAAGGCCTGCCGGCACATGCCACAGGGGGGGCATGGGTGATCGTTGCCACCCATGATGGCCACGGCCTGGATCACGGTGTCCCCACCTGCCACGGCCGCGGCTAGCGCGCCGCGCTCGGCGCACAATCCCACGGGGTAAGATACGTTCTCGACATTGCATCCCGTGTAAATGGTTCCGGACGCACCGAGCACGGCAGCCCCGACGCGAAAACCGGAGTAGGGGGCATAGGCGTTCTCCCGGACCGACCGGGCCGCGGCGACCAGTTCTTCTCGTTGCTTGTCCGTCATGTCAGACTCCCGATGACTTCCGAAATCAGGGCAGCCACGCGACTGCCTGCCGCGGCGCCGACTTCCTTGACCTCCTCGTGAGACAGACTGGCCCGGGCCAAGCCTGCAGCGAGATTCGTGATGCACGACAAGGCTCCGACGGTCATGCCCGCATGATTCGATGCGATCACTTCGGGCACGGTCGACATGCCGATGGCATCCGCCCCCATGCGGGCAAACGCCGCGATCTCGGCGGGGGTTTCGTAGGACGGGCCGCTGACTGCGAGGTACACGCCTTCGTGAAGACGCTGTCCGAGGCGCGATGCGGCCGCCTTGAACACGTCTCGCAGGGCCGGGGCGTACGCGGTCGACATGTCGGGAAAGCGCGTTCCCAGGGCCGCAACGTTCGGCCCACGCAACGGGTTCATGCCCATGAAATTGATGTGGTCCCGAATCAGCATGAGGTCGCCCGGGGCATAGGCCGGATTTGCCCCCCCGGCGGCATTCGTGACGAGCAGGGTCCGGGCTCCAAGCACGGCCATGACCCGGGATGCCCGGATCACGGTTTCCATGTCGTGTCCCTCGTAGTAGTGGACCCGTCCCGACAACACGGCCACGTTGCGGCCCCGCAGGCGTCCGATGTGCAGGTGACCGCCGTGACCTTCGACATGCGGCGTAGGCAGGCCGATGTCCGCATAGGGCAGGTCGATGGCCCCTTCGAGTTGCCGTTCGAACCCTGCCAGGCCGGAACCCAGGATCACGGCCACCTCGGGCATCAGGGATTGTTCGGCCAGACGGCCTTGGTGAAGGATTCGCTCGACCGACGTTCGCACTGGATGGTCCGCGGGCCAGGTTTGCAGGCGCTGCGCAACTTCTTCATGGGTCATGGGATCCACCTCCACAGAACAAGGGCACTGATTGTATCCGAATCGCGCTCCGGAATGAAAGCCGAGGCCGCGTGTTGTCCGGGCAGGGAGCTTGCGCCGGCGCGCCAATTTTGTTAGGGATGAATGGCGTTGAGGGAGGTTGCGGTGAAAGGGATCGGCCTGGGGCGATCGTGGACGTTGGTGTTGCTAATCGCGGTTTTTTCCGGGCTGGGGGCCCTCGCAGCCCCCCCCCGATCCCTGTCTGCCCAGGCGGAAGAACCTGGGAATGAGCAGGGTGACGACGAAGAAAAGGATTACTGGGAAGGCGTGGACTTCACGGCCGAGGATTTCGCGGAGGTACGGCGCTTCGCGCAGCTCTTCTACATCGATCGGAGCTACGACAAGCACATGGCTTGGATCATGGCGGCCAATGGGGCGCTGTCCACGATGAAGCCGCCACGGGAACTGCTGCCCGAGGACTACTACCGCAAGAAGAAGCAGTCCCGTAAGGAACGGGATGCGGTGGCGGGAAGCGTTGCGAAGCTGCGCAAGAGCGATCAGTTCGTGGTGCGGGAGATCCCCAAGGACAAGCCCATCGAGTCCGCGGGGTCGCTGAGCGCCAAGGAAATCCGGCAGAAGAAGCGGGAGTATCGCGAGAAGCAGCGTGAATACGAACGTTACTTTGCACGCGTCTCGTTCACCGAAGCCGACTTCTTGCGTATCGTGGACCACGTGCGCACGACCCAGGCCGTGGCAGACCCGAAATTCCGGATGGCCAAGGTGTTCATCGCAGCGGCCCAGGGCTATCTGTCCTCGCTGGACCCCCATTCGACCATCATCTCGACCAAGGCGTGGGACGAAAGCAATCGAACCACCGAGGACGGCAGTTTCGAGGGAATCGGGGCCATCCTGACCCGCAAGGGCGACGACACCATCATCGAATCCCCCATGGAGGGGCAACCCGCCTTCAAGGCAGGTCTGCGGGCCGGGGACATCATCGTTTCCGTGGACGGAAAGCCTATCACCAAGATGGAACTGAGCAAGGTGGTCAAGCGCATCCGCGGTCCCAAGGGTACCGAGGTGATTCTGGTGATCCGGCGCCTCGGGGAACCGAAGGATTTCGCGGTCACCATTCATCGCGAGCACATCGAGGTCCGCAACATCCAATCCCGGATGATCGAGCGGCATCCGGACGTGGGATACGTCAAGATCACCGGCTTCATCCCTTCGACCCGTTCCGGGCTCAAGGAGGCCATCGCGAACCTCGAGAAGCAGACGCGCGGAGGACGATTGCGCGGTTTGATCCTGGATGTGCGCAACAACCCGGGCGGGTTGCTGCAGGAAAGCGTGGACATGGCCGACGACTTTCTGGATCAGGGCGTGATCGTGACGGTCAAGAACCCGAGCGAGCGCGACGATGTATTCAGGGCCGAGCCCGGGGGGGTCCAATTCCCAATCGTGGTTCTGGTCAATGACGGCAGCGCATCGGCAGCCGAGATCCTGGCCTCCGCCCTGCAGGAAAACGACCGTGCCCTGGTGGTCGGCGACCGTACCTTTGGCAAGGCCTCGGTGCAGACGCTCCTGAACCCGCTGCTGCGTCGCGACTACTACATCAAGTTGACCGTGGCGCGCTACTATGCCCCCCAGGGTCGAACCATCCAGGTGGCTGGCGTGATTCCGGACATCACGATTGCCCCGGTGCCGGGCGAAGAGATGCCCGTTGGTTTCCGCGAAGAGGACCTGACGCACCACCTGTCGCGACTGAACACGGACGCCCCGCTGCCGCGCAGGCCCGTGGTAACCCGGGTGACCGAGTGCGAGCGTCGGTCGGGCATGGCAGACCAGATTGTGAAGGCCCAGGCGAATCCGCAGATCAAACCGGACTACCAGCTTCTGAAGGCGGCCGACTACCTCGAATGCCTGATTCAGATGGAGAATTCGAGCGGAACGGGCGCGATCGCCCGATAGTGCGGGATTTTCACGTGCAAGGAGAGAACCCTTGACCGCAACCATGTTGAGCCTTCTGGTGGGAACCGGAGTGGTGTCCCTGATCCATGGTCTGCTGCCCAACCACTGGCTGCCGTTCGTGTTGATCGGGCGAAGCCAGGGCTGGAGCATGGCCCGGATGCTGAAGATTCTGTCGGCAGCCGGCGTGGCACACATTGCAGTGTCCGCGGGCATCGCGGTGCTGGCCCTGAGCATCGGTCTGGTGATGGCGCCGCTCATTGAGCACGTTGGGCACATCCTGCCGGGCGTCATCTTGATCGCAGTCGGCGGCTTCTATGTCGTGATGGACCTGACGCATCACGGGCATGATCATCATCGGCATCGCGAGATCCACGAGGCTGCCAGTCATGGGCTGTCAGAGCGCACCGCAACCGTGACCCTGGTGCTTTCTCTGGCCTTGTCCCCCTGCGAGGCCATGGTCCCCATCTTCGTGAGCGCAGCCCCGATGGGAAGCGGCCCCCTCTTGCTGGGACTGGTGGTGGTGTCGGGAATCGCCTCCCTGGCAGTGATGCTGGTGTTGGCATCCCTGGCATGGAAAGGCATGACGAAGCTCGATTTCGGCCGGTTCTCGCACCAGGAACGACTGGTGATGGGCGGTTCGCTGGTGGTACTGGGACTGATCACGCTCGTTTTGGGACTCCTCGGGCACGGCTAGGACAACTCCCGCGCCAGATGATCGGCAAACAGGAATCCACGACGGGTCGGGACGATACGGTCATCGTGGCGTCGGACCCAACGCCGGTTGATGAAACGTTGCAGGGCCTGGGTGGCCCGGGAGTTCGAGGCGATCCATGATGCAGGCACCCCGTCTCGGGTCCGAAGACCAAGCGCCAGCCGCTCGAGCGCTATCTGGTCGGGGGTGAGTTGCTCGACCTCCTGGGTGGGCGATTGCCCGCTCAGCAAGGCCTCGGCCCAGGCGTCCGTGTCGGACGGGTTCCACCAGCGCCTGTTCTCACGAAACGAATGTGCGGACGGGCCGAGGCCCAGATAGGGAGTATGGTTCCAGTACTTGGTATTGTGTCGGGACCGCTGCCCTGGCCCGCAGGCGAAGTTGGAAACCTCGTAGTGTTCGAACCCCGAGGCCTCGAGAAAGTCGGAGGTGGCCATGAAGAGGTCGGCCTGCAAGGCATCGTCGGGCAGTTTCAAGGACCCGGTTCGGACCGCCTCGGCGAGACGGGTACCGGGCTCCACCGACAGGGCGTAGCAGGATAGATGCTGCGGGGCCAATTGAACGGCCTTTGCAAGCGTTTGAAGAAAGTCCTTGCGGGTCTGGTCGGGCAACCCATAGATCAGGTCCAGCCCCACGTTCGTAAACCCAACGGCCTGGGCGGATGTGATCGCATCAACCGCCTGATCGGCATCATGGCGACGTCCCAGAAACTGCAGGTCCTGGTCCCGAAACGACTGGACTCCGATGCTGATGCGGTTGAAGCCGACGTCTCTCAGGTGTTGGAGGCGGGCGAGATCAACGTCCCCGGGGTTGACCTCGATCGTGCTTTCGAAACCATCCGAAAAAGCCAAGGCTTGCAGGAGCCCGTCGAAGAGCGACGCGAGTTGTTGCTCGGACAGCAGCGACGGGGTACCCCCTCCCAGATACAAGGTGTCGAACGCATCGAAAAGCCCGGCATGTTGCTGCGCCTCGGCAAGCACCGCCGGGACAAACCAGTCGGGGACCGCAGCGATCGGGGAGGAGTGAAAGGCACAGTAGGCGCAGCGCGAGGCGCAGAAGGGCACGTGCACGTACAGCCCGGGATGGGTCTCCTTAGTCGTCATCGGACTTGAGCACCGCCACGAAGGCCCCCTGTGGAATCTCGACGTCCCCGACCATCTTCATGCGGCGCTTGCCTTCCTTCTGCTTCTCCAGCAGTTTGCGCTTGCGCGAAACGTCGCCGCCGTAGCACTTGGCGGTCACGTCCTTGCGGAAGGGCGATACGGTGGTTCGCGCCACGATGTTGCCCCCGATCGCTGCCTGGATCGCGATCTTGAACATGTGACGGGGAATCTCGTCCTTGAGTCGCTCGCACGCGCTCAGGCCCCGCATGCGGGCACGATCGCGGTGGATGATCATGCTCAGCGCATCCACCTTGTCCCCGTTGACCAGGATGTCGAGCTTGACCACGTCCCCGCGCCGATAATCCAGCAGTTCGTAATCGAACGACCCGTAGCCTTGCGTCACGCTCTTGAGTCGATCGTAGAAATCGTAGACCGCCTCGGCCAGCGGCATCTCACAGGCCACCTCGACCCGGCCGGGCGAGGGGTAGGACAGACGCGTCTCGACGGCGCGTCGGTCGAGGCACAATTTCATCACCGCGCCCGTGTAGCGGTCGGGCGTGAAAACCATGGCCTTGATGTAGGGTTCTTCGGCCCAGTCGATCCGTACGGGGTCCGGATACAAGGCCGGGTTGTCGACCTTGACCTGGGTACCGTCGGTGAGCGCGAAGTGGTACTCGACGCTCGGTGCGGTCAGAATGATCGACTGTCCGAATTCGCGCTCCAGTCGCTCCTGTACGATCTCCATGTGAAGCAGGCCCAAGAATCCGCAGCGAAAGCCCTGGCCAAGCGCGGCCGAGGAATCCTTCTCGTAGGTCAGAGACGCATCGTTGAGCGTGTAGCGCTCCATCGCCTCGCTCAGAGCCAGATAATCGTCCGATGAGATCGGATAGATCGATGAAAACACCACGGGCTTGGATGCCTTGAATCCCGGCAGGGCACGCTCGGCCGGTCGGGCGTCGAGGGTGACCGTGTCGCCGATACGGGTGTCGCTGACCGTCTTGATGCCAGCATAGAAGTACCCGACGCTACCCGCATGAAGCTCGGACCGCACCAGTTTCGTCACCTGGAAGACCCCGACTTCCTCGACGCGGAAGGTCCTGCCGCTGGACATCATGCGGATGGTGTCACCGGCCCGAAGAATGCCGTCGAACACCCGGCAGCTCACGATCGCCCCCCGGAACGGGTCGTACTGGGCATCGAAGATCAATGCACGCAGGGGGGCGTCGAGATCGCCCCCGGGCGCGGGAATGCGCGTTGCGATCGCCTCGAGGATGTCGGGGACCCCGGTTCCCTCGCGGGCCGAACACAAAATGGCCTCGTCCGAATCCAGGCCCAGTTCACTTTCGATCTGTTCGCGGACCCGGGGCACGTCCGCGCTCTGCATGTCGATCTTGTTGATCACCGGAATGATCACCAAGTCGTGTTCCATGGCCATGTAAAGATTTGCCAGCGTCTGGGCCTGCACGCCCTGCGAGGCGTCGACCAGCAGCAGGACACCTTCGCATGCCTGCAGCGCCCGGGACACCTCGTACGAAAAGTCCGCATGTCCCGGCGTGTCGATCAGGTTCAGTTCGAGGTCTTCGCCCGCGGTGGTGCGATAGGGCAGGTTGGCAGTCTGGCTCTTGATGGTGATGCCACGCTCGCGCTCGATGTCCAGGTTGTCGAGGATCTGGTCACGGAACTGTCGATCCGTCACCAGTCCCGCCTGCTGAATCAGACGATCGGCGAGCGTGGACTTGCCGTGATCGATATGCGCGATAATGCTGAAGTTCCGGATCTTCATGGTGCCTCGTTCCTGTCCCGCACCGCGCGGGGCGCGATTATAGCGGCAGGAGCACCAATCGTCCATCGACCGGGAAGATGACATTTGGCGCTGACATCCGAGGGGGGTCGGGGGTATCATGCGGGCCTGGCTCTCTTACGTTAGGAGGATCCATGAACGCTCCAGGTACGCCGATTCCGCAAATGCCGATCCAGCCGAGGGAAACGCTGTTGTCCACGCCGACACTGACTTGCCGGTTGCTCGACGCCAGCGAACGTGATCATCTGATCGAGGCGAGTCGTCTCGAGATCGCGGCTTGGGGAAAGGTCGGGCAGGACGCCGAACACTTCTTCTCGCGCGCAAAGCATGGGTACGTGATCGGTGCATTCCAGGATGGCAAGCTGGTGGGTACGATATCGACGCTGCGTCGTTACTGGAAGAACGTGCTCGACCTGACGCCAGAAAAGATCGCGGCCGGGAACCCCTATGGCTCGTGGTACGGCATCGCCGCGAACGGCACGTTTGCCGACGCCGATCCCGAGGGCGACGCCTTGTTCTGCATGGCCGTCACCGCGGTGGGCGCGGCCCAGCGCCCGTTCCCCGAGGTTCCTGCGGGGGATGCCCGGGCCCTCAATATTGCGCGATGCCTTGCGACGTTGAAGGACCTGTCGGCGCCGGAATGTTCCAAGACCGTGGCGAAACTGGCCGCCGCCGTGGTCGAAGACTACGTGCAACAGGACCCGGTAATCCGCTTCCACAAGAAGCCGAAGCTTGGCATCCTGGGCGGGGCGCACACGATCATCACGTGCCCGAATGGCCGCCACGACGACTACGAATCCCTGGGCTACAACGTCATCATGGCCTATCCGGATGTGGATGGCACCGCCAATGTCCCTGACCGCGTGGAAGTCGACGCTTCGATCGGCGAGACCCTGGTGGTGGCGGCGGGCCGACTTGGATGGCGGTGCGCGGTCCGGATCGTGTCGCCGTACAGTCGCCCCGCGGCGTTCCGTCACAACCTGATCAAGGCCCTGGTGTCCGTGGGGACCGGGGAAGTCAAGGACGAGCCCTTCACCAATGCGGTCCGCACTGCGCTGACCGCACTGTAACAACGGTCATTCGCCCGCAGTCTGATTTTGTGGAATGCGTCAGGGAAGAGACAGCACGACGCCCGTGGAGCCCACGGCCCAGGCCTTGCCGCTCGGCAGGATCGTCAGATTCATCAGGTTGGCGGTGGTGGGCGAGGGCATCTTCACCCATTCGCCATCGACGAGGCGCATGATCACGCCATTGGCTCCCACGATGAAGCCCTCGGTGTCGGAATGCATGGCCACGGCGCTCAGCTTGGACGTGAGGCCCGAGGTCATGGCCGCAAAAGCGGTCCCATCCCACTTCAGGATCGTCCCGCTCGTGCCCACGGCATAACCCAGGGTCGGCGAAACCATGGTGATGCCGGTCAGGCTCTTGGTAGTGGGGGTCGGCACCGCGGTCCAGGCCGTCCCGTCCCAGTGAAAGACCAGGCCCGCCAGACCCACGGCCCAGCCATCGTTCGCGGTCAGGAACTCGATGTCATTGATCCCCTTGTGCCCCGGCAAACTGACCGTCTGCCAATCGTCGAGGTCGCCGCCGGTGTAGTGACGCATCCCGGACTGTCCGGCCTCGGCCGGCCCCATCCACCCAATGTCGGAGGCCACGAAGAAGATCGAGTGGGTGCACCCGCCCGGCACGGTCAGCGAAGTCCACGACGTGCCATCGAAGTGGCGGGCGATGCCGCCGCCCCCCGCGGCCCATACGTCCGTGGGCGAGAGGGGGGCCACGGCCAGCAAATGGCCGCTCGTGCCTTCCGTCTCGTCGGTCCATGTGCCGTCCTTGAAGTGGAGCACGTAGGGCACGTTGCCGTCCCCGGTCTCGCTTCCGCCGACCACGAAGCCTTCATCCTCGTTCAGGAAGGCAACCGCGTTGTAGTAGGTGTCCGGATGCAGCGCCGATGGTGCCGCTTCGATCTTCCACGAGCGGACCTGCACCAAAGCCGGGTCCGAATCCACGGAATCGGTGCCGTCGGACACCGTCACGGTCACGGTCACCGCGTCCGCATCTGCGGGAAGCGTGACGCTAACCGAAGCCCCGTCCACCAACAGAGCCAGGGTGTCGGGAACCACGCTGAATGCGTAGGTCAGCGCATCCCCGTCCGCGTCCGATGCCACCACGGTCCAGACCACGGTTCCGCCGGCGAACCCGATGTCCGAGTCCGGGCCGAACGAAGCGATGATCGGTGCCTGATTGGACACGGTCTCGACCGCATCTTCACCGACCGTCACATCCGTGTACGTCCCGTCGCTGCCCCCGCAGGCAAGCGTCCCCAGTACCACGATTGCCCCCACGAAAGTACGCCCTGTGCCAAGTGCCATGAACCACCTCCAAAAATACCTGCGTGAAACGACCCGTAGTTTAGCCGCTTGTGCTGCAGAGTCAACCTTGCCGGCGAACGATTGTGGACCCGCGCGTTGCATGCCACAATCCCGGGCAGTGGCGTACCTTGGGACAACGATGATGACTCCCCGGTGCAGGACCGATCCAGTGGAACTCGTCTGCCCAGCCTGCCGGATTGGGCCGGACCACATCATCCGGCCGACCGGACTTTGTTCCGCGCCCGAAGACCCGGATGCCCTATCCTGTCCTGCGTGCGGCATGCGTTACCCCTGTGACGATGGTATCGTTCGCCTTCAGTCGGTGCAGGACGAAGACGACTCGGACCTGGTGGCGACCTACGTGCTGGCCCACTTCTCCGAGGGCACGCCCCATCGTGCCGCGGACCCGTTGCGTGGCAATGCCTCGACCCTGGACACGATCGAGGCTTGGATCACCCGGTATGTCGATTCCGGCTCTGGCAACGGGTGGTTCCTGGAAGCGGGATGCGGTCCCGGTGGCTTGCTGCGCCGTCTGGCTGGTCTGGCGCCACGGGGTGTTGTGGGCCTCGACCAGCGGTGCAACATGCTGCGCGCGGCGATGAAGCTGGCATCCGGGAGCGGCATCGACCTTCGCTACCGAGTCGAAGGAAATCGCCGCGAAGCGATCGAGGTTTGGTTGCAACACGCCCCTTGGCTCGATCGATTGCGTCTGGTTCAGGGTGATGCCCTGTGCCCGCCTTTTCGGGCCGAATCCTTTGCGCTGGTGGCCGCCTGCTCGCTTCTGGATACCGTATTCGACCCAGTGGTGTGCCTGGGACAACTCGATGCACTGCTGGCCCCGGGAGGTCTCCTGGTGCTGGCCACGCCTTGGCGCTGGGACGAACGGGTCACGCCGTGCGAATCCTGGTGGACGGATGGTGCGGCTCAGTTGCGAAAAATGCTGGCAGGACAAAGCGAGCTGTTGCCGCACCTGCGGTTCGATGTCGTAATCGAACATCCGGGCCTGCCCTGGGTGCTGCCAGGCGACGCCCGTCTGTCCCACCGGTATGCCCTCGATGTGGTCGTGGCCAGGAAACGGGGGTGAGTCAACGCCGGGTTGCCAGGCGCACGATGAATGCCGTGCCCCGCGTCCATTCGCTCTGAACCTCGATATGGCCACCGAGTTCCGACAGGATTCGATGAACGACCGGTAGCCCGAGGCCACTGCTGTCCCCAGCCGGCTTGGTCGTAAAGAACGGTTCGTACAGGCGATCCAGATGTTCTGTACGAATGCCCTGACCGTTGTCGACGAATCGCACCTCCAGGTAGGGCGAATCCTCGGGCAGGCGCGCCACGATCGTGATGCGGCCACGCCCCTTCGCACCCATATGGTCCGGGTCAGCAAGGATGGCGTCGATGGCGTTCGTCAGGAGGTTGATGAACACCTGCTGCAGTGGGGGGATCCCTGCGGGTACCGGAGGCAGGTCGGGCGGCACCTGAATATCGAGGTCGATGTCGGTCTGCTGAAGGCGGAAAAAGACGAGATCCGCCACTTCGTCCAGGAGCGGTCGAAGTGCCACCAACTCGCGGGTGTTGCCCTGTTTGCGGCCGATTTCGAGCACCTGCCGCAACAGGCGCGAAATGCGGTCGATCTGCTCGATGATGGTGTGCAGCCCTTGTTCGAGCGGTTCCCGCTCGGTCACGGACATCAGCATTTCTGCGCGACCACGGATGATGTTGAGAGGGGTCCCGATCTCATGCACGAGTTCCGCTGCCATACGCCCCACCGCGGCTTGCTTCTCGCCCTCGGTCAAGCGGTTCTGGACGCTCGTCAGTCGTGCGTACGCATCTTTCAAACTGACGAACAGGCAGGCGCGATCCAGGGACATGCCCGCCAGATTGGCCAGCGTTTCGTGGCTGGTCAGCGCCGCAAGACCCGGATCACTTGTCGCAAAGCGCACGAGCAGGATGCCTGAGGGGATCGGCTGGACGCCCAGGGGCAGGGCCTAGTAACGGGGAACTGCATGCGAGGGGAGGGTGACGAAACGATCTCGGGGATCGGTCCGTGCCTGCGCCTGACCACACACTATGGCCACAAGGCCTTCGTCCAAGGCCAGGGCATCGACTTCGGCCATCTCCATGCCCCAGTGTGCCAGGGGCCTCAGACTGCGGGAGGCCTCGCGGATTGAACCGCGGCCCTCGGTCAAATACATGGCTCCGGCGCAGGTGTCCGCCTGATCCTTCAGAACGTCCATGGTGGCTTGCGCTACGTCCTCGGGCAGGAGCGAACCCGAAATGGCCCCGACCAGACGAAGGCCTCGCAGCATCCGCTCGTGGCAGTCATCCTCGATGGCCATGGTTGTCGCTGATTCGTTCATTGCCATGTTCCAGACCATATCACGGGCCGACCACAAAGGCACGCGTGACAGAAAGTCACAGATCTGGGAAAATCTCGATCACGGAGGGATGGCATGAAGGGCTCGTCACAACAGAACTCGGTCCTCGTCGTTGACGACGAGGAGGAAATGGGCCTGCTCATGGTCGAGAGCCTGAGCCGGGGCGGCTTGTACGTGCGGGCGGCGAGGAGCGGTCAGGAGGCCCTCGTCGCCCTCGAGGAGCGCGAGTTCGACGTGATGGTCACGGATTTGCGGATGCCCGACATGGACGGCATGGAACTGATGCGCCGGGCGAAGGCCACCTGGCCCGAGATGCCGGTGGTTATGGTCACGGCCTTCAGTTCCGTAGACCGGGTCGTCGAGGCCATCCAGGCCGGCGCGTTCCATTTCGTCACCAAGCCGTTCACCATGGCCGATATGCAGGTGCTCGTATCCAAGGCCATCGAGCAGCGACGACTCGTCGAAGAGAACCGGCGCTTGCGCCGCGAGGTCTCCGAACGCGGTTCGTTTGACGACATGATCGGGCACAGCAAGGCCATGAGCGAGGTGTTTCGCCTGATCGGCATCGTCGCGGATTCGGACAGCAACATCCTGATTCACGGGGCTTCGGGAACCGGCAAGGAACTGGTGGCCCGGGCCGTGCACAAGCACAGCCATCGGCGCAATCAGGCCTTTATCCCGGTAAATTGTTCGGCCATTCCCGAGGGATTGCTCGAGAGCGAACTTTTCGGCCACACCCGGGGGGCCTTCACCGGGGCCTACTCCAAGCGCACGGGGCTGTTCGTGGAGGCCTCGGGGGGCACCCTGTTTCTCGATGAGATCGGCGATTTGAGCACCGCGCTGCAGGCGAAGCTGTTGCGGGTCGTGCAGGAACAGAAGGTGCGCCCCATCGGTAGCAGTCGGGAGATCACGGTCGACACCCGGATCGTGGTGGCCACCCACAAGGACTTGAAGGCCGCGGTCCGTGACGGCAGCTTCCGCGAAGACCTGTACTACCGGCTCAGTGTCATTCCCATCAGCATTCCGCCGCTGTCCGAACGCCTCGACGACATCCCGCTGCTGGTGGATCACTTCCTGCGACAGTTCGCCAGTCGCACGAATCAGCCGGTCAAGCGCGTCACGCCCCGGGCCATGGATGCCCTGCAGGCCCGTCGCTGGGAAGGCAATGTCCGCGAACTCGAAAACATCGTGGAGCGGCTCGTGGTGATGACTCCGGGCACGGTGATCGACCTTGGCGACCTGCCGAGCGTGGTCAGTTCGGACGAGACCCGCGATGAACCGCCCATGGACCCCAACCATCTCGCGACGCTCGAGGAGGTCGAGCGATCCTACATCCGCCGGGTGCTGGCCCTGGTCGGGGGCAGTAAGGACAAGGCGGCTCGGATTCTTGGCGTGAACCGACGTACGTTGTACCGCATGGAAGAACGCTGGAACGGTCAGGCCTAGGGCGGTGCGGCGGGTGTCCGCAGCCGCGTGCAGTCGCAGCCCCACGAAGCCGGGGCCTTTCGACAGACCTCGAGCGCAATGATGCGATGTCCGTCGCGATTCGGATGGATATGATCGAACGACTGCAGTTCGGGACGCAGATACCATCGCGGAATCTCGCGGGCCTGCCGCAGGATGGCGTCCTGTTTGGCACGCTGCTCGCCGACGGGCAGCGCTGACCACATCCGGGTCATCACCGGATCGCGTTCCAGGGCCTCGCGCAGTGGCGCCTCGGGACGCAGTGGTGCATCCCTGTCGCGCAGGTCCGAGTCGTAGAGGTCCACGGCTGCATCCGGGAGATCCCCCTGCTTCCAGTCCTTCTGTCCTGCGGCATGGCGTCCCAGGGCCTGCACTGGAGTCAGGCGCCCCATCACGAAGTCCACGGCCCGTTGGGTGTTATTCTGACGGCCGATCCCGTTGATCCCCGCCCATCTGTCGGCATCGGACTCGCGACCCCAGGGCGACAGCGACAGGGCGAACACCCGTATCCCGGCCCGGTGGGCCATGCGGAAAAGTTCCAGGAGATCCGCGTTCGTCCGAGTGGGATTGCCGACGCTGTTGAGCCCCCCCTGAATCAAAACCCAGCGCTCCCGGGTGTCCCGATCGAACAGTTTGCGATTTCCCAGGACCAGGGAATTGAAGCGCTGCGCAATGGCCGCGGCGCTGAGACGGGCCTTGGCGATGCTGGTCACCTCGAGGTTCGAGCACACCTCCTCGAGTTGGGCCCCGAAGCCGGCCCCCGGGAACGCGGCAATCGATCCCCCGACCACCACGGCCTTGACCGGACGTCGCGTATCGAACGTTGGAAGGTTCCCGTCGTCCCTGCTCTTCGGAGCCGACAGAGCCGGAACACACAACCACGATGTTACCAACAGAGTCGGAAGCCAGACCCAGCACTCACGAGACATCACGGACCTCGCCAGGACCCCGGGGCAGTGTACACGACGCCCAGGGGGCCTGCCAAGCAAGCGCCCCACAAGAACCCTGGCCCCCACCTCCCCCCCGTGTCACGACTTGCCGCTACTCCGGGGGACTGCTATCATCCGCCCGATTTTGGAGGGACCCGCCGGGAACGCCGGCCCGTCCGGAATGGAGCCATGCTTTTCCACAGTCTGGACTACATCCTGTTCCTCGGGATCGCGGTTACGATCTTCTGGGCCTTGGTGCGTCACGACCGCCTGCGAATCCTGTGGCTGTTCTTGACCTCTTGCCGCTTCTACATGGTATGGCATCCGGCCTACATCCTGCTGATTCTGGGGTCTGCGGTCATGGACTGGTTCGTGGGACAGCGGATCGCCAAGACCGAGGAACCCAAAAGACGCAAGGCCTGGCTTGCGGTCAGCGTGGTGGGCAACCTTGGGGTGCTGGGCGTCTTCAAGTACTACAATTTCTTCGCGACCACCGTGACCCAGACCCTGGCCCTCTTCGGGTTCGATGCCGCAGCGCCCCTGATCAACGTGCTGCTGCCGGTCGGGGTCTCGTTCTACACGTTCCAGACCATGTCTTACACCATCGACATCTATCGGGGCCGTCTGCAACCCGAAACCAATTTGATTCGCTACGCCACCTTCCTGACCTACTTCCCACAACTGGTGGCCGGCCCCATTGTCCGGGCCGTGGACCTTCTGCCCCAGCTCGCCAACCGTCCGTCGGTCACCCCGGATCGCATCGGGCAGGGCCTGTTCCTGATCATGAAGGGCCTGGTGAAAAAGGTGGTGGTGGCGGACTACCTCGGGGTGAACCTGGTGGACCGGGCGTTCGACAATCCCGCGGCCTTCACCTCGCTCGAGATGATGGTCGCCCTTTATGCCTACACCATGCAGATCTACTGCGACTTCTCGGGCTATACGGACGTGGCGCGGGGCTCCGCGGCACTGATGGGTATCCACCTGCCCGAGAACTTCATGCGGCCCTATCGGGCCACGAGCCCCGCGGCCTTCTGGCGGCGTTGGCACATGACCCTTTCGTCGTGGCTGCGCGACTACGTCTATTTTCCGCTCGGGGGTTCGCGCTGCAGTCCCTTGCGAACCTATTGGAACCTGTGGCTGACCCTGTTTTTGATCGGCATCTGGCACGGGGCCGGGTGGGTTTACGTCCTCTACGGCACGCTGCACGGTCTGGCCATGGTCGTGCACCGGTACTTCTACAAGCGATCGGGCCGCACCAACGACACCGTGGACGCGCGTTGGCTGACGGTGATCAAGATCTTCTTCACGTTCCACTTCGTGGTGTTGTCGCGCATCCTGTTTCGGGCGGGGACGCTCGATGGGGCGGGCGACGTGGCCACCCAGTTGCTGGCAGGGTCAACCTCGCTGGCTCAGATCTCCTGGGGACTGTGGGTGGTTCTGGGCGTGACGTACCTCATCCATTTCCTGCCCAGCGGTCTGGTCACCGGGATGAGCGGGTTGTTCGCCAAGCTGCCGGCATGGGCGCAGGGCCTGATCATGGCGGGCGTGGCTGCGGTGCTGGTCAAAATGGCGTCCACCCAGGTGGTGCCTTACATCTACTTCCAGTTCTAGCGGGGGCGATGGATGTGGTGGGATGATCCTCCCGAAGTGGCGGGCCAGGTCGCCAGCGATGGCGTGTATCGCTCGGGGCTGATGCGGCTCGCCATCGCCTGCGGGGTTCTCGTGGTTGCCACGCTGGCGACCTATGCGTTGCCCGGACTCGCGGACTTCCGTCCCTGGGAGCCCGGCGAGCCCCTGCCGCTGGCGAGCATCGTGTCGTTCAAGCCGACCGTGGGAGCCGGGGCTGAAGCCGCGGGCGGCGGGGACACGGGCCTTCCGATGACCGAAGAGCAGGCGCGCGAGGCGACTGCAGCGGTGCTGGGCGAGGAACTCGCGGCGAATCTCGGGCCCGAGGCCCTGGCGGCGTCGGATGACGACGAGGTTCCCGAAGTCGTCGAAACCCATGCGGGCGCTCGGATCGAGGCCGAAGAATTGAAGGGACTGGTGCGCGAGATCGAAGACCCGTCAGGTCGTGCGATGGATGCCTTCTACGAGGCACTTCGGGAAACCGCGTCGTCCGGTTCGAAACGAATCACCCGTATCGCCCACTGGGGGGATTCGACCATCGCGGCCGACGACGTCACCAGTACCCTGCGGCGCCGGTTGCAGAAGCGTTTCGGGGATGCGGGACACGGTTTCCTGTTGATTGGCAAAGGGAACATGCCATACCGGCATCGCGATGTGATCAATGTGGAATCGGGAAACTGGAACGTGCATTCGCTGATTCATGGCGAACGCGACGATGGCCGATACGGCTTCGGGGGTGTGCTGCACCGGAGCCGCGGCGATGGCCGGGCCCGTTTCGGCACCGTGGACAAAGGGGGCATCGGCCGGGCCGTGTCGCGATTCGAATTGTACTATCAGGTCCATCCCAAGGGCGCGCCGGTGATTCTCACCGTGGATCAGGACGAACCGCGAACCGTCGAGACGCGTGCGGATGAACCGCAGGACGCCTGGGCCTCGGTCGACGTGCCCGATGGGCCACACACCTTGTCTTTGCGGGTTGGTTCGGGTGGGGAGGCGCGCCTGTACGGGATGGTGATGGAGCGACCCGGCCCGGGCGTGGTGTACGATTCCCTGGGCATCGTGGGAGCCCGCGCCGCGCGCCTGCTGAATCTCGACGAGACACACATCGCCGGCCAGGTTGCTCATCGGGCTTCGGACCTGCTGGTGATCGCGTTCGGCGGCAACGAGGCCGACGATCGGGGCATGAACTTCGAACGGTACGAAGCGAGCTTGGCGCGGGTCGTTCGCCGTTTGCGGGCGGGCCGGCCCGAGGCGTCGTGTCTGCTGGTGGCCCCGCTCGACCAGGGCGAAAGGGACCGTCGCGGCCGCATCCGGACCATGCCGAACATTCCGAAGATCGTGGAAGCCCAGCGCCGGGTCGCACAGGCCGAAGGATGCGGCTTCTTCGACACCTTCATGGCCATGGGCGGCCCGGGGTCGATGGGCCGCTGGTACAAGTCCAAGCCCCGCCTCGGCTGGGGCGACTTCCGTCACGCCACGCCCGGTGGCTACGAAGTGATCGGCAACCTGATTTACAAGGCCTTGCTCAGCGGGTTTTCCGACTACCTTTCGCGGCTCGCCCCGGCAGAAGGGCCTTCGCCACAACCTCCCCCAGCCGTTCGTAGCCCGGACGCGTAAGATGCACGTGGTCCGGCTGGGCCATGGGGGGCTTCGAGGTCACCCAGCGGGTCATGGCCATCTCGCCCCCCATGAAGTCCACCACATCGAAGAAGGCGCATCCCGATTCCATGGCCAATCGCCGCTGCACCTCGACAATGCGTGCCGTGCGGGGCCGGGGCGCCCAGGTGCCGTCGGGCATGGCGATGGGCCGATCCGAAGGCCCGATCAACAGGCATGACGCATGCGGAGTCACCTCGCGGATGCGGGTGATCACCTGACGCAGTTGTCGCTCGTAGTCTTCGATTGGCACGTCATCATCGCCTGCCTCGTTGGTTCCATAGGCCAATGCCACCAGGTCGGGGCGCCGGCGCGACAGGTGCTCCCGGTACAGCAGGTCATTCCATTGCAGATGGTGAACGGCCCTTGATCCCGGGATCCCCACCGTATCCAACACCACGCCGGATCGACGACGCTCCATCAGCACCCCGAACACCCGTACTTCGCCGTCGCCCACGGGCCGGACCTCGAGCGAATGGGGCCCGTCCCGGGTCTTGAACAGGGCATAGGCGGCCACTTTTTCGGGGGCTGCGGTCGACAAACGGCGAACCCGTCGTCCGTCGAGGCGCACCTCAAGGGTTCCGCCCCCGGGCTGTCGCAGGTACCACAATTCGAAGGTATCCACCTTCCGGCCGATCGGTCCGGTTCCGGTCGACAGGATGCCGACATCGTCGGGCCGATTGGAGGCCACGCTGACGCCCGCGAGTCCGTACCATCCGTCCTGCACCGAGTCGGACTTCCCGACGCGATCTGCTCGCCAGGTGTTGGTGCCCTGAATCACCACATCGTCGTGGCGATAGGCATTCCAGGGACGGGCCGGAAGCACGAATCCATGGCCCGCGTCCCCGAAGCGCTTCTGGAGCTCCCGACGCACCACGCCGGTGAACAGGTCCGAAGCCGTGTGCGAGGCCCCGTAGAACACGATTCGTGCCTTGCCCTTGCCGGTCCTGGCGCGCTTGAGGGCGGCGTGGAAAGACGCCATGGCCTTGCCCGACGGATCCTCGAACCCGATGTCGCGGCCCAAGCGCCGAGCCGTGGCGCGCGCCTCGGGACTGGTGGCCGCCTCCGGCGCGCCCGTCGTGACGAAGAACACGGCGAAGGCCAGGGCAAAGCTGCAACACGGGTGCCGGTGATGGATGCAACCACGCATGGCAGAAGATTCGCCGATGTGCGAGTCGGGGTCAACAAATGGGTGCGCGATCCTGCAAAATCGGTCCAAGAGAACGCGCGCGGTGTGGCGACCCTACCGCGCCGGAGCATCGTTCGCTTCGATCACATGGGGGTGGCCGGGGCGGGGGCTACGGCCGGGGCGGGGGCAGCAGCCGGGGCCGGGCTTTCGGCCGGCTGGCCAGTCTTGGGCAGCAGGGTTGCGAACTTCGTGACCGGGAACATCAGGCTCGCGTCGATGATCCGGTCCCCGTGGGAACCCATCAGGAAGGCCAGCCCGAAGTCGCCGCTCACGCTGTCGAGGCCCGGCAGGGCGACTTTCACTTCGTTTTCGAAGCGGGCCACGATCTTGAGCAGTTCCGGCAGGGACAGGTATGCCGCCACGACCGGCGTGGTGTCGGCCTTGGCCAGCACGGGTGCGAGCGGTCCACCCGTGCCCTGCGCCTCGGACGCCTTGCGGATGTCCGCGTTCACGTCCTTGCCGAATGCCGCATAGGTGTGGTTCTTGTCGTAGGCCAGGGCAAACGACAGCTTGCCACCGACCATCTTCTCGATCATCGCGGTCTGGCCCGCGGCGTCCTTCGGAATCTTCGTGTAGTCCATGGTGAGGTCCAGGGCATCCACGGTGATACCCGAAACGGTTTCCTGGCGCACCAGGATGTCGAGGCCAAGCTTGGTGGTCAAGGGGCGCAGTCCATCGGTCACGCTCTTCATCGACGACCAGTCGAGCTTCGGAAGGTCCTTCATGGCATCGCCCATGTAGGCTTCGAGCAGCTTGCCACCCTTGGACAGGAGCATGCCGTAAGACTCGTTGTTCAGGGTTCGGGCGCGCGCCGAATCCTTGACCCCGCCGATGCTGATCACGCGGAAGGGGAAGTCGCCGTCCTTGCCGATGGCAAAAGCGCCGTCCCCGGTCGAGAGGGCCATCCCTTCCTTCATCAGGGATTCGAGCTTGGCCTTGTCCGCAGGTTCCAGTTTCATGAGGTCAGCCCAGACACTCATGCCCATGGCAGCCATGTCCTCGATCACCTTGGGGTCGATATTCATGGCCAGCGCGAACCAACTGTCGGCGGGCAGGCCCTTGTAGGCTTCGAGCTTGCGGTCCTTCATCCCGGCCACGAAGGCGGCAAGGCTCTTTCCCTCGGCCACCTTGGCGCTGCCGCGCAGGGTTGCATTCTCACCATCGAAACGCAGAACCAGGCGCGCCACGTCGATCTGCATCAGCGCGTCCATCATGGCCTGGATCTCGGACTGGGCCATCTTGTCCACGCCGGGCAGGAGTGCGGCATCCTGACTGCCCTGCAACGACGCGTTCAACTGCTCGCGAAGCTTGGCGATCTCGGCGCTTGCCACTTTCTGAAGGTTGGTGCCGGAACCCTGGATGTCCAGGATCTCCGTGAACGCGTAACGGGCCAAGTCGCCTTCGACAAAGGGCTTGGCGGCCGCGAACGCCTTTTCTTCCATGGTGAACACCACGTGGTCCCCGACCACGTTCACGAACAGGTTCTGACCAACGGCAGCGTACTTGAAGGCATTGTCCGGGGCTGCTTCGGTCTTGCTGTCGGGCAGGGCGGCAATGACCTCGGCCTGGCCCTTGTGCGGGAACACGAGGACCAGCGGCTTCTGATACTGCTTGTAGTCCAGCACCGCGAAGCGGATCGGCTTCTTGGCGTCCATCCAGGTCAGGTTCTTGACGCCGAGCAGCATGGATTGCATCAGGGCCGGCACCTGCGCGCCGAGCATCGAAGCGGTGCGTTCGTCGAACTTGCCCACCAGATTGGTCAGGGTCGAGGTGAAGTCATCCATCGACTTGACGCCGCCGAACGCCAGGACGTTGGCCGGGAAGGTCACGGATGCCACGTCCGCGACGAGCGGGCTCTTGGCAGCGTCCTTCTTCTTGCAGGACACGGTGGCAACCATGGCAAAAACGGCGATCAGTACGAAAAGCAGCTTTCTTTGGAACATGCGCACCTCCTTTCAGTGATGGGGGGGCCGAACGACCGCCCCCGACAATCCCCTGGCCGTCAGTCCGTCCTGCAGCGGACCGATGCAGGCTTGCATGGTCTCCCGATCGCAATCGGGGACCGTCACCACGCAACGCGCCGCATCGAAGTTGTCGCCTTCCGCTTGCGCCCACGATTCCAGCCGCGATCAGAACCAGCGTGGCAGACCTGGTCGGCAGCCCCATCACCGTTCCCGTCCGGTCGGAATGCGCGCTGATCATACACCGGAATCGTCGGGAAGGCACCCGGCCATCATCCTCGAAACGGACGGCATGCACACCAGGCTTATCCCGATGCGAACCATCAGAACCGACAGCAGTGCCACGGTCGAACAGGCGTCCACGGTCGCGACGGCATCGAGCCCGACGGGGACATACGCGGCGTAGAAGAACCGCATCACGACCTGGGTGCTGCCGATGCCCGAGATCGAGATGGGGATGAACCCGACGAGCGACAGAATCGGCGAATACACCAGCATCCGTTCGAACGGCACCCCGATGTCGAACACCCGCAAGAAGCAGAAGTTCATGACCAGATAGGCCATCAGAAGCAGGGCCCGCACCCCGAGCAGCAAGAAGATGCCCGACAGCCCGATGGCGCGGAACGACGACCACAGGGAATGGTCGAGAATCCGCGACATCCAACCCGGGGCGTTCTGGATTCGTGCCACGCCCCACAATACGAACGGGGACAGCAACCCGCCTGCGCACACGAACAACAGGATCCATGTGGGCTCGGCCGGGAAAGGGGACCCCGCGAACCAAAGCCCTGCCAACGCCTGCATCGACAGCGCGCAAAGGTCCACGAACAGCAGAAAGACGAATGGGCTGCCCGCGGTGCCGATGCCCTTCTTGGCGTGACGCGAAAGGGCTGCGGCCATCATGGCCAGCGCCAGATTGTAGTTGAGAATGTTCAGAAGGTAGGACGTCCCCTTGATCCGGAACAGATCGAAAGCGGGCACCGAAAAGCCGCTCAGCCGCAGAAGGATGTGCATCCCGGATACATCGGTGACGAACGTCAGCGCCGTGAAGCCCAAGGTCACCAGAATCAGCAGGAGCGGATTCGTGAGTGCCAGGGCGCGGCCCACCTCGGCAAGGTTGGTGGTCAGCCCCAGATAGGTGAGCAGGGCGATGGTTCCGCCCCACACGAGGATGCCCCGCAGCACGGTGCGACGGCGGGACCGTTCTGTCTTCCCGTCGGACATGGGCGGTATGCTACCCTAGTCAAGCGCGATCGTGGCAAAAAACGTGGACCGC
>CAYRIB010000008.1:0-18014 GCA_964424165.1 uncultured Myxococcales bacterium | reverse complement strand
TCGACCTCGTCCGCGGGAAGCGCCTGAACCGGGCCGAGCATCGTGGCCAGCCAGGTGATGCGGGCGGTCTGCTCGAGCGCCTCGAGGCGGTCGAAGGCCTCGAACACATGGCGGCCCAGGGTCAAGGACCCGTGCCGTTCCATCATGACCACGACATGGTGTGCCAGAAGGGATTCGACCTGTGCCGCGAGCGCTTCGGTCGACGGAGTGGCATAGGGGGCCAACACGACCTCCCCGAGGCCAAGGATGGCCTCTGGAATGAGGCAGGGGGCGGGGGACTGACGAGCGATCGTCATTGCCACGGCCGTCGGCGGATGGGCGTGGACCACGGCCCGGCATGTCGGGTTGGCACGATAGGCCGCGAGGTGCACCTTGAGTTCCGATGACGGTGCGAGGTCCCCCTCGACCGGTTGGCCCTGTGCGTTCACCACGATCAGGTCCGACGTGTGCAAGAAACCCTTGTTCACTCCGGAGGGGGTGACAATGATGCGATCGGGCTGCAACAGGACGCTGATATTTCCTTCAGCACCTGCGATCAGACCCCGAGCGTGCATTCGGCGGCCGCATTCCACCACCTGTTCCCGGGCAGTCGCTTCATTGAGGATGGAAATCGGGATGCTCATTTCTCCGCGTTGAGCTTCTCGGTCTGCATGATATCCAGCTTCCAGGCCCCCTTCTCGTCCTGAATGAAGACGATGTTCCGGCGGCCGGACGAAGGACTTTTTACGGCCACGAAAGCCCGTTGTCCCTCGATGCGTTCCTCGTCGACCGTCGAACGGGTGAGGAGGTCGAGCGGCAACGAAAGGGGACCGGTGGCCGTGGCATTGGACACGTACAAGGACAAGAGCGCGGCCGCAAACGGCTTGGAATCCTCCGAGAAGTGGGAGGCGAATTCCTCGACCTTGCCTTCCTTGGCCGCGGTCTCGATTTTCTCGAACACGTCGGACGGGCTCGCGGCGCAGCCAAGCCCCACGAACAGCAAGGCCGTGATGAACAAACGAGGCCATGAACCCAAAGCATGAACGCGGGACATCGAACACCTCACCACGGTGACGGGTAGCGGACTTCCCGGAGGCCGGACAGGGTCAGACCGGACAAGCGCAGGTCCAGGCGGTAGGAATGCCCGTCGCGGACCAGGAACAGGGACGTGGCCGGGTCCCCGGACGACATCAGAGTCGCCATGTCCGCGGCCGGCTTGGCGCCCTTGACCGCGGTGCGCAGGCGCAGCAGCGTGTCCCCGACCTGTCCCATGAGGGTTTGTCGCAACAACGTGACGCGGGAACCGGGTTCCAGAAGATCCATGAGGCTTTCGTCCGGACCCTTGCGGGACTGCTCGGTGGCAACAGCGATCTCTTGCAGGGCATCCACCGGGGAGGGGGCGCACCCGAACCACGCGGGCGCGACAACCGCCACGAGCAGCATCGCAAAGGACGTCTTCATGCAAGACCCGATTTCGGAAACAGTGCGAGAGGGGGGACTTGAACCCCCACGGACGTTAGCCCACAAGCACCTCAAGCTTGCGTGTCTACCAATTCCACCACTCTCGCAAGCCAACGCAACGCGATTGATATCAAGGCTGCGTGCCGCTGTCAAGCTTCATGCGGGGTAGCCCTTCCCCGGTGAGGAACGCGATGAGAGGCCTGACAGGAAGAATACCGTCGTGGACGTCGACGTGGACGAACGAAACGACAGGAGTCTCACGGTCTGCGCTTCCTGATACAAGCGGTCCTACGGAGTTGGGGTGCCCACGGGCGGAACGACGGGAGCCGGGGCCTGAACCGCATCGGGTGCCGGGGCCGCCGGCTCAGGGGCAGGCGGCGGCGGGGCGGGCGGCTGAACGCCCGGGGCCGTCACCTGGAGATTGGTCAGTTGGACATAGCGATCCACTTCCTTCAACAGGTCGCGGCACTCGTCGTTGGACGTCAGGCGCGACGCCCGTTCGCACGCCTGGGTCCCTGGGGCCTTGGCGCAGACCTCCTTGGCGAAATCGCCACAAGGCTTGGCCGCGCACCCCATCATCAACCCGACCGCCAGGAACATCGACATCATCAACAGGTTCTTCACGAATCTTCCTCCCACCAGAAGTCCCGGGGGCGAAGTCTACCACAAATCCGTGTTCGGTAAGTCTTTGACAAACGCGTCGGTTGCCCTAGAATTCGGGATGCGGGAAGCCCACGGCGGGAGACACTCAATGAGCGCGAAAAGGAACGACGGCAACGAGTTCGAGGAATCCGAGCGCACGATGGTCGCTCCGGCGATCCAGGACGAAGAGGAAGAATCGGGCGGCACGGTCGTCATCCAGATGCCCGAGGAGAGGCCCGAACCGGGCTACCAGGCGGTGTCCGAGCCCGACGGAGGCGTCGACTTCCGTGACGACGAACCCGCACCAGTGGATGACGCGCCAGCGGATGACGAGGATGGTGGCAAGACGGCCATGATCCAGATCCCGGACTTCGATGCCATCGCTCCGGTGGGGGCCGTGGTCGCTGCCCCCGAGGCGGTCCCGTTGCCGCCGGGGCGCCTGCTCGTGATCCTGGGTAATGATCAGGGAAGGGAATACGAACTGACGGCACCCACGGTCGTGGTGGGTCGCGGTCTGGATTGCGGCGTCATGCTTAGCGATGCCAGCGTGTCACGACGCCACTTCCAACTCGAGGCCGATGGGGACGTCTGGGTGCTGCAGGACCTTGGCAGCGGCAACGGCACCAAGGTGAACGGCACGAAGGTCAAGGGAATCGCCCTGGCCGAAGGCATGCGGATCGAGATCGGGCAGACCCTGCTCGAGTTTGCGGGAAGCCTGCAGGCGACCATGCCGATGGAAGGCTCTGGCTACGAGGAAGGCGAGGGCAAGACCCAGGCCATCGACCTGGGCGACATCGATGTGGACGCGCTGCGTCCGCCGCCCGAAGAAGAGATGCAGGAACTCGACGCCGGGGGCCTGCCGCGGACCGAGGTCGAGGACGGGGCCCAGGAACGCCAGGCGCGCTCAGGCGGGCTTCCCGGTTGGGTCTTCCTGGTCGGGGGAGCGGTGGTGCTTGGCCTGGTGGCGGTGATCCTGGTGTTCGTGCTGGGCGACCAGGGCGGTCCCTCGGGCGGCGAGCCTGCCAAGACCGCGAAGGTCGAAGAACCGGCCGGCGGTGCGGCTGCAGCCCAGAAAGAGGACGAAGAGGCGGCCCGACAGGAAGCCAAGGACGCGGCGCACGACAAGTACAATCAGGCCATGAAGGCGTTCCAGGCCAAGGACCTCGACAAGGCAGAGGGCCTGCTCAAGGACGCGGTCAAGCTGGACCCGAGCCACGAAGAAGCGGCGGCCAGCCTGGGCCGGATCGAGGACGAACGCAAGAACGCGACGCTGATGACCGAGTTGACCACGGCCTTGAAGGCGGACAACAAGGAAGAGGCCGAAGCGGTGCTCAAGAAGATCCCGGAAAAGAGCCTCTTCCGAGCCGATGCCAAGGCGGCCGTGGAGGCTTACGTCGACAAGCAGGTCGCAAAGGAGGTCGAGGCCATCCGGTCGCTGCTCAAGAAGAAGCAGAAGGCCGAGGCCAAGGACACGTACGACTTCGCTCTGGAACTCTATCCGGACCACAAGGACCTGAAGGCCCTCGAAGCCGAGATGAAGAAGGCCGGCATCAGGTTCTGAACCGCAGGTCGAAGATCCCCACTCGAGCAGGGCGTTCATCCTCGGGCAAGGCTTTGTGCTCGCGGATCACCTCCAATCCTACGGCGGTTGCGGCGCACGCCAGATCGTGGCGCTTGGCCCATGGGTACAGGATGCTGGCGGTGCCTTCGGCGGTCAGGTGCGCGGCAATGACACGGCACAGACTCTCGAGATCCAGGTGGATCTCGTGCCGGGCTGCGGCCTTTTCCGGATGGGGATTCAGGCGCCCATCGCCGGCCCCGAAGTAGGGTGGGTTGGACACCACGCGGCCGAAACGTTGCTCGGGGTGGGTACGGGCCAGTTCCCGGACATCCCCAACCACCACTCGGATGCTATCGTCCAACCCGTTGGCGGATACGTTTCGAATGGCCCGGGTGGCCAGTGCCAACTGGACCTCGATGGCCGTGATGGGCCCGCGGTAGCCCCAGGACGCGAGCAGAATGGGGATGACGCCCACCCCGGTTCCGATCTCCAAGGCGTCGAGTTGGGGGCCTGCGTAGACATGGCGGGCCAAAAGGACCGCGTCGATCCCGAAGCGCCAGCCGCGGCGTGACTGAACGAAGGCCACGCGGTCCTCGAGCACGGCAACATCCTCGTCGGACTGAGGTTGCAGGCGCGTCAGGATCATAGGGAGCGGATCGATCTGCCGCACTAGCGCTTCTCCAGAATCCGCAGAACCCGGTCATGGATGCCCATGAAATCGCGTCCGCTCATGCCGAGGATCACGTCCCCGGGATTGGCATCGAGCACGGCCTGCGCGGCGAGTTCGTCCACGTCCGCGATCATGCGTGCCTGACCACCTGCGCTTTCGATGTCGCGGCAGAGGCGGTTCATATCGATGCGCTCCTCGGGAGCCAGGTTGTCGGGCTTCTCGAACGGTCGGGCGAAAAGCACCTCGTCCGCCTCGGTGAACGCGGTCACGTAATCATTCTGGAACACGGCGCGCCGGCTGGTGTTCGACTCCGGCTCGAACAGGGCGATGATGCGGCTTCCGGGGTATCCCGTGCGCACCGCGCGGATGGTCTCGCGCACGGCGGTGGGGTGATGTGCGAAGTCGTCGATGACCGTGACCCCGCTGGCCACGCCCTTGACCTCCTGGCGCTTGCGGATTCCCTTGAAGGACATGAGGGCCTCGGCCAGGGCCGGGGTTTCGGCCTCGATTTCGTGAATCAGTGCCAGGGCCGCCGTGATGTTGCGAAGGTTGTGGTCGCCGAGCATCCGGGTGGAAAACGTCCCGAATCGGGCACCAAGGTGCAGCAGATCGAAGGTGGTCACGCCGGCCTCCCGGGACAACAGATGGGCCTGCCACATTCCGTGATCGAGTCCGAACGTCACCACGCGCCCACGGGTGACGGCCGCGGCCAGGGCGCAGTTGGGGTCCTTTGCGGGCACGATCAGGGGGGCCTTGGGCGGCATGAGGTTCGACAGTTTCGCGAACGCGGACACCACGTGATCGAGATCCCGGTAAATGTCCGCGTGATCGAACTCGATGTTGTTGATGATGGCGGCCTGGGGCGCATAGTGCAGGAACTTTGGCTCCTTGTCGAAGAACGCCGTGTCGTATTCGTCGCCTTCGACCACGAAGAAGGGGCCTTGGCCGAGCCGGTAGTTGCTCATGAAGTCTAAGGGGATGCCCCCGATCATGAACCCGGGGTCGAAGCGCTGCGCGTGCAACAGGTGCGCGACCAGTGACGACGTGGTTGTTTTGCCGTGAGTCCCGGCCACGACCAAAGGACGGTGACCCGCCAGGAAGTGGTCGTGCAGGGCTTGGGGCAGGGACAGATAGGCGCGCCCCGATGCCAGCAGTGCCTCGGCTTCAGGATTGGTGCGTCGGATCACATTGCCCACGATCACCAGATCCGGCCCCCAGTCGAGATTGGCCGGGGCATAGGGTGCCATCACCGGGATGCCGAGGCGATTCAGTACGTCGCTCATCGGTGGGTAGGGAGGGGCGCCATCGGATCCCCGCACCTCGCAACCGCGTTCCCGGAACATGCCGGCAATGGCAGCCATCGCCGTGCCGCCAACGCCCATCACGTGCACCTTCATGCGACCTCCCTGGTCCGAAAGGGTGACCGCTACATTATAGCCCGGCATCCGCCGTCTGCGGCGATGGTAGTCCCCCCCTTCGGGGAGCGCCGCAGCACGAATGGTTCGCGCCCTCGACCTCGCCGAGGTTTTCGGATAGACTCGGCCCCGCCGAACGTGCCGCGGGACGGCGCCCGGCAACTGCCGATAAAGGGAGGAATCACGATGGTCACCGAGTTCAAGAACGAATCATTCACCGACTTCTCGGACCCGAAGCAACGGGCGGCCCAGCAGGCGGCTATCGCCGCGGTCGAGGCTTCATTCGGGACGCACTATCCCCTCGTGATCGGGGGGCAAGAGGTGCGAACCGACCGGGAAATCGCCTCCCTGAACCCGACTTGTCCGTCGCAGGTCGTGGGCTACGTGTCGGCAGCGAGCACCGAGCATGCGCACCAGGCGGTCGAGGCGGCGCATCGGGCGTTCGCCGCGTGGTCGCGGGTCGCCCCTGAGGCACGGGCCCGCATCCTGATGCGCGCTGCGAACATCATGCGCCGCCGTCGCATGGAACTGAACGCCGTGATGATTCTGGAAGCGGGCAAGACCTGGCCCGAGGCGGACGGCGACGTGGCCGAGGCCATCGATTTCTGCGACTTCTACGCCCGTGAGGCCCTGCGCTATGCGGACCGTCAGATCGTGACCATCCTTCCGGGCGAGGACTCGAACCTGTACTACATTCCGCTTGGGGTGGCCGTGGTCATCCCGCCGTGGAACTTCCCGCTGGCCATCACGACGGGTATGACCGTGGCCGCGCTGGTCACGGGCAACACGGTGGTGCTCAAGCCCGCCTCGCCGACCCCGGTGATCGCTTACAAGCTGGTCGAGGTGTTGCGCGAGGCCGGTCTGCCCGAGGGCGTGCTGCAGTACTGCCCGGGCTCCGGCGGCGCGATGGGCGACGCCCTTGTCGGGCATCCCCTGACGCGCCTCGTGGCCTTCACGGGTTCCAAGAGCGTGGGTTTGCACATCACGGAACTGGCCGCGAAGACCCAGCCGGGTCAGAAATGGATCAAGCGCGTGATCAACGAGATGGGTGGCAAGGACGCCATCGTGGTCGACGACGACTGCGACACCCGGGAAGCCGCGGCCGCGATCGTGGCATCGGCCTTCGGGTTCCAGGGGCAGAAGTGCTCGGCATGCTCGCGTGCCATCATCGTGGATGGCGCCTATGACGAAGTCGTGGCCGAGGTCGTGCGCCTGACCGGTGAGATCACGGTCGGGCCCGCCAAGGACCCGGCCTCGCGCATGGGACCCGTGGTGACCGAGGCTGCGATGAAGGGCATCCTGGACTACATCGCCATCGGCAAGAACGAGGGGCGTCTGCTGTGCGGCGGCAACCGTGTGGACCTGCCGGGCTACTTCATCGAACCCACGGTCTTTGGCGACATCGCGCCGGGTGCCCGCATCGAGCAGGAAGAGATCTTCGGACCCGTGCTGGCCTGTACCCGGGCGCGGGACTTCGACCACGCGATCGCGATTGCCAACGACACCGAATACGGTCTGACCGGCGCCGTGTTCAGTCGCAGCCGCGCGCACCTCGAGCAGGCGCGCATCGAGTTCCACGTAGGTAATCTGTATCTGAACCGCAAGTGCACCGGGGCCCTGGTAGGCGTGCACCCGTTCGGCGGTTTCAACATGTCCGGCACGGATTCCAAGGCCGGAGGTCGCGACTATCTGGGTCTGTTTCTGCAGGCCAAGTCCGTCAGCGAGAAGCTCTAGGCCCTTGGGGTCGATCGGAGGCCATCGTGAAGAAGCATCCCGAAACGTTCTACGTGACCACGCCCATCTACTACGTCAACGACCGCCCGCACATCGGGCACGCCTACTGCACAGTCCTGGCCGATGTCCTGCGGCGTTTTCACACGATGTTCGGTGCCGAAACGTACTTTCTGACCGGGGTGGACGAGCACGGACAGAAGGTCGAGGAGGCGGCCAAGAAACGAGGTCTGACGCCGCAGGCCCACTGTGACGAGATGCAGGCCCACTTCCGCGATCTGTGGCCGACCCTCGACGTCGCCAACGACGATTTCATCCGAACGACCGAAGAACGGCACATCCGCGTGGTGCAGGAGGCCCTGCAGTGGCTGCACCAGCGGGACCTGATCTACCGCGGTGAATACGAGGGCTTCTATTCCCCCCGGGTCGAGAAGTTTTTCACCGAGGCCGAACTCAAGGACGGACGCTGCCCGGAAACCGGCGGTGAGGTTCACAAGATCAAGGAGGCCAACTACTTCTTCCGGATGAGTCTGTATCGGGATCAGCTGATCGATCATATCCACAAGCATCCGGACTTCATTCGCCCCGAGTCCCGGCGCAACGAGGTCCTGGGGTTTCTGGCACAGCCGCTCAGTGATCTGTGCATTTCGCGTCCGAAAAAGCGCCTGTCGTGGGGCATCGAACTGCCGTTCGATCCGGACTACGTGACCTACGTGTGGTTCGACGCGCTGCTCAACTATGCGAGCGCAATCGGCCTGTACGCGGACCCGCCGCGGTTCGAACATTGGTGGCCGGGCGTGCGGCATCTGATTGGGAAAGATATCCTGACCACGCACTGCGTGTACTGGATGACCATGTTGATGGCCCTGGAGATCCCCCTGCCCAAAGAGGTGATCGCCCACGGCTGGTGGCTGATCGACGACACCAAGATGTCCAAGTCCCTGGGCAACGTGGTCAGCCCCTTGGCCTTGCGCGACAAGGTCGGGACCGACTCGCTGCGCTACTTCCTGATGCGCGAGATGGTGGTCGGCCAGGACGCCAGTTTTTCGGAACTGGCGTTGCTGCGCCGGCACAACTCGGATCTGGCCAACGACCTGGGCAATCTGCTGTCGCGCCTGGTCAAGTTCGTGGGCATGGCCTTCGATGGGGCCATTCCCCCGCTCGGCCCCGAGGAGGGGCCCGACGCGGAGGTTCGGGTGCAGGCCGAGGCCTTGCCCGAGCAGGTAGAACGATTGGTGCGCGGCCTGCGGGTCGAGACCGCGATCGAGACCACCATGGAACTGGTGCGGCGCCTCAACCGCTATGTGGTCGAGACCGAGCCGTTCAAGCGCGTCAAGACCAATCCCGTGCGGGCCGGACACACCTGCCGGGTAGCGCTCGAGGGCGTGCGCATTGCGCTGAATTGTCTGTGGCCGATCATGCCACGCAAGGTCTCGGAGTTGCTTCAGGTGATCGGAGCCGGGGCGCCGGTCAAACGCCTGGCGGACCTCTGCTGGGGACTGCTGCCCGAGGGTACGAAGATCGCGATTCAGGAAACGCCGTTCCCGCGGTTCGACCTCAAGATCGAGACCGCTGCAGCGGCCGCACCATCCGCTTGCGACACTCCGGCCGCTGCGGACAAGACGGTGCAAAAGCCCGCCCCGCAGGCCCCGGCGGCCTCGGATACCATCTCGATCGATCTGTTTCAGCAGGTGCGCCTGGTCGTCGGGACCGTGATGACGGTCGAGCCGATCCAGGGGTCGAACAAGCTCCTGCGGCTGCAAGTGGACCTGGGTGAGGCGCAGTTGCGACAGGTGGTCGCGGGTATTGCGCTGGCCTACAAGCCCGAGGAACTCGTGGGAAAGCAGGTGGTGGTGCTGGCGAATCTGCAGCCTCGAAAGGTGTTCGGGGTAGAGTCGCGCGGCATGATCATGGCGGCATCCGATGAAAGCAATCTGGGGGTGCTGGCACCGTCCCGCCCCGTCAAGCCTGGAACGCGCATTTCCTGACGCGGGGAGCCGGCATGTTGGACGGCATCTACCTCGATCATCTGGCAACCACCCCCCTGGATTCACGGGTGTTGGCAGTGATGCTTCCCATCCTTTCGGGTGCCCCGGGTAATCCGCATGCCACGTCTCACCGGTTCGGGGAAGCCGCTCGCCAAGTGGTCGAGAAGGCCCGGGCCCAGGTTGCAACGGCACTCGCAGTGCGCACCGAAGCGGTGGTGTTTACGCCTAGCGCCACGGCTGCCAACAACCTTGCCGTGATGGGTATCGCGCAGGCCCGTGAACGTCATGGCCGCCATGTGCTGGTGTCGGCGATCGAGCATCCGGCCGTCCTGGAGGCCGCGTGGGAACTGGAACGGAGGGGCTTCGATGTCGAGGTGATCCCCGTGACCCCGGGGGGATTGGTGACCCCACAGGCCGTGGCGGAGCGACTTCGGCCGGGTACGACCCTGGTGTGCGTCATGGCAATCAACAACGAGGTCGGGACGATCCAGCCCCTGGCTGCGATCGCGGAGCTCTTGAAGTCGTCCAAGGCGTTGTTGCACTGTGACGCGGCGCAAGCCCCTGGGAAGATTGCCCTTGCGGCACTGCATCTGGCGGACACCGTGGCCTTGTCCGGGCACAAGGCCAACGGACCATGCGGGGCCGCGGCCCTCCTCATTGGACGGCGGCGGCCGGTAGCACCGAAGCCGATCCTGTTCGGGGGAGGGCAGGAGGGGGGACTCTGGCCCGGCACTCTGAACGTGGCGGCAATCGCGGGATTTGGCGAGGCCATGAGTCTGGCTGCGGCCGAGTGGCAGACTGACCTGCAGCGCCTGGAGCCCCTGGCCGAGCGACTGTCCCAAGGGTGCATGCGCCTGTTTCCGGGCACCATCCGAAACGGGGACGTCGCGGCCCTGGTTCCTCACTGTGCTTCCCTGTGCTTCGCGGGAATCAAGGGAGAGACCCTGATGGCCCTGCTGGCCGAGGCCGGGGTGGCGGCGTCGTTCGGAAGCGCGTGCGCCAGCATGAAGGGGCGTCCGTCGCACGTCTTGACGGCCATGGGACTGTCGCCGCAACGTGCCCGTCAGAGCATTCGCTTTGGCCTGGGACGCTTCACCACGTCGCACGACATCGACCGCACCCTGGCAATTCTGGAACGCATCGCAAAGACGGGGTCCTGAACCGTTCGCGCGAATGCTTGCCCCAGAAGGCGAAATATGGGAAACTATAGTCCGTTCCAATGGGTGTGCCGGGATTCCCGGAACCGTTACAGGGAGGTCGTTCACATGAGGAATTCGTGGGGCTTGGTGCTGGTCGGCCTGACCATGGTGTGGTCGCTCGGGTGCGGTGGGGGCGAAACCGAACAGGTCGAGGACGAATCCTTCGACTTCGGTGACTTCACGCTCGTGAACGACGAAGGCAAGGAAGACGGTCTGGGTGTGGCCGCGCTTCCGGTCTCTGCGGACGGCACCGAAACCGCGGTGTGGACCGTGAAGAATCAGTGGGCTGACATCAATACGGCGGCCGCCAAGAAGGCTGGCTTGGCCTGGGGCGAGAACAGCGGCCTGAACTGGGAACAGAAATACCAGAAGTGGGTCGAGAGCCTGCCGCGCATCGAGGCCTATGATGGGTACGACACGTTCCTCATCACCAACCCCCAGGGCAAGTCCCTGCCGGCGCCGGCGCTCGAGTGCTCGGAAGTGGCGATCTTCCTGCGCATCACATTCGCGTCCTGGTACAACCTGCCGTTCTTCATGGAGGCGCGTGACAGCGCCGGCCGCGTGTACCTGGGCCACTTCGGGTGGCGCAACGCCGCGGGACGCTACAAGAACTCGCCCAAGTACAAGTCCTGGTACCGGGACTACACGGGCGGCAACTACACCGAAGAAAACTGGCCTCGTGACACGACGCTGGCGGCACGCGGCTTATATGGGGCGGATGACGACTATCAGCCGTTCATCGACGAGAATGCCCGCGTCGGCAAGTACATGGATGAGATGTTCCTCAACAAGCGCGTGGGCTACCTGATGCTGCTGGCCTTCGACTACTTCGGTTCGATGAATCTGGCCGACAGCTCGAACACGTTCAACCTCAAGGCCGCGGCCGTGCAGGAAGGCGACTTTTTGGTCGAGCGGTGGCAGTCGAACGGGATCGGCCATACCCTGATCGTCAAGAGCGTCGACAATGGCAAGGACCCCGGTACCCTGGCCGCGGAACTGGCTTCCGGCTCGATGCCGCGTCGCCAGCCCAAGTGGGAAGATGCGGTTGCGTCGAAATACTACTTCACCACGGATGCCACGGGTGGCGAGGGCACGAACTGGGATGGGGAAGAATACGCGAAGCTTGGCGGTGGCCTGAAGCGTTGGCGCGTGGCCCAGGTCAGCAACGGCTACTACGTGAACACGATCATGCAGGCAGACCGGGCAAACTGGATCTCGAACACGGAATACGCAAAGATCGCGGCCCGCCCGGGCGAGTTCGAAACCCTTCTGTCCGAACCTGATCCGGCCGAAAAGCTGCAGGGGCTGCTGAACATGATTGAAGGCGCCCGCACGCACCTGCGTGCCCACCCGGCGAGCTGCTCGGCGCGTACCAACCGCGAGAACGCATTCCGCGCCCTGTACGAGATGGCTTATCAGCTCAACATGGACACCGAGGAGGTGGATCGCACCTATCGCAAGTTCGAGGACTACGTGTTCGCCGAACTCGAATACACGGTGTCCAAGACCTGCTGCTGGAACAGCACTACGGCCGCGATGTTCGAGATTGTCATGGACTACAACGAACAGTACGTGGCGCAAGGGAACGCCTGCAAGGCGCCAGTGGTGTTCATGAACAACAACGGATATTCCGTCTTCAAGAACTACGCCGTGGCCACGGGACGCGGCGATCAATGGGTCGACTGGTCCGAGGACGAGCCTTGCGCACAGCGCAGCGTGGCTTCCGACACCGAGACCGAGCACGAGTGGACTGCGTACTGCGAAGGTGACCCTGCGGTAGGCCCGGACCTGACCCACTAGAACCCTGCGAGACAATCCCTTCCGAGTCAGAGCCCTGCAAGCCCCTAGTTCCCCGTTTCCAGGCGCCTCGAGAACTTCGCATCCAAACCAGCGGCCCGAATCTTGTCCGCCGCGGCCTTGATGTCGTAGGGGACCCGCACGTGCTCCACGGTCCCGGCCTCGGCATCCCACTGCACGTAGCAGGCCTTGGGATTTCGGTCGCGGGGTTGGCCCACGCTTCCCACGTTGATCAGGTAGCAAGTATCCGGTGCGGGGCGGATGTTTCCGGCCTCGACCATGCGCGCTTTTTTGTCGGTCAAGGCGAAGCACATGGTCAGATGCGCATGTCCCACGAAATTGTATGGCTTCATGTGTGAAAAGGCCTGGGTATGGGCCTGGGCTTCGGAACTCTGAACCACGTAGAAGAAGGCCGAGGGCATGAGGGGGGCGGCGTGGAAGAAGGCGGCGCCGTCGATCGCCCGGGTGTATGGCAGTCCGTAGAGCCACCGATAGTTGTCTTCGGACAGGTGATCGCGGGTCCAACCCACTGCCTTGCGGGCTGCCTCGTAGTAGTAGCCTTCGTCCATGGCTCCGATCACCGCGGCATCGTGGTTTCCAAGCACGGTAAACGTGGCCCTGGCGCGCACCCGCTCGCAGCAGGCGTTCGGATCTGCCCCGTAGCCGACCGTGTCGCCGAGGCAGAAGATGCGTTCGATTCCGCGACGGTCGATGTCGAGCAGGACTGCGTCGAGGGCCTCGATGTTACCGTGGACGTCCGAAATGATGGCGGTTTTCATGGGGGTATGGTAGCACCGGCCGCTGATGCTGCAAAGGAAACGGGAGGGACGCGGAGCTGCTATTTGCCGTCGCAGTTCAGGTAGACGCAGTCGCAACTGTTGGTCTGAATATAGTATTGTCCTAGCGGGGGAAGCGAACATGCGATTTTACAACCGATGTTGGGTTCGTTTGGTGGGCACTCGCCGATTGGGATGATCGGCTTGCTTAGGTAGCAGTTCCCGAACAGATCCACCATGACCGTTCCGCAGCCGGCAGAATCGAGAGCATTCTCCACCCCCTGGCATCCCGGGAAGTCTGTGGTGCAGCATTCGAACTTCACGTTGTAGATACCCCAGAGGGTCTCACACGCGTTGTCGTCCGCTGCCGCCCAGGCACTCCCCGAGAACATGACCAGGACCACCGGAACCCAGAACAACTTGCGCAAACTTATGACAACCTCCTTGAGAGAAGAGCGATTTGGAAACAAACAACCATCAACCATAATTAAAGATCCAGCCAGTGTTCGAGTCAATACCCGACATGCCTATTTCATGAGATTGATCTTGCGCGGTGCGTTATCGGACCGTCTTGCGCCCGCATCCCGGGCCCGTTCGGCCCGCTTGACACCTCGGCGCCGGTCGGATACGAATCAGACTCGTCTGGGCCTTGATCGGAGCGCCGTCGTGGAGTCGAACGAGTCGCGATCCCTGTCCTTTTCCGACGTCGGCGAGGCGCGCTTCCAGACCCTGCTGAACGGCTATCCGAATCATACGGCGGCCCTGATTCCGACGTTGCTTCTGGCCATTCGTGAATTCGGTTACCTGTCGCGTGAGGTCATGGTCTTCGTGGCATCCCGGTTGGACATGCCTTTGTCGCGGGTCCTTTCGACCGCGACCTTCTACACCATGCTGCACAAGCGACCCGTGGGCCGCTTCCACGTGCAGGTCTGTACCAATGTGTCCTGCTTTCTGCGTGGCGCCGACAGCCTGGCAGCCCACGTGAAGTCGCGCCTGGGCATCCATTTCGACGAGATCACCCCGGACGGTCTGTTCAGTCTCGAGGGGGTGCAATGCCTGGCTTCGTGCGGCACGGCCCCGGCAATCCGGGTGAACGATACGTATCACGAGGACATGACCCCGGCCAAGGTGGATGCCCTGCTGCAAGCCCTGCGAACCGGGGGTGTCCAATGAGCGGGCAGTTCGACCCCACGCGGGGACACCTGCTGCGCTGCGGGCCTGGTGAGGCCTTGACCAATCTCGACGCCTACGTGGCATCGGGTGGCCTGCGGGCGTTGCGCAAGGGACATGCCATGGGTCCGGCCGCACTGATCGAGGAGGTGCGCCGTGGCGTGCTGCGGGGCCGAGGCGGGGCCGGATTTCCGGCCGGCACCAAATGGGGATTTCTTCCGGCCAAGGACTCTCGGCCGCGCTATCTGGTGGTCAACGCGGACGAGGGTGAGCCCGGGACGTTCAAGGATCGCTACTTTTTGGAGCAGGACCCCTTTGTGCTGCTCGAAGGGATCGCTCTGAGCGCTTTTGCCATTGGTGCTCGTCAGGCCTTCGTCTATGTCCGGGGCGAGTTCTCGAAGGGCATCGCGGTGCTCGAACGCGCTGTCCTGGATTTGCGTGCGGCCGGGGTTCTGGGTCGCGAACGGGGCGACGGTCCCGAGAACCTCGACATCGTGATCCATCCGGGTGCCGGGGCTTACATCTGCGGCGAGGAATCGGCCCTGCTCGAGAGCATCGAAGGCAAGCCCGGTCGCCCCCGCAACCGACCGCCCTACCCGGCAGTGGCCGGTCTGTTCGGCTGTCCCACGATCATCAACAACGTCGAGACCATGGCCTGCGTGCGCCTGCTCGTGGACGTCGGGGCCGAGGCCTTCGTGGCCATGGGACAACCCAAGGACGGGGGCCCGAAGATCTATGGCCTGTCGGGGCAGGTGAAGCGTCCGGGCCTCTACGAGGCGCCCATGGGCACGCCCCTGCGTCGCATCATCGAAGAATTCGGGGGGGGCACGATCGATGACCGCCCCATCTTGGGCATCATCCCGGGCGGGTCATCGACCCCGGTGCTGGGGCCGGAGCACTTGGACACCCCGATGGACTTTGATCATGTCAAGGCCGTGGGCAGCATGCTTGGAACCGGTGCGGTAACCGTGTTCACCGACGATGTGTGCCCCCTGGCCGTGCTGCTGCGCATCGTTCGTTTCTACGCGCACGAATCCTGCGGTCAGTGCACGCCTTGTCGCGACGGCACCGGTTGGATGGAGCGCATCGTGGATGCCATCGAATCCGGGCGCGGTCGGCCGGGGGACCGCGAGCTTCTGTTGTCAGTGGCTGCTCAGATCCTCGGCAATACCATCTGCGCGCTCGGGGACGCGGCGGCCCTGCCGGTCCAGAGCTTTGCCATGCGGTTTGCCGACGACTTCGAACGCCACATCACGATGGGACAATGTCCCAAGGCCGGCAAGGGAGGTGGCGCATGACCGCGGAACTGGTCGTGTTCTATGCCCTGGCAGCCTTGGTCGCCATCTCTGCGCTGTGCGTGGTGGTGCCGCCGTTCGCCCGCAATCCCCTGCACGCGGCCATGGCTCTGCTGATCGCCCTGTTCGGGCTGTCGGGGATCTACGTGCTGTTGTCCGCCCATCTGGTCGCGGTGCTGCAGGTGCTGGTGTATGCCGGCGCCGTGATGGTGCTGTTCACCTTCGTGATCATGCTGCTTCATCTGCGCAAGGAGGAATTGGCCGGAGCCCATCTCTCCTTGTGGAAGGCGCTGGGCCTTGCCGCGGCGGTCGTGTTCGCCGGAAAGGTTGGCGCGGCCGCGTGGTCGGCCCTGTCACATGCGCCCATGGCCACCGTCGAGATGGACGGTGCCGCGGGCTTTGGCGGAGTCCGGGACGTGGCCGTGCAGTTGCTGACGCGTTCCTTCCTGGCCTTCGAGATGACGTCGGTCTTGTTGCTGGTCGCCATCGTGGGGGCCGTGATGATCGTGCACCGCCGGCGGGGGGACGTGCCATGACGTCGATACCCGTGAATCATTTCGTGGCCCTGGCTCTGTTCTTGTTCGCGGTGGGGTTGGTCGGGGTCGTGACCCGTCGCAACGCCCTGGTGGTGCTGATGTCGCTCGAACTCATGCTCAACGGCGCCAACCTGGCGTTCTTGGCCTTCGCCCGCATGCACGGGGACAGCCTTGCGCATGCGGCGGTGTTCATCGTGATGGCGGTTGCCGCGGCCGAGGTCGCGGTCGGACTGGCTTTGGTGATCGTGCTGTTTCGTCATAACGGGAGCGTGGACCTGGACCGGGCCACGCGTTTGAAGGGGTAGGGATGGTCCGCGTCCACATCTCGACGCTGCTGGTGATCGTGCTGTACGCGCCGCTCGCGGGTGCCCTGATCAACGGCCTGCTCGGGCGGCATCTGACGCGACGCACCGTCAGCCTGGTCGGCGTGGGCTCGGTGTTCGTGGCCTTTGCCGCGGCGCTGATGGCGGCCTGGGGTTGGTCGGGCACACAGAGCGCGGGCGGGGCGCCGGGCGCCGTGTCGAGCACCCTGTTCGAATGGATCCGCTCGGGGCCCGTGCGCGTGGATGCGACGTTGTATCTGGACGCCTTGTCCCAGGTGATGATGCTGGTGGTGACCGGGGTCGGGGCCTTCATCCACCTGTATTCCGTGGGCTACATGGGGCATGACCCCGGCTATGCCCGCTACTTCTGCTATCTGAATCTGTTCATGTTCTCGATGCTGCTGCTGGTGCTGTCGCAGAACCTTCTGCTGCTGTTTGTGGGCTGGGAGGGGGTGGGGCTTTGTTCCTACCTGCTGATCGGGTTCTGGTTCGAGGACATGGACAAGGCCCGTGCAGGGAAGAAGGCATTCGTGGTCAATCGGATCGGGGATGCGGGGTTCCTGCTGGCCCTGTTCGTGCTGGTGTTCTTGATGCACGGCTCCCTGGACGTGCCGCAACTGCGCGCCATGGTAACCGATCCGGGTTCGCCCCTGGCCGGCGGTACGCTGGTGACCTTGGTGACCCTGGCCCTGTTCGTAGGGGCCATGGGCAAGTCCGCCCAGATCCCCCTGTACGTGTGGCTTCCGGATGCCATGGCCGGTCCCACGCCCGTGTCGGCCCTGATCCACGCGGCCACGATGGTCACCGCGGGCGTTTACATGGTGGCGCGCCTGAGCTTTCTGTTCGCGCTCGCCCCGGTGACCTTGGGGGTGATTGCCCTGGTCGGCGGCGTGACGGCCCTGTTTGCGGCGTCCGTGGCCCTGGTCCAGACCGATCTGAAAAAGGTACTGGCGTTTTCGACCGTGAGCCAACTCGGATACATGTTCCTGGGCCTCGGGGTGGGCGCGTTCGGGTCGGGCGTGTTCCACCTGACCACGCACGCCTTCTTCAAGGCCGGGTTGTTCCTGGGGGCTGGGAGCGTGATCCACGCCCTGTCAGGCGAGCAGGACATTCGGCGCATGGGAGGCCTGGGACGCACACTCCCCGTCACGCGCGCGACGTTCTTGATCGCGTCGCTGGCCCTGGCCGGGGTGCCGCCTCTGGCCGGGTTCTTCTCGAAAGACGAGATCCTGTTTCATGTCGCCTCGATGCGCCATTTGTCCGGAACCTGGCCCGAATGGATGTTCTGGGTCCTGCTGGTGCTAGGGCTCGCCACGGCGGCCATGACCGCGTTCTACACCTTCCGGCTCTATTTCCTGGTGTTTTGCGGGCCGTCGCGCCTGGCGCCCGGGCTTCATCCCCACGAATCGCCCCGCCTGATGACCTTGCCGCTGGTGATTCTGGCCGTGGGTGCCCTGTTCGGAGGGGCGCT
>CAYRIB010000007.1:0-54804 GCA_964424165.1 uncultured Myxococcales bacterium | reverse complement strand
AACCCGCAACCTGCTGATTACAAATCAGCTGCTCTACCGATTGAGCTACGCCAGCCTTCAATGAACTAGCCCCCAAAGGGCGTCTACTTATAATGAACAAGCGGGGGCTTGTCAACCATTTTTTGGAAGCCGCTGCACGCGTTCGGACAAAGAGCGGGTTGTCGAGGGTTGCCGCCGCATGGCACGAGGTTTGAATCCGCAATCAATCCGTGATACAAGAACGTGTTTTCGACGATCTGGCAGGGTCGAACTCACGATGGGACGCGAATGATATTCGACTGGTTCTACGGCCTCTTCTCGAACGACATGGCCATCGATCTGGGCACAGCCACGACCCTGGTCTACGTCCGGGGAAAGGGCATCGTGTCGTGCGAGCCATCGGTGGTGGCCGTGTTCCGGGACCACCGCGGATCCAAGCGGGTCCTGGCGGTCGGGCGTGAGGCCAAAGAGATGCTCGGGCGCACGCCGGGCACCATCGAGGCCATTCGTCCCATGAAGGACGGCGTGATCGCCGACTTCGAGGTCACCGAGGCCATGCTTCGGTACTTCATCACGCGGGCCCACAATCGTCGGACACTGGTGCGCCCTCGTATCGTGATCTGCGTGCCCCACGGGATCACCGAAGTCGAGCGGCGTGCCGTGCGCGAATCGGCCGAGTCGGCCGGTGCCCGCGAGGTTTATCTCATGGAGGAACCGATGGCCGCAGCCATCGGGGCAGGACTGCCGATCACGGAACCCTGCGGAAACATGATCGTGGACATTGGCGGCGGCACCACCGAGGTGGCGGTCATCTCGCTGTCCGGCGTGGTCTACAGCCGTTCGATCAAGGTGGGCGGCGACAAGATGGATCAGGCCATCCGCGAACACATGAAGCGCAAGTACAGCCTGCTGGTCGGCGAGCGGACCGCAGAGCAGGTGAAGATCGACCTCGGCAGTGCGTGGTCGCTGCCCGAGGTCCTCACGGCGTCGGTCAAGGGACGGGATCTGGTCGCGGGCATTCCGAAGACCGTGACCGTGAATTCGGACGAGATCCGGGAGGCGCTGTTTGAACCGCTGTCGCAGATTGCCTCGGCGGTGCGGCAAGCCCTCGAAGGAACGCCGCCCGAACTGTCGGCGGACATTGTGGACAAAGGAATCATGCTGGCGGGCGGAGGGTCCCTGCTCAAGAACCTGGACATGCTGATTCGTGAAGAAACGGGCCTGCCGGTCATGATGGCCGAGGACCCGATCGCGTCCGTGGTCCTGGGGGCTGGTCGGGTGCTCGACGACATGGAACTCTTGCGCGTCAGCACCGTCCGGTATTAGCCTCGCTTCCCGCGACATCGAAGGGCGATTGATGGGCGATTGGCTCTCCAGACACCGGCTCTCGTTTTCGGCGTTCGTACTGCTGGTGCTGCCTCTGGGCATCATGTGGAGCCAGTCGCGCGAAACCCCGAGCCCACCGGCCATGCAAAGCCTGGGCATGCAGGTCGCCGGCACATCGCAGGCCGGCATCAGTTCGGTCGTCGGAGGGATGACCGGGGTCTTCGATCACTACGTGTTCTTGTGGGGCGTTCGCGAAGAAAACGAGCGTCTGCGGGCCGAGAACGAAAAACTCCTCGCCGAAGCCATCGCGGCCAAGAAGGTGCTGGTCGAAAACGAGTCACTGCGAAAGCTGCTGGGCTTTGGCGAGCACTATCCGACCATGCAGCACCTTCCCGCCACGGTCGTTGGACGAGACCTCACCCCCTTCTATCGCGTTCAGCGAATCGTCCTTCAAACCGAAGGCACGCAGGCCGAGGTCGACATGGCGGTCGTCACGGACCTCGGACTGCTCGGTCGTATCGTCAAGGTGGCAGGCCGGTTCGCCGACGTCATGCTGCTGTCGGACAGTCGCAGCCGGGTGGCTTGCGAAGCACTCGGACAGGGGATTCCCGGCATTTTGGCCGGAACCGGCCAACTCGAGGCCTATGGCGTGCGATGGCAGGTCTCGACCACGGATGCCCCGCTCGAGGACGGCACCCCGATTGTCACGTCCGGTCACGATCGGGTCTTTCCGAGGGGACTCGAGGTCGGGTACGTGACCAATGCCGCGCGACGTCGTCAGGTCGGGGCATTCATCGAATACGAGGTGGCCCTGGCGGTGAATCCGGCACAGGTGCACGAGGTCTTGATCGTGGCGAACGCGGCCACGGCGAAAGGACGGTGAACGGATGCGGGGGGGGCTCATTCTCATCGTGCTGGCCTTGATGATGGGGATCCAGGCCCCGCTTCTGCATGCGCTCAATCTGTCGGGCTACGCCATGGACATCGCGATGATCGGCACGCTGCACTTCGCATCGGGGCCATTCGCGGTCATGGGTCTGGTATTATCGAGCCTGCTCGGCCTGATTCAGGATGCCCTCACCCCGGGCGCCCTGCTCGGCATGAACATGGAAATCATGGTCGTGGTTTACCTGGTGGCCCGCGGTCTTTCGCAGCGGTTCCAGTTGCACAGTCCCCTGCCCCTGATCGTCGCGGTTCTGGTATTCTCGTTTCTCAAGGCCATCCTCTTCTTCCTCCTCTCGGTCCTGTTCGATCGCAGCTTCGGCGACTACATTCCCCTGCTGATCGAGGCCATCCCTCACGCCGTGGTCACGGCGATCCTTGCTCCCTTGGTCAGTTGGGTGCTGATGGGCATGGACCGGGGAATGTCCCGGCACGGACATCGAGGGCCTCTGATAAAATGATGCGTTCCGGCCGGATGTGACCCGGCCAACACGAGAGAGGCGATGCCCAGGTTTCTTGGCGACTTCAGCGAGTACAAGACCCATCATCGATGGGCCGTACTGTTCATCTTTCTGGCCTTTTTGGGCCTCGTGACCCGCCTCTTCCAGTTGCAGGTGGTCAAGGGTGAGCACTTCGCGAACCTTGCAGCCATCAGCCACGTCAACTGGGAACGCATCCCTGCTGTCCGCGGCGAGATTCGCGACCGTGAGGGCGAGATCCTGGCCCAGACCATCGAGGTCGCTGACCTGATGATGGTTCCGCACTTCGTGAAGGACCCGGTGGCCGAAACCACGCGCCTGGTGGAACTGCAGGTTCTGTCGCGCGAAGAGGCATCGAAGCTGGCCGAATCGATTGAGCAGTACAGGGCCGGCAGAAAGCGGCATCATCGGCTGGTGGCGCACCGGAATCTGGTGGGCCTTCGCTGCCCTTCCGACCGCAGCGAGATGTCGTTCGACCAGGTTCGGGGTGTGCTGGTGTGCCCCTCGTGCGGCGGCACCTACCTGCACGAGGTGGCCGTGGTGCAAACCCATCTGCATGAACTCCCCGGCTTTTCCCTTCGGACGCGACTGATCCGAAACTACCCGACGCGCCAACTCACGTCCCACCTGATCGGATCGGTCAACGAGGTGACCAGCGAAGAGATCGAGAAGTCCGGTGGCGCGCTGCGATTGGGTGATCTGATTGGACGTTCCGGAATCGAGCGCGGCCTGGACGCGATCCTGCGTGGCCAGCCCGGTGACGAGGCTTACGTGCTGAGCGCCTCGGGTCAGCGCCTCATACCCGCGGACCTTCCCCCGCCGTTCTCGGACCTGGTCACGACTTTGCCCACGCACGGCCAGGGGTTGCGTTTGTCGATCGACCTTGCACTGCAGGCCGTGGCCGTCGACGCACTCAAACCGTTCGGTTCGGGTGCCGTGGTACTGATGGACGTGGAGTCCGGGGACGTGCTCGTGATGGCGAGCCATCCGGTGCCCCGCGCCAATTCCGACGGACAGGACCAGGACCCCGCTTACGCACCCATGATGAACAAGGCGACCACGGCCTTTTCACCCGGTTCCATCTTCAAGATCTTCACGGCCATGGCAGGATTGAACGAGGCCCTGGTCGCGCCCGAGACCGGCATCCATTGTCCAGGCTATTTCGACTACGGAGGGCGTCGGTTCAAGTGCCACAAGCACAGCGGCCATGGGCTGATGTCACTGCGGGCAGCGCTGGCGGCGTCGTGCGACGTGTATTTCTACCAACTGGCTTTGATGCTGGGGCTGGACAACATCGCGCACTACGCCCGCGATATGTTCGGCATCGGCGAGCGTACGGGGATCGACATTCCCGAGTCGGCGGGGCACATGCCCACCGAACAGTGGTATCGGCGGCATCACGAGAGTGGACTGGTGCCCGGCTTTGCCATCAACACCTCGGTGGGTCAGGGCGACGTCCTCGCGACCCCCATTCAGTTGGCGCGCGCCTATGCCGCGTTCGTGAACGGGGGACGCCTGATGAAGCCGCGTCTGGTCGTGGCTCGCAGGGACCCGGCCACCGGACGCGAGACCACGGTCGAACCGGAGGTACAGCGCGTGCTGGATCTGCCGCCGGATTTCGTGGATCTGGTGATGCGCGGCATGCACGACGCGGTCAACACCGAGATCGGCACGGCCTATCAGTCGCGGATCCAGGAACTACCCTTCTCGGGCAAGACCGGGACCGCACAGGCCCACCAGAGCCGTAAGGGAGTGTCCGAGGAGGTGGCGGTCTGGCTCCAGCAGGACCATGCGTGGTTCGCGGGGTATGCGCCCGCCCGGGAACCCCGGGTCGCCATCGTGGTATTCGTCGAGCATGGCGGCTTCGGCAGCCTGGTGGCCGCGCCCGTTGCACGTCGCGTGATCGACGCCTACTATCGCCAGCACGCGGACGACTTTTCCGGGTTGTGGCAGGACCGCTCCGAAACGGAGTCCCTGCCGATCTTCGATTGAAAGGGGGAACGGGATGACCCGGGAACCGATCGCGGTTTCGCCTCCACTGGCATTTGCCGTCGGCGGTGTGCTGGTCCTGCTCATGATCGGACTGATGAACCTCGGCAACGCGGCCAACTATGCCTCGGACGATTTCCACCAGACCCAGGTCCTGTGGGTGATGCTGGGAATCCTGCTGGCCGCCTTGGTGGCCCGGATGGATCTGCGCTTTTTCGCGCAGTTGTCGTGGTTGTTCTACTGGGGCACCGTGGCCATGCTGGTCCTGGTCCTGTTCTTCGGCCGGGAAGTGAACTTTTCGCGGCGATGGTTCTATTTTGGAAGCATCGGGTTTCAGCCCTCCGAGTTCATGAAGCCCGCCTTGGTTCTGCACCTGTCGCAGTACTTCCACCGGGAGCATTCGACCGAGCGGTACACCCTGCTGCGGCTGCTGAAGCCACTGGGTCTTGTGGCCATCCCCGCGGCTTTGATCCTGTCGCAACCGGACCTGGGTACCAGTCTGATCGTGATCGCGGTCGGTTTCTCGGTGATGTTCTTCGAGGGCATCCGGCTGCGGTCCTTCCTCATCCTGCTGGGCATCGTTCTGCTGATCGTCCCGATCGCCTGGCAAACGGGCATCATCAAGCCCTATCAGAAGGAACGGGTCGAGATCTGGCTCACCCTGTCGAAAGCAGAAAGCACCGGCAAGAAGCAACTGGGCAAGGAGATGCAGCCCGAGCAGGCTTTGTGGGCCATCGGGAGTGGGCAATGGACCGGCAAGGGCGGGTTGCAGGGGGTGCAGTCACGACTGAAATACCTCCCCGAGATGCATACCGACTTCATTCTAGCCACGTTTGCCGAGGAACGTGGCTTCTTGGGATGCGCCTTCCTGCTGGGGCTCTACGTCGTGCTGATCCTGGCCCTGCTTCGCATGGCCGTGGAGGCGCGGGGTCGCTTCGGGGTTCTGGTGAGCGTGGGCGCGGTGGCCATGCTGTTTTGGCAGATCTTGTTCAACGTTGGCATGGTCCTGGCGATCTTCCCGGTGGTGGGCGTCACCCTGCCCTTCTTGTCCTACGGGGGGTCCTCGACGCTGTCGACCATGTTCGCGGTCGGGTTGGCGCTGAACGCCGGGATTCACAAGGGGCAGGTGTAGACCCATCCGGGTCAACGGCCCGACGGCCCCATCACGGCATCGAACAGCGTCACCATGGTCTCGTCTTGCCAGCTACGTGCATTGACGAACCGCGTCAGAACCTGCCGATTCTTCAGCCAGTAAGTATCCGGCAGCCGGTCCGTGCCCAGACGACGCTTGAGATCGATTTCATGCCCCGGGTCCCTGACCACCACCACATTGTCTGGCAGCCCCTGGGGGGCCGTGGTAGCCAAATAATCGTGGATCGCGTCCCACTGCTCATCATAGCTGACGAGCAGAAAACGCACATCGGGTCGGGATGTCGCCAGACCGATCAGTGATGGCCATTCCTGGCGACAAGGCTCACAGAACGTGGCCCAGAAATTCAGAACCACCGGCCGATCGAGCCATGTCGACAGAGGGTTCGGTGCCTGGTCCTGGCCGTGCTCGAGAAGGTAGGCAGCGACCTCGCTGGCAACAGGCTGATCCACGGTCTCGGCACCCGTGCGATCGAGCAGCAAACCCAAGCCGGATGGGGCCAATCGATCCCGCCCAACCCGAAGCCCGGCCAGGATCAGGACGAAAACACCGCACGCCAACACCATCGCCCAAGTCCGATTCATCACCCACCCTCTGGCCTAGTCGGGCAGCAGCGGCAGCCATCCTTCCACGATGGCGTCGAGCGCCCGATTCAGGCTCTGACTGGTAGCCGGCTGATAAGTCGACGCATCGGCGCCACCGTCGACTCCGTTGAGGTCCACCTGCAGCAGACTCGACAGCGTGGGGTCGGGGAAGCGGAACACCGGCAGGCGGGACGCCTTGCCATCGGCGGCGATCGCGTCGGGATGTTCCTGAAAATGGGGCGCATCCACGCAAACCGCATCCTCGGCACACAGAATCCGCTGCCAACCCGTGGGGAAGCCATCCGCTTGCAGATCCTCCGGGCATTCCCATTCCATTTCGAAGAGGTCCTGCATCAGGCCCTCGTTCGACGCGGTGGTCACCGGCAACCAGGTGCGCAGCCCGACCGGCACCTCGTAGAAGGCCCCCCAGTCGAAAGCCAGGACATTCGGCAGCATTCCCGTCAGCAGGGACAACACGTCATTGATGGCCAGCGCGGCCAGGTTCAGCGACAAATCGAGGCCCAGGACCTCGAGCACCCCGGTCTTGGCCAAGGCCGCTACCATGGTGACCAGGACCGGCAGCACGCCCGCGTGCAACGTGATCGGCCGGCCCGGCTCGAGAATGCTGTTCGAACTGTCGACGAAGGCCTGGCGGGTGGCCTCGGAAACGTCGAACGACAACACCTTCTCGACGGCCACACCAGCCGCGTCGTATTCCACGCCCGACCGGACCCTCAACACCACTCCGCCCGACGTGAGATCGACCCACGACACTTCGTCGTCCCCGGCCCCCAGGGCTTCGATGCGGTCCAGGGCCTGCACCAGGAACCGGCCAGCGGTCCCAAAGCGTGCCCTCGCATCCACGAACAGGAGGGGGCCTTCGACCGGCTCGAGGGTCAAGAACCGAACATCCTCGTTCAGGAAATAGGCCAGGATCTTGAGGACCAACGGTGCATCCAGCCCCCCTTGCGCCATCGCATCCTGCACCAGACTCACCCCGGTCAAGAGGCTGGTGGTGAGGTCCTGACCTGCGAGGGTGTCGAGAATGCCGATGAGCCCTGATGCGACGGCGCGCATCAGGAGAGCGTCCCCTTCGTCGAACGTGCCACGGTACAAGAGCCTTGGCTTGAGGCCCAGGAACACGGGCACGGCCTCGACCTCGAATCGCACCGTGTCGTCGGCCAATCCTTCGAGCAGATCCGCTGCCCGCACGAACGGGGCCCGGGTCTCCAGAAGGATCCGCTGCATCTGGGCGGCCACGTAGGCATCGTGCGAGGGTTCGTTGCCCGACGACCGACCGGCAGTCAACTGACCGATCAGCGAGGTGCTCATGACGAAGAGCTCGGCCCCGTAGACCATTTCGGACAGGGCAAGGCCGAAGCGCGCATCCACGCTGTCGGACGACTGATCGATCCCGGCCTGGAAGGCGTCACGGGCACGACCGGACTGTCCCTGGGCAAGCAACCGCTTACCCTCGGCAACGAACGGCTCCGCAGGATCGTCCTGGAGGTCGGGCGTGACATCGTCCGGTACCACCTCGATCACATCCCCCAAATCGCCGTCGATGGTCTCCACGTCCGGCTCATTCGCGTCCACGACATCGATCGCGATGTCCTCTTCATCCGGCAGGAACGTGACTGCCGTGCCGCCCCCGTCGCACCCGGTCAGCAGGGTCAGCACGACCAGCCATTCCGCCAGGCGCCTCGAAGCTCGATGCCGCATGTCGTTATCTCCCTAAAGCCGTCACCGATCGATGCGCTTCGCATAGGGGGGCATGGCAACGTCCCCCCGCATCACGCGCCACAGCAGCATTCCAAGCCCCTCGACCCCATCCGGATGGGCCGATTCCACGATGACTTCGGATGGTTCGCCTTGGTCCGGGTTGAACCGATCGGGCACCGACACCGGCAGGGCATCGTAGGGAGTGTAGTCGGGCAGTTCGTTCACCCCGTCCACCCAGATGTCGGTCATGGGTGTCGCCAGGGCATCGTTGTTGCCCAGCGGCGGCAGCCCCAGAATCATCCCGATGGTTCGATACAAACTCGGCACATCGTACTGCACCGAGGACACGTAACCCCTTCGGACCCAGGGCGACACCACGACCGCAATGGAACGGTGCGCGTCCACGTGGTCCCCGCTGCCTTGAGGGTCGTCCTCGATGATGAAAATGGCGGTGTGCGGCCAGGCGATCGAGTGGGAAATCGCCTCGACCACGCGGGCCGTGGCGCGATCGTTGTCCGCAACCATGCTCTCGGGGCTCGGCTTGCCCGCCTTCAGACCGAAGGTGTGATCGTTGGGCAGGCAGATGTACGTGAATCGCTCGAAGATACCCTGGTCCATCTCCCGCACGAATTCTGCGGCCTTGTCAACGTCGGGCACGTCCATGTTGAAGAACGGGAACTTGTTGTCGAAATACGGCATGAACTCCGAGAACATGCCGGGCGAAAAGGCCGCGAACTCGCCGTAGTTGCGAAACGACACCCCGTTGGCGAAGCAGGCATCGAAGATCGAGTCGGCCTCGGGGAGGCTCGCTGGCTCCCAACCCACGAGCGGCAACTGGTCCATCCACACCTTTTCCACGTAATCGTTGCACGAAGCCATGGTCGTCCACTGGTGTCCCTGGATCGAGCCTTCCGGATTCGAGTAGTAGTTGTCCAGGTTCACGAAATCCGCGGCCAGGGCATGTAGATTCGGTGTGTACTCCGTCCCGAACACCACGAGGTCCGGGTCGCCATTGGCGCCCGGCAGGTCTCCGAGCACCATGTCGTAGGTCTTGTTCTCGCGCACGATCAATACGACGTGCCGGATGGGTGAATCCGCGCCCGACAGCACGGGGATTGACTCGGGAGCGCATGCCGGGGCGAAGAACTCGGTCGATCGACGGTTGTTTTGATCCGCCTGTTCCGTGAACGCGGCAAGGGCCGCTTCGTCCGGGTAGGGAATCCGCGACAGGATACCCGGGATGCGGTGCAGCGTCTGCGACTGTCCGAGTCCCTTGGACGACAAGGCGTAGAGCCCATCGGGGCGTGCGACCAACTCGGTCGGATACCAACCGGTCGGGATCGCCCCGAGCACCTGTCGGGTTGCGACATCGATCACACGGATGCGGTTGAGTCCCGCCTCGGACACGAAGACCCGGCTACCGTCGGGTGCCAACGCCACCCCGTTCGGACTGCCGTGGCCCTGGGTCGGCAGTCCTTCGGACAGCCCTACGGTGGCGGTCACGGTCAACGGTGCGGTCGACAGGATGGACAACGAATCACTGTCCGAATTGGCCACGTAGAGCGTCGACCCATCCGCGGACAGGGCCATGCCTTCCGGGTTCTTCCCGACCGTCACCCGGCCGAGTTGCTCGCCGGTCAACGCATCCAGAACCATCACGCTGCCCGATGCCAGATTCGACACGTACAGCACGTTGCCCCCGGGCGACAGAAGGATGTCGTAGGGAAACGTACCGGCCTGCAGAACCCGCAGGACCGATCCATCGCTCACGTCGATGGCGTGAATGCGGCTGTCGTTGTTGGACAGGGCATACAACGTCGTCTGATCCGGCGACAGCGCCAGATCGGCCACGTAGCCCCCGACGGTCCATTCCTGCAAGCGCGAAACCCGGTGGTCCGCCAGGACCTCGAAAACCAGCACCTGCCCCGTGTACCCACCGCCCACGAACAGCCGATCCCCGCTCGTGGACAACACCAGGCCGCGGTAGGTCGAGGGCAGCGACACGGTCTGCAAGGTCGTACCGGTCACGAGGTCCAGCACCACCAGAGCCTCGTAGCGATTCCCATTGTGGGTCAGATAGGCATACTGTCCGGTCGCGTCGATCACCAGGCCGATGGGCCAACCCGAGGTCTTCCAGTGCGAGCCTGCGGGGGTGACGACCCGCCCGCCCGGCAGGATCGTTCGACCTTCGCCGTCGGGTCCTGGGGTCTGAAAGGCTGCCGGGAGGATCTGGTCATCCGAGCAGGTGAGCGAGGACACGGACCCTGGAAGGGCGTTTTCTGCGGGAACCGGGTTTGTGCAACCCGCGAGTCCCGCAACGAGAAAGAAAGCCGCGATCCATCCGAACATGACGACACTCCACAGGGTCCGCGCAGCCGAGAGTATCACGAGGCAGCCATCCTTGGAAAAGGGCTTGGACTGCGCAAGCATGCGTGCGCTTTGGTGCGTCGGGGCGACGCGAACTTCCGTCAAAGCGGTATCAAGCTACCGCACTCCCCGACGGGTGGCTCATGAAATTCGGCAACCCCGGGGCGCCTTGCACGCCCGATGGAAATTCCGGCTTGACTCCCGACACTTGCTCGCTATAATTCTCGCCTTGTCTTTGGAATGGGCGGAGGTCCGCATGTACGCAATCATCCGAACCGGCGGCAAGCAGTACCGGGTCAGCGAAGGCGACACCCTCGAGATCGAAAAGCGGCCCGAGGCGGTTGGCGATTCGGTTGTCTTCGACGAAGTCGTGGCCTTTGGCACCGACAGCGAAACACGACTCGGCACCCCGACCGTGCCGGGAATCACGGTGGCCGGCGAGATCCTTGAGATCGGCCGCAGCCGCAAGGTCGTGTCCTACAAGTTCAAGCGCCGGAAGAACTACCGCCGGAAGGTGGGCCATCGCCAGATGTTCTCGCGCGTTCGCATCAAGACCATCACAGTGGGGTGAACCATGGGCCGCAAGAAAGGACAGGGCGCGGGTCGCAACGGTCGTGACACGGCCGGCAAGCGCCGCGGGATCAAGGTTTCCGGGGGCGAAGTCGTGCGCGCCGGCGGCATCATCGTGCGCCAGCTCGGCACCGTGTTTCATCCGGGAATCAACGTTGGAATGGGCCGGGACTACACGCTGTATGCCACGGCCGATGGCGTGGCGGCCTTCAACGAACGCAGGGGACGCAAGATGGTGGATGTCGTGGTGGCAGCCGAGCCGGCTGCCGTCTGATCCACCAGCCGCATAACCCCCTTTTGGTGCACGTCCGCCCGTTCTCCCGAGGCAAGCATGCGTTTCGTCGATGAAGTCGAAATCGAGGTCCAATCGGGCCGTGGCGGAAACGGTATGGTCTCGTTCCGCCGGGAAAAATTCGTTCCCCGGGGCGGACCCGACGGGGGCGATGGGGGGCGTGGCGGCGACGTCACCCTCACCGCGGACCCCGGTCTCAAGACCCTTCTCGACTATCGCTATCGCCAGCACTACCGAGCCGGCGATGGTGCCCCGGGCGGGGGCAGTCGCAAGAAGGGCAAGGCCGGTGAACGGTTGATCCTTCGCGTGCCCGTGGGAACCCTGGTCTGGACCGTGGATGGCGAACTCCTCGCAGACCTTGCCGAGGCCGGTCAGTCCATCCAGGTGGCCAGGGGCGGGCGCGCCGGCCTGGGCAACTCGCACTTCGCCCTGCCCTGGCGTCAGGCCCCCGACGTATCGCGTCCTGGGGGCGACGGCCAGAGCATGCAACTTCGCCTGGAACTGAAGTTGCTCGCGGACGTCGGCCTGGTCGGACTGCCCAACGCTGGCAAGTCCACCCTGATCAACCGCATCTCGGCGGCCAAGGCGCGCGTCGCCGGCTACCCCTTCACGACCCTGGTGCCAAACCTCGGCGTGGTTGCTGCAGGCACGGATCGCTCGTTCGTGGTCGCAGACCTCCCCGGACTGATCGAGGGTGCCGCCGGAGGTGCGGGGCTCGGGTTGCAATTCCTGCGCCACGTGGAACGCACTCGCGTGTTGGCCCATCTGGTCGACTGCTCGGCAACCACTGACCCGACCGGGGCATTCCGCATGATCGAAAAGGAATTGGCCCGGTACGGTGACGGCATCGCGGACAAGGCCGTGATCGTGGTGGCCAGCAAGATTGAACTCCCCGATTCCGCGGAATCCGTGGCCAAGCTGCGGCGCTTCGCCAAGCGTCGCAACCTGCCATTCTTCGCGGTTTCCTCGATGACCCATCAGGGCATCGACGAACTCGTCAAAGCCCTGACGGCCCTCGTGTTCGCGGACACGGTCCGCAGCTAGTCTCACGCCATTGGACTGGCAATTCAGACGGGAAACGGATATGGTTGTGCGGTGTCATCGAGGCACGCAAAGGAGGCAGCGGTGTTTACCGGCGTGAAGGTGTTCTCGGCCACCAAGGCCAAAGAAAGGGAGGAATTGGGTGAGCACGTTACACGATGGCTGGCGGACCACCCGTCGATCCGGCCCGTGGACAAGGTCGTGACCCAGAGTTCCGACAAGGAGTTTCACTGTCTGACGATCACCATCTTCTACGAGAATGTTTGATCGTGCCGAGCGCGCACGTTTCCGGATTGACATCCTTTCCGGGATCGGGTATTTAGCTGCGGGCGTTGCGTTGTTTTAGGAGGATCCGTGGCCAATCACAAGCAGGCATTGAAGAGACATCGGCAGAGCCTCAAGGCGAATGCCAACAACATCCATTTCCGGTCCATGATGAAGACCGCGGTCAAGAAGGTGCTTGCGGCCGAAGAAAAGGGCAAGCCAGCAGACGTCGCGGTGGCGGCTCGCCAGGCCGAGTCCATGATCGCCCATGTGGCGGCCAAGGGCATCATCCCGAAGCGCCGTGCATCCCGCAAGATCTCCCGCATGGCCAAGCGCGTGGCTGCCGCCTAGGCGACCGCCTGGTACCGCGCCCTCTTCCGGCCCCCGCGATCCATTTGACGATCCGCTTCATGCAGGCTTGTGCACATCCTTACGGAAAGGGCACCGATATCGGTCGTGGACCTAGACGTCGACAAAGACCTTTCTTACGGCGCATCCCACTTGCAGACAAATTCATGATTCCATCAACTTGGCCGATTCCCAACTTTTCAGTCGTGCGCACAAATCCTTGTTGCGGTTTTGCGCGTTGGTGCTAATATGGAAGTGTTGCGAACATAAACATTGGGACCATTGACGATCTGGGGCTACTTGACGCGATGGGGGATGTGGTGAAGGAATTTGCAGAAGAACTGATCAAGGCCGTGATCGATCGCGAAGAGGACATGCGTCTCAACGTCATTGAAAGCGGATCGACCGTGATCATCGAGCTCCGCGTGGCGCGCGAGGACATGGGCAAGGTGATCGGCCGTGAGGGCAACATGGCCTGGGCCCTGCGCACCATCATTTCGAATGCGGCCGCCAAACACAAGAAGCGCGCCATCCTGCAGATCCTCGAGTAGGCCTCGACGACGCTCAGGGTCGTTCCTGCCTCTTCAGCCAATCGGTCAGTTGGTCGATCGCCACGTTTTCCTGTTGACCATCCGCAAGTCTCTTGAGCGTGGCAATCCGTTCGGCCACCTCGGTGTCGCCGAGGATCAGTGCAAAGCGGGCGCCGCGACGGCTCGCGTATTCCATCTGCTTGCGCACTTTCATCGATGGCTCAGGCACCACCTCGACACCGATGCCAGCGCGACGCACCATGGTGAGGATTTCGAGTGCCGGCCCGAGCGCCGCATCCCCGAATGGACAGATGACCACCTCAGGCGCCACGTCCGCGGGCGGCAGGCACTGCATCTCGTCCATGGCCGAGAACAAGCGGTCAACCCCAATGCTGATGCCTACCGCGGGCACCAGACCCATTCCGAACATCTCGAGCAGTCCGTCGTAACGTCCGCCGCTCATGATCGAACCGACCCCGGGAAGGTCCAGCAGCACGGTCTCGAACACCGTGCCCGTGTAGTAGTCCAGTCCTCGTGCAATCGACAAATCGAGCTTGATCCGCCCCGCCAGGCCCATGCTCCCGAGCATCCGAAGCACCGACGCCAGAAATTCCGCTCCCTCACGGCCTTCGGTATCCTCGGCCGGCATCGATGTGGCCACGGTGACGATGTCACCCGCTGCCTGCATGCGGCATACCAGATCCGTGGCCCGCTGCGGGCCGATCGCCTGCTCGGCCGCCAGCATGCCGGTCACGGCCTCGCTTCCCACCTTGTCGATCTTGTCGAGGATGCGCAGTGCCGTCACCTGAACCGCCGGGTCCCGGATGTCCGCGGCTCGCAGCAGCGCGTTGAGCACGCCCCGGTGGCCGATCCGGACCTCGAACCGGTCGAGGCCCAGCGATTCGAGCGCAAGAATTCCCGTGGCCACGGTGTCCGCATCCGCCAGGGGCGAGGTCACCCCGATCGTATCCACGTCGCACTGCATGAACTCCCGGAAGCGCCCGTGTGCGGGCTTCTCGGCCCGCCAGACCGAGGCAATCTGGTAGCGTTTGAAGGGTCGCGCAATCTCGCGATGCTGTGCCACGAAACGCGCCAGAGGGACCGTGAGGTCATAGCGCAGAGCCACCTTGCGATCGCCATGATCCAGGAATGAATACAGCAGCTTTTCGCCCTCTTCCCCGTACTTGCCCAGAAGGATTTCGGCATATTCCAGGGCCGGCGTTGCGATCGGCGCAAAGCCGCACCGTTCGAACGAACGCGCCAAAACATCGAGCATGGCCACCCGCTGCGCCTGCTCCGTGGGCGAAAAGTCCCGGAATCCCCGCAGCACCCTGGCTTCGACCACTCGGCTCATCTCCGCCTCCTTCGTGCAAGACCTGCCCATCGATGCCGGGCAACACGACTCCGGACGCGCAAGTTTACATCCATTTTGCGACGGGGTAGTATTCTTCCGCGTTCGAGGATGGTTCCAGGATTTGATGGAGGACAAGACATGTGGCGGCATCTGTTTCTGACCGTGCTGGTAGCGTCGTTGGTGGCCTCGTTCGGTTGCCGGAAGGCAGGTGGCCCGGCCACAGGCAGTGATGCCGCGGTGGCGAATGCCCCGGCCGCCGAGGAACGCATCACGGGCCCCGTGGTGAAGGTGAACGGCACGGCCATCGATTCGGCCGTGTTTTATCAGGAGCTCGAAAAGATCACCCAGGGTGGCGCGCGCAACATTCCGGCCGATCGGATCCAGAAGATCCGCGCCAACATCCTCAATCGTCTGATCGAGGAGGAACTGCTGCGTCAGGAAGTGGCCAAGCAGCAGGTGAGCATGACCCCCGAGGAGATCACCGCAGAGTTCGACAAGTACCGTGCCCGCTTCAAGACCGAAGAGCAATTCAACGACTACCTCAAGCATGGCAAGACGACCGTCGAGGACATCAAGACGCGCCTCGGACAGAACGGGGCCATCGCGAAGCTGCTGACCAAGGCGGGCAACCTGACCGCCACCGAAGAGGACGCGAAGAAGACCTACGAAAGCAGCCTCAAGATGTACACCGAACCCGAGCAGGTGCACGCCCTGCACATCCTGATCAAGGTGCCCGAGAATGCCCCGGCGGATCAGGTCGATGCTGCCCGCAAGAAGATCGGGGAGGCTGCGGCCAAGGTGGCTGCGGGCGCGGATTTTGCCGAAGTTGCCAAGGAAATGTCCGAGGATGCCATGTCCAAGGAAAAGGGCGGTGATCTGGGCTTCTTCCGTCGCGGAGTCATGGTGCCCAAGTTCGAGGAGGCGGCATTTGCCATGGCAGCCGGTCAGGTTTCCCGCGAGCCGGTGCGCAGCCCCTTCGGCTTCCATTTGATCAAGGTCCTCGAGAAGAAGGCCGAACGGGTGAAACCCTTCGACGAGGTCAAGACACAGATCCAGGACAGCCTGATGAACCGCAACCTGTTCAAGGCCCGCCGCGACATGGTCGAAGGCCTCAAGAAGGCGGCCAAGATCGAGAAGTTCATTCAGGACTAGTCGGTCGTTGACGCTTCTCAAATCGGATCAAACATCATGGCAGCAAGACATGGACTGGAGCTGACCGAACCCGTCATCTTCGAACGGGGATCTCCGAAACGTCGCGGGGTCGACACCCCAAAGCCGTTCGAAACCCCGTGTGCGATCGCACCCCATCTGCTTCGACAGACTGCGGTGCCGCTTCCTTCGGTCAGCGAACTCGAGGTCGTTCGGCATTTCACCCGTTTGTCGCGCATGAACTACAGCGTGGATTCGGGAATGTATCCGCTGGGTTCGTGCACCATGAAGTACAACCCCAAGGTCTGCGAGGACGTGGCAGCCGATCCCGGCTTCGCCGCGGTCCACCCCTGCTTCCCGGACGCACTGGTGCAAGGTGCGCTCGCCGTGTGCATGGAACTCGCCACGGACCTCGCCGAGATCTCGGGCATGCACGAGGTGACCCTGGCACCTGCGGCCGGCGCCCACGGCGAACTCACGGGCATGAATACCATCCGGGCGGCCCTGCAGGCCCGGGGCAACCCGCGCCGCAAGATGCTCATTCCCGACACCGCCCATGGGACCAACCCGGCCTCCTCGGTGCTCAACGGATACCAGTGCGTGGAGGTCAAGAGCTCGGCCGAAGGCCTCATCGATCCAGCGGCCGTGGCCGCGTTGATGACCGACGACGTGGCGGGCATCATGATCACGAATCCGAACACGCTCGGTTTGTTCGAGCGCAACCTGCCCGAGGTCGCACGCATCGTTCACGACAAGGGAGGCTTCGTCTACGGCGACGGGGCCAACCTGAACGCGCTGATGGGCAAGGTCCGGCCTGCGAGCCTCGGGCTCGACGTGATCCAGTTCAACCTGCACAAGACGTTCGCCACGCCACATGGCGGCGGCGGCCCAGGCTCGGGCCCGGTGGGCGTGGTCGAAGCCTTGTCCCCCTATCTGCCGGTGCCCCGCGTGGTGCGTGGGCCGGACGGGACCCTGCACCTGTCCGACCGCTTCCCCGACAGCATCGGCCGCATGCGGTCGTTCGTGGGGCAGTTCGGGATTATCGTCAGAGCCCTGGCGTACCTGCGTGGGCTCGGGGCCGAAGGCGTGCGCCGGGCAGCCGAGATGGCGGTCCTCAATGCCAACTATGTGCGCGCCCATCTGGAGCGCACCTATCACCTCGCCTACACGACGCCGTGCATGCACGAGGTGGTGTTCTCGGACAAGCGCCAGGCGACCCACGAGGTCCACACCATGGACATCGCGAAGCGGCTGATGGACCACGGATTCCACCCACCGACCGTCTACTTCCCCCTGATTGTGCACGGGGCCATCATGATCGAGCCGACCGAGACCGAGGACAAGGCCACCTTGGATGCCTTCGTTGCCGCCATGGAAGCGATCGCCCGCGAGGCCGACGAGGACCCCGCCAAGGTGAAGGCCGCACCGCACCTCACCGGAATCGGACGTCCCGACGAAGTCCTGGCCGCCCGCAAGCCGATTCTGGTCTGGAAGCCCGCATCGTAATCGCCGACGAACGTTGCCTACAGGATGGATTCGGGGACGAACACGATGTCGCCCGGTCGCAGAAGGAAGTTGCGGGCCTTGCCCTCGCTGATGTCATCGACCGGCAGGACGAACCGTTCCTCGCGTCCGCCCTCGTTCCGGGTCACGGTCACCGCGTTCGGCCGGGCCAGCTTCGTGAAGCCGCCTGCCAGCGTCACCAACTGAATGATGGTCATGCCCTCCTCGAATCGGAACGTACCGGCCTTTTCGACCTGACCGAGGACATAGACCCGCTTGCTGTTGAATTCCTTGACCGTGACCGTCACGAAGGGGTCGCGCAAGAAGCCGGCCGCCAGCCCGTCGCGAATCCGCGTCGCGACCTGACTCGAGTCGAGTTGGTCGACCGTCAGCGTACCGAGCAACGGATAATCGATCGTGCCGTTCGGCGAGACCTGGAAAACCCCGGACAGATCCGGTTCGCGATATACCCGAACTTCGAACAGGTCCCCTGGCCCGACGGCCGTGGACAACGACGCGCCCAGGTCCAGGGGTTCGGGGCTTGCGGTGCGGTACGCGCCTGACGGCCCACAGGAACACAGGCCGATCAGCATGAACCCGACCACCCAACGCAGGCTTGGCAAGGTTTTCATCAGTAGAACAACCTCACACCACCAAACGCCTGATGCACCAGGAAACGCCCCCGATCCACGGCGCCTCCTTCGGTGATCCGGAACCGCGTCAGGTTGGCGTCCATCTGGTAGCCGAGTTGCACGGAAACGAACCGCACGATCGAGAAATCCACCACGGCCCGGGCGCGCACCACGTCATCCTTGCGCCTTGTCTGGTTCACGGTCACGTCACCACCTGCCGGGGGTGTGTACGCCCCGAACGTCAGCCGGGAATAGGCCCCCCAGAGCGTGATGTTGACCCGTCGGGCGAACTGCTGCTGCACGGACAGGTGCACGTGGTCATCGGTGAAATAGCGACCGTAGTACGAATCCTCGACGCTACGTGCGTAGCCAAGGTCGATCACGGTGAACGCGGTCGGCATGAAGGCGACCGAAGCCTCGCCGACCCCGGTCTTGTAGTCCGAACCCGCCTTGAGGAAACCCTGCGCATAACCAGCCTTGGCCATCAACGAGATCTTGCGCGTCACGAACCCCCGTACTCCGGCCACGGCCCGCAGAGGCATCGAATCCTCGCGCATGCCATCCAGCCGATTCCGCCAGTTCAGAAAACGCAGGTTCGCATCCAAAAACACCGCCGTCTTGGGAAGGAAGTCCCAGGTCGCCAGCAGCCGCCCCTCGTGATAGAAGAGGTCTGCTGCCGAGAAGCTGTCGAACAGATCGAAGTTGAAGGCATACGAGAGCGCGATTTCCAGTGCCCCACCGCCCGGACGGATCTGAATGCCGGCCTCTGCGTGGTTGAAATTGCGGTCGTAGGTAGCAGACGACGAGTCGTTTCGGGGCTGAACGTCCCTCAAAAAGGTGTCCTGCACAAAGAACCCCACCATCGAGCGGGGCAGAAAGTCGGCGCGCAAGGTCGATTCCGCGGAATATCGGCCCTGCTCGCGCGCCTTTGGGTCGTCGCTGAAGTACCAGTGAAAGCCGCCTGCCGCGGCCCAGGACAGTCGAACCCACGAAGGATCGGGATTGAACAGCCGCAGTCCTGGACGCACCGACACAATGGTGGCCGCCGAGGGCCCCTCGGACACGTCCTCGCGAAAGAGGTTCGAATGATAGGCCGCCGACACCCCGACCATCGGCACCAGGACGAATTCCCCAATCCCCACGCCCCGCAGGATGTCATCACGAACCGGTGGCAAGCCGAAGCCCACGTCCGCTCGAACCGACCCCATGCCCGCCAGCCACGCAATGAGCACCACGACGACCCGGGTCACCCGACCGCCTCGCCGCTTCGCTGTGGCCGCCCGCACCATCCGCCCTCGCCATCCTTTCGTCGGGGCCTCGTGGCACCCGTTCACGGTCCGAAACAAAAGCCTCAGTAGTACGGGCTCGCCGACGGCGGCGGCTCGACGGAGATCATCGGGATCCCCAAGTTGTCACTGCCTGATCCGAGTGGAAGCTCCCGATCGAAGACCTGCTCGACCAGGGGCTCGCCCTCGAAGATGGTTTCCTGAGCCACGCCCCCGCATCCCTTGGCTTGGGAATACATCTGCAGGACTTTGTTACGCGCAATCATGATCTTCACGTATTCGTGCTCGGCCGCGGTCCGATCCCGAGCGGCAACCCGTTCACGCAATGTCTGCAGGTTCTGGTCCGCAAGCCGGGCCAAGCCCTTCATGGTGGTCAGATAGTCGCTCAGACAGTTGATGCGCTGGACATCGTTGGCCTCGCGCGCATCCCCCAACATGCCCATGGCCGACGTCACGCGCTCGTTCGCCAACCGCGCAGCAACCTCGCCCTGGGCAAGCATCTCGTCCAGGCTCAAGGCTTGGAGCTGCTCCGGCTTGAGCACGATCTGCTCATGGTCGGGTGCCGCCTGGGCCGTGAGGGTCATCCCCACGATCACCGCAAGCAACAGAGCCTGTCCTGTCTTCATGTCCGTCCTCCGGAGGGCAGCCCGGAACTTTACCATAATCCATGCGCCCCTGCGCACCAAAACACCCGATCCATCAGAACAGAGGCCCCTTTACCGACTCTTCGATCTCACCGACGAAGCTTCGTTCGAGAGGCAATCCCTCAAACGCCAGTTCCCCCCGCCCGATCAGGTAGTACACCCGAGGCTTCTGCCCCTTTCCCACGACCTCCATGGTCTCCATCTCGATCACCCGCTGCGGTCCCCGGCGAGTGGACTGCGCCTTCTGCGCTTCCTTTGCAGCCGGTCCGGGTGCAGTGTTCTCCTGAGCCGCCAAAGGGCCTGTCAGGGCCCCGATCACGATCACGCTATACAGCACCTGCCAAGCCCTTCGAACGAGCGATCGCCCCGTCATCGCGAGTTCTCCCCTTCCGGGGCCGGTCTGGCACGTTCCTCGCGTTCCAGGGCCTCGGCCATGCGCCTTGCCTCGTCCATGTACTTGTCCGCGTCCTCACCCCCGGTTCCGCGCCGCATCTCTTTGTAGCGACGCAGGTGATCGATGGCTCGTCGGTAGTGGACCGAGTCGTCCCGCCCGGTGCCCCGGTTCTCGAGCGAGGCCAAACCCAGGTTGAAATGACATTCGGCACATCCCGGGTCCAGGGCAAGGGCCTCTTTATAGGCATCGGTGGCCCTGCGGAAGTCGAGCGACTTGCGTTGTGCATTGCCAAGATTCATGTACGCCTTGGAATACTTGGGGCTCAGGCGGATCGCGGCCTCGAATTCACGGATGGCCGCCTCGTAATCCCCGGCCTCGTGGTACAACACGCCGAGGTTATTGTGCGCATCGGCCAGATTCGCGTTCTTGGCCAAGGCCTTCTGAAAGAGGGCCATGGCCTTCTGCGCATCCTTCTGTCGCATCGCAATCTGGGCAAGCAGGTTGAGTACCTCGGCATCCTGACCGAGTTCCAGGGTCTGCAGCAGCACCATTTCAGCAGCCTGGATGCGTTCCATGGCCAGATAGGCCCTGGCAATCGTCTTCATCACCTCGAGGTTGGCTTCGTCCTTCTTGAGCATTTCCGACGCATCGCGCAGGGCATCCGACGGCCTCTGCTCGTCGATCAGCAGGCGGGCCAGCGCATTGCGGATGGGCAGTGCCTCGGGCCAACGCTCGATCCATGGTTCGTAGACGGAGCGTAACTGCCCGGACTTCCCCGCGTCGCGCATGATCGTGTCGAACAGACTCACCGTTTTGTGTCGCCCGCCCGAGTTCTCGATGGCCTGGCGCGCATGCGCCTCGGCCTTGTCCAGGTCACCCGACGCATGTTCGATCACGGCCAGGTTGTATGCCGCCAATGCACTCGAGGGATCGGCCTGCAGCGCCTCGCGCAGCATCGTGATGCCGTCGTTGGCTTCTCCGCTGCGAATGCGCGCGAGCGCTTCGCGCACCGTGGATCGGGTCTGTTCGGATTCCAAGTAGGCGAATGACGGTTTGTTGTCCGACGCAGCCTCGGGCGTGGCATCGCCCACGACGAGGGGATCCTCCGCACGCAGTTGTGTCCGATTCGAGCACCCTGAAAACAGGATGATCAGCAGGCCCCATGTCGCCATCGCCCTCACAACGACTCCTCCAGCGACCACCGGGTTCGCACCTCGAAGTCCACGGCGCGCTTGTCCTCCTTGAGCAGCGGGTATTCCTGGGGACGATACTTGTTGAGCGCCTCCAGGGCCTTGCGCGTCCAATCGTTGGCCATCCTCAAACGTCGGGCCTCGCTCAACAGGCGGCCATAACGTTCCTGGGCCGTATCCTGATACTGCTTGGCGAAGTCTTCGAGTTGCGTCTGATACAGGTCCATTTCCTCCTGCCCCATGTCGGGCACCTGGGCCGCAAACAGCGTCTTGGCAAAGAGTTCGTGGATCTGCGCCAGACGGAAGTAGGCCGCACCGGTCCATTCCATCGACTTGAACGGCAGCACGGCCGCATATTCCGTTTCCAGTTCCTCGAGCATCTTCTTCTTGGCCTGGAACTGTCGCCCCTGTTCCTTGAGACTGCCCACCAACCGGATGGTCTCGTAGGTCTTGAATTTCTCCTCGACGATCTGGAACTGGGCCTTGGCCGGGAACGCCGCCACCGGGGTGTCGGGCTGCAACGAACGCGCCGAGAACTCGCGAATCACCTGGCGGGCCGCCTTCTCCCATTCCTTCGCGTTGCCCAGCACCCGGTGCAGATCCGCAGACCGACTGAGGGCTTCGATCACTTGGGCAGACAGACCCGCCTGCGTGCCAGACTGGCGCGTAAAACGCTGGTAAAGACGCAACGCCTCGACCCGGTTGTTGAGTTCCTCCTGCAGTCGAGCCGCCTTGAACATGGCCTCCCCTGCGGCAGGATCGCCCGGGAATCGGTCGGCAAAGGCTTCGTAACGCTTCGCGGCCTCCACGGTCCTGCCCTGCACCTCGATCAGGCGGGCCGCGGTCTTCGCAGCATACGAGGCCTGGGAGCTCTGCGGGAAGCGTGTTAGCAAGGCGTCATACGAACGGATCGCACGATCGAAGTCGTAGAATTTCCGGGCGTTCTCGGCCAATTGAAGCAAGGCCCCTTCGACGTAAGGCGAGTCGCGGTACTGTGGGTCGGTGGCAATGCGTTCGTACACCTTGGCCGCAGAATCGAAGTGGTGCACCTTCTGATAGGCCAGGGCCGCGTTTTGCAGGGCCTTGTCCGCCACCTTGTTCTTCGGGTCCTTGGACACCACGACCAGGAAGAGCTGGGCCGCCTCGAGGAAGCGTTCCTCGTCGAACGCCTTCTCGGCCTCCTTGAACTGCGCGCCCAACTGGAAGACCTTGACCTCGGCCTGCAGCGCCGCGCGTTCTTCGGCCTTGCCGATCTTCATGTCCTCGATCTTCTTGGCCCAGACCGAAATGTTGTCCCAGTCGTTCTCGAGTCGGTAGGAGTTGATGATGTTGACGGCAGCATACGAGGCCACCACGTCGCCCGGCCATGCTGCGATGACGGCGAGGTAGCGACGACGCGCCTCGTCCAGATGACGTCGTTTGTAGTATTCGGTGGCCGCACGATACGCCAGCCGGGCCGGTAGCCCCGGGTCGTTCGCGCGGCTGAGCCCCTTGGCCAGATAGGCATCCACCGACGCGAGCCACTGCCCGACGAGGTCCAAAATGGGTTGCGGGGGCACTTGCACCCGTCCCTCGCTGTCGGGCATCCGTTCCTCGGCCGCGGCGGTCAGTTCGCCCGGAACCTCGGCCAGCGGAAGCTTGCCTTCGGTGGCCAGCTTGCCCGCCCACTTCTCGATTCCGATGATGGCGTTGAAGGCCGCGGGTTCCAGGTATTGTGTCTTGCCCGGCCAGTCCCGGACCTTGGCGTAGTACCCGGCCGCGCGGTCGAACTCGAACGAGTAGTACAGACACTCCGCAAGGTAGAATGCCATCTCATAGGCGTAGCGGGTGTCGGGGAACCGCCGCAGATAGTCCTCGTAGGCCTCGGCAGCGGCCCGATACTCCCGCAGCGCCGCCGCGCCATAGTCCTGGCCCCCGGTCGCCGCAGCCTGGGCCCGCAGTTCCTGCGCGCGCTTGTGATGAAACTGCGCGGCTTGACTCAGGGCCAGTTCGACCTGTCGATCAACGCGGGCCAGCACCTCGGGGCGGTTCTTGTTCGTTTCGTACCATGCGCTGCCCGGCCCGAAGTTCTTGACCATATCCTGGCGCTCGGCCGTCATTCGTTCGGTGTCCTGCAAGGTGTCGTAGACCCCGATAATCTTTTCCTTCAGGGCCGCGTTCGACGGATTCAGCGGGTCACGGGCAATGACGGCCCGGTAGGCCTCGATGGCCATGGGATATTTGCGGACCTCGTGCTCGGCGAACAACGTGTCCGCGTAGCGTTCCATCACTTCCCGTTCGAAGGCCTGGCCCGACGACAGAAAACCCAGTGCCCGGGCTACCGTGGCATTCGGGTCCGGCTCCCCGTCCCCGTTCCAGTCATCGTCGGCCAGACTTACCCCCAGGTACTCGACCGCCTCCGAACGCAATTGCGTCCCGAGCCCGCCCTTGCCCTTGGCACCATCGATGTGGGCGATCAGCCGCTTGAACGTTTCGATGGCCGTCGGATAGTCGTACTTCTGGAAGTAGGACCAGGCAAGCTTGTACAGAGCCATTTCGAAGTACTTGCCCTGCTCGACCTTCAGGGCCTGCTGATAGGCCTCGATCGAGGCATCGTACTGTCCGAGGTCGAACCGATATTCGCCCAGACGCAGCCAGGCTTCGGGAACCCACTGACTCTTCGGATGCCGGTCGATGAGTTGGCCAAGCACCGCGGCCATGCGCGTCGTATCACCGTTTTCGTCGAGGCAGAACCCGAGCGCATACATCGCCGTGTCGGCCAGCTTGTAGTCGGGGAAACGCGCCAGGAGGATCTGGTAGGTCTGGATCGCCTTGCTGTAATCCTTGACCGGTTCCTGCGGTTCCTGCGGAATCTTGCCCCGGTCGTACAGGCGACGCTGCGCCTCGTACTGTGGCATGGCCAACTGAAAGCGGTCGAGGGCGTCCTCGTAATACAGTTCGGCCAGCCGGAACAAGACTTCGGGCGTGTAGCGACGCTGGTTCGGATAGCGGCCCACAAACGTCTCAAAGGCCTCGATGGCATCGGCGCGGCGCTGGCGAAGCAAGTCATCGACCTGGTCGGCCTCCTGCTCGTAGGCCGAGTTGATTCCCTGGCGTCGTCGCTGAATCTCGCGCTCCATCACCGACAGGATGTCGTCGCGGTACTGACGTCCCTGCTCGACGTAGCGGTCCGCAGCCTCCTCAAACCCCAGCATCGCTTCCGGGGGGAGGACACCGCCCTGGTTCGTGCCCGCATCATCATCGGCCAGCGCCCACGTGGATGAGCACACCAGCAGCGCGCACAGAATCATCGGCCCGCAACGGCCCGCACCGCCAGCGAGGGTTTTCATCATGGCGTCTTCCCGGTCGGGGCATCCGACGCGCCGGTCGTGGCCCTGGTCTGTTCGAGCAAACGCTGCGACTCTTCGACCGCCTTCATCTTCTCGGCCCGGGCGAGCCCGAGCTGCCGCAACTTCTCGAACACTTCCTGTTCGCGCTGCCACGCCATGTCCACGATCCCCACGTCGGCCTCGAACAGCACGTCGCGCAGGCGTTCGCGCATATCCCGGAACAGGGCCGCCCCTTCGGTCTGGGCGAACATCCGGGTATCCATCTCGATCTTCTGAAGGTTTGCCGCCACGTCTTGCAGGCGCAACTTTTCCCGGGCCACGTCCGCCTCGAACTCCTGGGCCCCGCGGCGCGCCGTGTCGACCAGCCCCGCACAGAGCGGGGCCGCATCCTCGGCCTGCCGGGTGGCACGCTGTGCCACAGTTATGGCACTGCGCAGCACCGTTTCCCGCTCACCCTCGTGTCCGGCGATCAGTTCCCCAAGCCGTTCCATCTCGCCATTGAGCGCCACGACCAGGGCACGCCGCAGATGCTCGTCGGTTCGCACCGAATCCGGAGTTCCGAGCACCGTCATACGCCCTGCGGCCAGTTCCTGGCGCAGTCGCGCGGCATCTCTTTCGAGTCCCTGCAACATCCGATCCTGCCCATCAATCCGCTCCTGCAGTGCCCGCAAGGCCTCCTGTTCGGTCTCGCCAGCCTGGGCCAAGGGCGGGTTTTCCCGGGTCCACTGTTCGATGGCCCGCATCTGCTGACGCTCGATCGCCAGAAAGCTTTCGACCAGGAACAGTTCGCGTTCCACGGCCTGGAAGCGATCCGAGGTTCGGTTCTCGAGCGCCGCATGATCGGCGAACGTCACGGGCCCGGCCCGCAGGCGTGCCTCGAGTTCGCGTCGTCGCGCCATTGCCTCGGTGTGGGCCGTGCGTGCGTCCTGCGGAGCAGTCGCTATCAGGCGAGCCGCCGCGTCACCAACCTCGCAACCCGCCAGCAGGAATCGGGCCTCGGTTTCGCGCAGGCGAAACCATTTTTCCTTGAGGTCCGGGAACGTGTCGAAGGGATTGCCGCCCTGCAAGGCCATCAGAAGCGTCTCGACCGCCTCGAACGACTCGCGCACCGTGTCGCGTTCCTGCGATAGATCCCGCACCATGGTGAGCACGCGCGACATGCCCGGGTCGCCTTCGATGAAGGTCTGCGTGCCGCGTCCAACCGGAGCACCCGCCGAGAAATCCGAGGCATCCTGCCCGACCACCCAGTCGAAATAGGCCGAAAGGCTCTTCTGATCGCGGGCCACGGTCTCCATCTCGGCGGCCACCGGGGCCAGGGCCGAGGAAACCTCCCGATACGTCTCGGCCGCGGCATCCACGTCCCCGAGCCGCGCCAGGATGCGGCCCCGCAGGGCACTCGCCTTCATGGCAAGACGCCCGTCAGCAACCACCATGAGCAGCATGTTCAACGCGTGCGTCGCCTTTTCGAGTTCCCCCAGCTTCACGAACGTCCACGCCGTATCGAACAGGGAATCGAGGTAGGCCTGGGTCTTGCCCGGGACCTCCTGCAGCACCGCGATCGCCTCCTGATAGCGTTCCAGTTCGTGCAGTACGCGCGCCCGGGCAAGGACCGCCAGACCCTGGATCTCGCGATCCACGTCGGACGATGGGGTCACGCCCGCTGCCATCGTGAAGGTTGCCAGCGCCGCATCCAGGCGGTGACTGGCGGTCTGAATCACACCCATGAAATAGCGGGCCCTGGCATATCCGGGCGCCTCCGCAGGAATGCGGCCAAACTGGGTCAGGGCCCGCATCCGGTCACCCCGGTGGTACAGAAACCGACCATAGGCGTACCAGACCTCGGGCGTGCCCTCCGAAGGAGCCGCTGCCATGGATTCGAATTCCTGCAGCCCCTGGAAGTCCTGCAAACGCACCGCGGTCTCGAACAACCGGGCAAGCGCCGTGTACCGCCTGGGCCCGGCCTGTGGAACCGCGGCCATCCGATAGTAGCGGGCCGCGCTCACGTAATTCCGCAAGGCGAACAGACTTTCGGCCAGCTTGAACACCGTCTGCTGATAGCCCGGATGCGTCGCGAATGCCGGATTGTCGACCAGATCACGATACAGGGTGGCGGCCTTGTCGAAGTCGTGCGTCTCGAACAGAAGGTCCGCATCGGTCATCCGGCGCTCGATGGGGAAGAAGCGCGCCTGGGCCACGGCAGTCACCACACCGCCGCGAAACAGGGCCAGCCCGCGTTCGAGATTGGCAAGGTCTTCTTCGACCCGTCGCAAGGTCCGCAACGCCTCGTCAACCTGCAGGTCCACACGCTCTTGGGCGAACGCCGAAGGGGCCATCATCGTCATGGCAACGAGCGCGAACACATGTCGTCGGAGGCGGACCTGCCACGCTCCGGAACTGGCATTGGACACGATGTCAACCTTCCGGATGGGCTACTTTGGAGCCTCTTGTGCCGCAGGGGCCGTCTGCGACGTTGCTCCCGCCGTCTGGTCCAGATTCAGTTTCCGCTGTTGCACCTCGAACTTCACCGATGGGCGGTCCACGAATTTGTTGGCCAGCCCCCCCTTTTCATAGCCGATGACACGAACGCCGGTCTCTTGACCCTTGCCCGCAAAAAAGCTGAACGACGACTTGACCCGGAACACGTATCCGTCCAGATAGGTGAAGACCTTGCCGTTGCCCCGATAGACCAGCTCTACGGACAGCAGGTGATTCCCCGGCGCGATCGATCCTTCGAAGATCACGAAGTCCCGATTCGCATCGAGCACCCCGTCCTGGTTCGACTGGTAGTAGATTTTCTCGTTGTCGAGAAAGTACAGTGCCTCATCCAGGGTCAGCAGGGCCGAGGTACTGCTGACGTGCCGGATCACCGCCCGCGCATCCGCGATCAGGTTGTGAAGGATCTGCTCGCGCAGCAGCAACAGCTTTGACTTCGAGTCGAAGGTGCGGCTCTTGAGGTCATCAACCCGTTCCTGCAAGGCCCGCAGTCGAATTTCGTAGTCCGACACCTCGGCCGAGGACGTCTGGCCTGCCTGAATGGGTAACGTCCCACCGGTCTCGGCAGCCTCCGGCGGCATCGTATCGAGACCCGCGGGCGGGGACGCCTCCTGGGCCAGGGCCATCGCCGGCACCAGCAGTGCCATCACGATGGACAATCTGTGTCTCATCGGCTGTCCCCCCTTCACAACGACAAAAATCCCTTACGGCCACTTGATAAAACCGCGCTGCGGGCAGTGTATGGAACGGTTTTTCGTTTGTCAAACATCGTGCGGTGGTTGCGGGAAATCATTCGAAGAGTGCGAAAGGGGGGACTTGAACCCCCACGAGCGTTTGCTCACAAGAACCTGAATCTTGCGCGTCTGCCAATTCCGCCACTTTCGCAGGCACCAAAGCGCGCTGATATTAGCGAACGGGTTTGAACCTGTCAAGAAGGTTTTCGACCTATCGATCAGGGGGCCCACTCGCGTTCGGTCCGCCCCTGCAGGGCCAGACAACGCCTCGCCAGACTGAACAGCAGGTCCGAAGTGCGATTGAGGTAAGGCATCACGGCAGGTGCCAGCGGCCCTTCGTCGATCAGCGCCACCACGCGACGCTCGGCACGGCGGCAGATCGCACGGGCCAGATGCAGCGTGGCTTCCAGTTCCGATTCCCCCGGCACCACCAGGGCCGACAGGGGCTCAAGCGTGACATCGATCGCGTCAATCTCATGTTCGATCGCCTCGACCGACGCTTCCGAGGGCCACGAGTCCGCTCCAGGGGCCGCCAGGGCCGCAGCCAGACGCATCAGGCCGCGCTGACAACGCTCGATTGGGACGGCCAGTTCGGGCACGTCACGCGTTGCCGTGACCCGGGCCATGCCCAGGATCGCCACCACTTCATCGAGCGTGCCATAGGCCTCGACCCGTGGATGGGCCTTGGTCACGCGCAGCCCACCCCGCAGACCGGTGCGCCCATCGTCCCCGGTCCGCGTGTACAGCCGCGACCGCATGCTATTCGGCATCCCCCGCCTCCGTCGCCCGGCCCACCTTGGCCAGACGCCGCGTGTAACCGCATCCCTCTCGCTGACACGCGATGGTCCGCATCCCCCGGAACGCGCGCATGAAGAGCGTGGGCGCCCCGCAGGTCGGGCAGGCCTCGAGCAGCGGTTCCAAGCTCGTGATGAAGCGGCAATTCGGGTACTCGCTGCACGAGAAGAAGCGCCGGCCCTTCTGGGACTTCTTCTCGACCAGAAGACCGGTGCATTGCTCGACCGGACAATGTTCCGGACGCGTGAAGGGCTTCTTGAAATCGCAATCCGGGTAACCCGAACAGGCGATGAACTTGCCGAATCGGCCCTGCCTCAGCAGCAGCGCCTTGCCACACTTCGCACACACCCCTTGGTCCGCGGGCGGGGCACTCACGATCTCGCCGTGCTCGCCCCTCTGAAATTCGCGGGTGTTTCGGCACTCGGGGTAACCGGAGCAGCCCAAAAACATCCCGTTTCGGCCGAACCGCACCAGCATCTCATGGCCGCACAGTTCGCACGCAATCCCCGATGGTGTCGCCTCGGCCTTGAGCGAGCGCATGTTTTCGGTCGCAGTCTTGAGCGCCGCATCGAACGGCACGTAGAACGCGGACAGCAATTCCACCCGATCCTTGCGCCCCTCCTCGACATCGTCGAGACTTTCCTCCATGCGGGCCGTGAACGCAAAGTCCACGATGTCCGGGAAATGCTCGACCAACAGGTCGGTCACGATGCGCCCGAGCTCGGTGGGCCGAAGCTTACCTTCTTCCTTGTGCACGTAGCCCTTGCCCTGGATCGTGGACACGATCGTGGCGTAGGTCGACGGCCGTCCAATCCCGCGCTCTTCCAGTTCCTTGACGAGGCTGGCCTCGGAAAAGCGGGGGGCCGGTTCCGTGAACCGCTGATCGGACAGAAGATTTCGCACCATCAGGGTTTCCCCTTCCGTCAGGTTCGGAGGAAGCGTTTTATCGCCTTCGTCGTTGTCATCCCCCTCCCCGGTCGGGGCCTCCTCGACCCGCTCGGCCGTGACGCCGCGCAGCTCGCGCTCCACCCGCCAGGCCTTGAGAAAGCCTTCGAAGCGCAGCACCGAGCCGGTGGCCCGGAACTCCACGTTGTCCGCCACCACGTCGACCACGGTCTGATCGTAGATGGCGGGCGCCATCTGGCATGCCAGAAAGCGGGTGTAGATCAGGCTGTAGAGCTTGAATTCGTCACGTCCGAGCCATGCCTTCATGTCCGAGGGAATGCGCTGTGCGGACGAGGGCCGGATGGCCTCGTGTGCATCCTGCGCGGACTTGCGGTTCTTGAACACGTTGGCCTTGGCCGGGACGAATTCCGGCCCGAAACGCGATGCGATCACCTCCCGCGCAGGGCCCACCGCATCGTCCGACAGGCGCAGCGAGTCGGTTCGCATGTACGTGATCAGACCAACGCGGCCCTCGTCACCGATCTCCACGCCCTCGTAAAGGCGCTGCGCCAGGGCCATCGTGTGCGACGGGGAAAAACGCAGCAGGCGCGAGGCATCCTGTTGCAGCGAACTCGTGATGTAGGGGGGCGGTGCAGAACGACGCCGCTCTTTGCGCTCGACCGAACTGACGCAAAACTGAGCACCCCGCACGCGGTCGAGCAAGGCCTCGGCCTGCGCACCCGTCGAGATCTCGGCCTTCTTGCCATCGATGCGGCGCAGCATCACCTTGAACGGCGACCCTGGCTCCGCGGCCAGACGCGACACGACCGCGCCCAGAAGCCAATACTCCACCGGCACGAACGCCTCGATCTCGCGCTCGCGATCCACCACGAGGCGCACGGCGACCGATTGCACGCGCCCTGCGGACAGGCCTTTTTGGACCTTGCGCCACAGGATCGGCGATATCTGATAACCCACGAGCCGATCCAGAATGCGCCGAGCGAGCTGCGATTCGAACATGGCCCGATTCAGACTGCGCGGTTCGGCCAGGGCCTTCTTTACCGCATTCTTCGTAATCTCGTGGAACAGCACACGATCGATGTGCGGGGCCACATCCTTCAGTTCCTCGGCGATATGCCACGCGATCGCCTCTCCCTCACGATCGGGGTCGGGCGCCAGATACACGTGATCCGCGGCAGCCGCAGCCTTCTTGAGCCGATCGAGCACCTTCTTCTTGCCCTTGACCACCTCGAACTGCGGAACGAAGCCTGCGTCCACGTCTACGCCGAGCTTCTTTTCCGGGAGGTCCTTGACATGCCCCACCGAGGCCTCGACCTCGAAGTCAGGGCCGAGGTATTTCTGGATGGTGGTCGCCTTGGCCGGCGATTCCACGATAATCAATGACTTGGACACATTGCCCCCAATTCGCGCACCCGCGCATCATACACCGACATCCCAGGCAATCAACTGTCACGCGCGCCAACTTCGGGCAAGGCCGACAGACGTCGACGCAGTTCCATCGCGTCCTGACGCAGGCCCCGGATGGCCAAGCCGCACCGGAGAACCAACCCCAACAGGATGACCCACACGATTCCGTAGGCCACGACCAGTGCCGTTTCCGCGGTCATCACCCCTCCTCGGGAAGCCGATCCTCGGCTTCGAGACAGGCCTGGTCCATGGCATCGCGTGCATGCTCGATGGCCGCGCGCAACAGGACCAGACACACCGACACCAGGAACATCGCGAAAACGCTCACCCCGAAGGCCAACCGCATTTCGGGTGCCCGCAAGCCGCCCTGGAACACGACCTCCGGGTGAGCGCCTCCCCATCGCTGCACGGCCACATGGATGAAATACAGCGTGGGCAGGCCCAGCAGCGACAGCCCTGCCGCGAGGCCCCGCCCAAAACGATCGTTTCCAGAATGGGCGCGCAAGGCCACGTAGGCCAAGAACATGAAGAACACCAGAAGTGAAAGCGTCAGCCGAGGTTCCCAGGTCCACCAGGTGCCCCATGCCTGCTTTGCCCAGATGGGCCCGGTGGTCAGCACGATCGCGCCCAAGGCCAATCCCGTTTCCGCGGCACCGATGCCGATTGCATCCGCGGTGCGTGCCACATGGGGTCGATGGTCCCGCGTCAGCAGGTGCACCCCCCCGGCAATCGCGCACACCGCAAAGCTGAGCATCATGTTCATGGCTGCGCCCACGTGGAAATAGAAGATCTTCTGCGAAGGCCCCATCACGGCTTCCTGCGGCGCCACCCAGAACACCATGGCCACTGCCGTCAGGATCGCAACCAGCGACCACGATACCAGCAGCGTCCAGGGACCGTTGCCTCGCACCCATTCCACCGGCATCATCCCCTCCTAGGCACGGATCATCCGTCCGAACAGGGCCAGCGACATCCCGCATACCACCAGATCGAACCCCGTCAGAAAGCGCAGCCAGAAGCCGTCGGATTCCGGCATCCCAAGGCCGAGCGCCGCGCCCGTCAGGCGGACCCCGGCCATCAGCACCGGCATCAGCAGCGGATAGGTCACGAGCGGCAGCAGGACCTCCTTCATTCGCGCCCGCATCAACATGGCCGAAAACAGCGTCCCGACCAGGGTCAGGGCCAGGGTACCCAGCAGCAGCGCGCCCAACAGCAGCAGCGGCGACATCACTGTCAGGTCGAACAGCACGAACACCAAGGGCAATGACACCAACTCCATCAGAACCGCGAGCACGAAGCTCCCGGTGACCTTCGCCAAGAACACCACGGCGGGGTCCACCGGGGAAAGCAGCAGGGCCCACAAGCCGTCGTTCTCGCGCTCGCGATCGAACAATCGGGATTGCCCGATCGTTGTGAAGAAGAGGATCGTTGCCCAGATCACCCCCGGTCCGTATCCGGCCATGGACGACGAGTCCGCCTGAAAGGCGAACGCGAACACCACCACCAGCAGAAGCGCAAAGATGCCGACGGTGAACAGGACCTCGCGGGTGCGGAATTCAATGGTCGCATCCTTGCGCAGGATGGCGATGAACGGTCGCAGCACCCGCGTCATGCCGGCACCTCCAGACGCCCGAATGCCTCGCTCACCCCTCCCGTAGAAACCGTACCCTCGAAGGTGACCCGTCCGCCCTCGATCAACGCAACGCGATTGGCACAGTCGGCAACCTCGCTGCGCACGTGCGACGAGAACACCACCAGACCCCCGCCCAGCTTGTGATTTCCGATCGTTTCCTTGAGCCAGTGTCGCCCCGGTTCATCCAGGCCGGTCATGGGTTCGTCCATCAGCCACAGAGGAGCCCCGCTGACGATGAGGCGGGCCACGGCCAGGCGCTGCAGCATCCCGCGCGAGAACGCGCGTGCCACCTTGTCCGAGGCATGACGCAATCCCACTGCGGCCAGGGTCTTCGACAACCCGCCTGCGTCATCGCGGGCTGAATACAGCGAAGCCGTGAGTCGCAGATTCTCGATCGCGGTCAAGTCCGGGTAGATCAACAGTTCGTGCGGCAGCCAGACCACGCGGGATCGGAGTTCACCCCCGGCGAGTGGCCGACCGTCCTGCAACAGGCGAACATCGCCCACATCCGGTCGAAGGCGTCCCGCCATCACCGACAGCAGGGTGCTCTTGCCCGCGCCATTCCTCCCGACCAGGGCCAGGACGTCCCCGTCGGCCACGGTCAGAGCAATGTCTCGCAGAATGCGCCGTCGCCCTGCGGTGAGCGTGACCGCGCGCACCTCGAATTGCAGGTTGCGCCTCGCCATGCATCACCGCTCACGGTCGCTGCGGTCGAACACCCGCAGGAAATGGTAGACCGCCATGGCCAGCATGGCGGCCAGGGCCACATCCTGGAACCATTGTCTTATCACGCCCCTCCCTCGCGGCCTCGACATCGCATGGCCAGCAGGATCCACGATGCGGACAGGATCATGATCAACATGCCAGCCCACAGCAGGGACATCAAGGGATTGCGCCAGACGGACACGCTGACCGCGGCCGAACGCTCGGCCGGCGCGGCCGCAACGTACAGGTCCGACCACAGGCCTGCGTCGATCGCCACTTCGCTGGTGGTGCCCGCAAAGCGTGCGTAGCGCCGCACCTCGGGCCACATCACGCGCCCTGCCCCCTCGGGAATCGCCTGTACCAAGGTGGCATCCCCCGCCACCTCGCGAGCAACGGCCACCACAGGAACGGGAACGGCATCAAAGCTCGCCAGGGCATCCCAGGCATCCGGGGTCAGGGCCTCGACCCGAAAATGCGGCTCCCCGCGCCCCACCTCGAGTCGGTACCAGTCCTCGCCCGTATGGGCCACGAACTCGCGGATCTGGGCCAGCCAGCGATGGAACACGCGCGGCATGACCTCGAGGATCGCCCCATCAACCAACCCGATCACGAGTTCGCGGGAGGTGGCATCCGCGGCCAGGGGCACCAGATGCCCGTGTCCGATGGCCTCGAGTCGGGTCTTCGCCACGAACGCCCGCGCCCGGTTGGCATCGGGAAACCGCAGGTTCAAGAAGGGCGGATCACCTTCGGATACCGTCACGCTCGGCCCCACGACAGACCCTACGCCAGCGATCACTTCGGGTGTCCAGCGGGCGCCGTCCTCATAAATCAGCAAGCCCGCCTTCATCGCCACCCCGGAACCGTCGGGCAGAAGGTGCTCGCGGGTCCCGAGCAAAACCACCTGCTCGTCTTCCAGGCGCAGCGTTTCCCCCGGCAGCAAAGTTACATCCGTGGCCCCAACGCGGCCGGTACCGCCTGCGATCCCCACGATCATCACGGCAACACCGAGGTGCACCAGATGTCCCCCGTAGCGCCCGGGATTGGCCGCGACCAGCCGACACAAAGCCGTGGCCGGGGCCTCATGGGTGACCGCGCGCCGCACCCGCTGCGATCGCCACACGTCCCAGGTCACCGCGCAGACGACCCAGGCCGCCCAGAACACGGCCATCAGCGCAAACCATCCCACATCCGCGGCCCCATCCCGGTTGGTGAGGACCAGCACCAATGCCCGCACGCCCCAGGCGATCGCCGACAGTCCGAGGGCAACCCATCCCGTGGTCCGCCAGGCCCGCAGCACCGCAGGGCCGCGATTGCTTCGCCACGATGTCAATGGCCCCAACGCGGTCAGGGCCAGCAGGAGGATCCCGAGCGGTGCGGCCACCCGGTTGAACCAGGCCGGGCCCACGGCCACCGCATGGGTCAGCGGCAGAAAATGGGTACCCAAGGCCCCGTTGAGCAGGTCGATCACCGCGTTGAGCCCACCTTGAACGCGCGCGGACTCCGAGATTCGCGGCAGCAACGTTCCCCACAGCACCACGAACGCCAGCAGGAGGAACAACACGCTGTTGGCCATTACGAAGGCCTCGCGCGACCACCAGGAACCGACCCGCTTTGCGACCGCCCCCAGACGCCGCCAGCGCCATGCCAGCACGCCGACGCAAACGACGAGTATCACGGCCAGATACACCAGGAAGTAGGGGGCCAGCAGCGAGTTCGAGAACGAATGCAGCGAATCGATCAACTGACTGCGTGTGAGGAACGTGCCGAACACGGTCAGCCAGAACGTCAGGAACACCAGCACGAGGTTGTACCGGGGGAACACACCGCGCCGCCTGCCGACCGCGCCCGAATGCAGCAATGCGGTACCGGTGATCCAGGGCAGCAGGCCCGCGTTCTCGACCGGGTCCCATCCCCAGAACCCGCCCCAGCCGAGTTCCCAGTACGCCCACACGCTGCCGATCACCAACCCCCCGGTAGTCAGGATCCAGGCCAGCAGGTTGAAACCGTGCGACTGTGCGTACCATCGTCCATCGGTTCGCCCGGTCACCACATCCGCAATGCCGTAGGCGAAAGGAATGGTATAGGCCACGAAACCGGCCAGTTGCAGAGGCGGATGAATGGCCATCAGGGGATTTTGCAGCAGGGGATTGAGCCCATTGCCCTCCGAAGGCGCCATGTGCGCAAACGCCTCGAACGGACTCGATGCCCATACCATCAGGATGTCGAAGAACAGCAATGCCAGTGCGATGACGCCATGCGCCACCCCGAAGCCGGGCTCGACCTCGCGCGTGCGGCCGCGACCCACCGCCACCCCGAGCAGGGACAACACGACCACCCAGAACAGCAATGCCCCCTTTTCGCCCCCCCAGAAGGCCGTCAGCAGATAGACCAGGGGCATGCCTCGGTCCGAATAGGAGGCCACGTAGCGGTTGGCAAAGTCGTGTCCCACGAAGGCCATGACCAGCAGCAGGGCCATGGCCAGATTGACCCAGGCCGTGGCGCGCATGGCGGAAACGGAGCGTCCGATCCAGTCTCGTCGGGGTCCTGCTGCACCGGCCAACGACAACAAGGCCGTCAACGCCGTCAGCAGCAAAGACAGAATCGCGAGCCCCTCGCCCAATCGGTTCATGGCGCTGCCGTGTCGAGGGAATCCGGATGCCCCCGACGGTACTTGTTGCGATAGTATTCGTCCGCCTGCTGCTCGGTGACTCCTTCTTCCTGATACTTGGACGGACACTTGACCGTGATCCGGCGGACCACGAAGCGTCGGTCGGGTTGGAGGCTGCCTTCGAGGATCACGTCACGGTCCTCGGCGAATGGATCGGGAACGATCCCCTCGAACACGCAGGCCAGACGTTCGGACCCGGTACCGACGAGGTCGAACTGCAACGCCCCGTCTGGCGCGTGGCGCACGGAACCTGTAGCCACCCGGCCGGTGACCCGCACGCTCTGGTTGAGCATCGTGTCCGAGGACGCCAGTAGTTCGTCACAAGTCAGCGAGAAGACCCCCTGGGACACCGACGACAGCACCACGGCGCCACCGGCGACGATCAACGCAAGCACGATCAGGATGCCGACGATTCGCCGGGCACGGGGCATTGAGGAAACCTCGTCGAAACGCAGAAGATTCCTTATCAGAGTGGATGCCGGACGTAAAGCGGGCGGCCTATTTCTGTTCGGTCTGACAGGTCGGCATGCCTGTCACGGTCTGCAGTTCCCACTGCGTCATGCTGGTCGGGCAGTAGGTGTAGATATCCGAATACGCCTTGCAATCATCGACCGAGTCGCACGTCGGCATGCACAGCGTGTGCAGGTCCATGGGATACTTGTCCCAGTGAACCGTCGAGAAGACCAGGCACTTGTACCCGTCACCGCATCCCCCCTCGCACTCGCGAGAACAGATCTTGTGCGGCGCCACGTACGCCTCATCGTAGCAGAGCCCGGTCTCGCAATCGCAATCCGCGTTGCAGACCTCGCCGATCTTGAGCAGGGGCGCAACCGGCGCCGGGCACTCAGCACGGCGGTCCTCGTTCGAAGCGGGCTTGTCCTCGGATCCGCAGGCCATCAGGCCCAACAGGGCTACCATGGTCCACCAAGGGAAGAAACGCAGGCGATTCATGTCGACCTCCTTCGTGCTGGGCCCTAGTTTGACATGCCATGCCGCTCAAGACAACCCCGCCAGCACCCCGCCGAAGACCATGAAGGGACACGGCAGGCAGAACGACCACATTGTTCGTGAACGTGCACGTGGACGTGGACGTCGGGGTCGACGTCGACGATAATCCTGCGGGGCTTCTTGGGAGCACACATCCGTCCATGCCCGACCGCATCGTCGATATCCTGGGACCGGCGCTCGACCACCACGGCCCCCTTCCCGTGGCCTGCGCGGAGCACGCTGCCGCCATCGCGGCCCTGATCGCCCGTGACCCTGGGACCCCCCTGTTGATCGTCACGCCCACCGTGACGATCCGCGACCGCCTGGCGGGCGTGACCCAGGTCCTGCTCGACCACGGTCCGCAGCCGTACGACTTCCCGCGCTGGCCGACCGGGACCGAGTCGCCCTACGACGACGTTGCGGAGGGGCCGTTCTTCGTGGCCACGCGCCAGGGCACGCTTGGGACCATGGCCCTGTCCGACCGTCCCTGGGCCATGGTGCTCGATGCCGCGGCCGCCGCGACCCGGGTGTCGCCGATCGACACCTTCCTCGAAGGGCTGTTCTGCATCGAGACCGGACGGGACGTCGATTTGTCGACCCTTCAGGATCATCTGATCGCCGCAGGCTATCGCCGCGTCACCACGGTCAGCGAAATGGGCGAATTCGCGGTGCGCGGCGGCGTCGTGGACCTGTTCAGCCCCCTGTTGTCCGAACCCGTGCGCTTCGAACTCGATGGGGACACGGTCACGGACCTGCGGATCTTCGACCCCGCAACCCAGCGTGCCCTGCGCCCCCTGCTTCGAACGTGGGTCGTGCCCGCGTGGCAGGTCCCGGTGGACCCTGCGTCCCGACGGACGTTCAGCAACCGTCTGCGAGACCTGGTCGGCGAACACCATCTACCGAGGGAACACGTGGCCCTGGTCGAAGACACGCTGGAATCGGGACGGACGCCCCCGGGGTTTGCAGCCATGCTGCCCCTGCTGCTGGATACCGGCCTGATCACCGACTACCTTCAGGAATCGACCCGCGTGGTCATCTTCGATGCCGACGGATGCCGGGCCGCGGTCCAGGCCGCCCACGAATCGCTGGGGTCGGAGTTCGAGTCCCACCGCGGCGAGGCACGGATCATGGCCCCGCCCGAACGACTGATCGCGCCGTGGGACGAATTCGTCGCGGCCGCACACGAACGAAGCACGACCATCGAACTTCGCGTGGACCAAGCCAGCGGGCTCCTCGGACCCGTCGGGTCCCTGCTGCGCTCGACCGACCTGGCCCTGGCCACCACCAGCGAGGCCCAGGTGGGCGACCGAGTGGATGCCCTGGTCCGAGTGCTGCATGCCGCCGACAGCGAGTCACAGACCGTACTGCTGTTGTGTCCATCGGACACCGAACGTGCCCGGGTGTCGGACATCCTCGCCGCAGAAGGGTTGCACCCTGTTTCATGCCGGGCTGACAAGTCTCTCGAGGTGCTCGACCCGAAGCCCGGGTTGCGTCTTGGCATTGGCCGGATTCGCGGGCCTTTCGACATCCAGACCTTCGGGATCCTGCTGATCCCGTCCGAGGCGGTGTTCGGGGTCAAGCATCTGGTGTCGGGCCGGCGCGGCGAACATCGCGGGGCCCGCCGTCTGGAGGAATTCCGGGAACTGGCCGCCGGGGACCGCGTGGTGCACCGCGATCATGGCATCGGGCGTTTCGAGGGTCTCAAGGAAGTCACGATCGACGGGCGGGTGACCGAGTGCCTGGTTCTGTCCTACCTGGGGGGCGACCGTCTCTATGTACCCGTGGACCATGCCGACCGCCTCGAAAAGCACATCGCAGCCGAGGATGGCGGGGGCTCGCTGGATCGGCTGGGCGGACAGGCTTGGAAGCGCCGCACCGGATCGGCACGCAAGGCTGCCCGCAACATCGCCGGAGTCCTGCGTCAGATCTACGCCCGTCGGATGGCCCATCAGGCCTTCCAGTTCAGCCCTCCCGACGAGGCCTACCGGGCGTTCGAGGCGACCTTCCCGTACGAAACCACCCCGGATCAAGAACGCGCGATCGAAGAGGTCCTCGAGGACCTGACCCGTGAAAACCCGATGGACCGACTGGTGTGCGGAGACGTGGGTTTCGGCAAGACCGAGGTGGCCCTTCGTGCCGCCTACAAGGCCGTTTGCGACAACAAGCAGGTGGCGCTTCTGGTTCCCACGACGCTTCTGGCCGAGCAGCACCGCCTGACGTTTTCGGCCCGACTGCGCGACACCCCGGTCACCGTCGAGTCCGTGTCCCGCTTCAAGAGCCCCGAGCAGGTGCGACAGGTGCTCGAGCGCCTCAAGACCGGGGGTCTCGACATCCTGATCGGGACCCATCGCCTGCTGTCCAAGGATGTGATCTTCCGTGATTTGGGCCTGCTGATCGTGGATGAAGAGCAGCGTTTCGGGGTCACGCACAAGGAGCGGTTGCGCGAGATTGCCTCCACGGTGCACACATTGACCCTGTCGGCCACGCCGATTCCACGAACGCTCCACATGGCCCTGGCAGGCATCCGCGAACTGTCGCTGATCGCCACCCCGCCCCGCGACCGCCTGGCCGTTCGTACCTTCGTGGCCCGATCCGGGGTGGACATCATCCGCTCGGCGATCCAGCGCGAACTGGCCCGCAATGGTCAGGTCTTCTTCGTGCACAACCGGATCGAGAACCTCTTCGAAATCGCACAGAAGGTGCAGGGCGCGGTACCCGAGGCCCGGGTGGCCGTGGCGCACGGGCAGATGTCCGGGGGCGACCTCGAGGGCGTGATGAGCGCCTTCTTGCGCGGCGAAAAGAACGTTTTGGTGTGCACCGCGATCGTGGAGTCGGGACTCGACATCGCGAGTGCCAACACCATCCTGATTCACGACGCGGACATGCTCGGCCTGGCTCAACTCTATCAATTGCGCGGCCGCGTGGGTCGTGCGGCGGAGCAGGCCTATTGCTATCTTCTGGTCCGCGATCCGAGTGCCCTGTCCGATGATGCCCGGCGTCGCATCGAGGCGATCGAGCGCTTCAGCGAACTGGCCAGCGGCTTCAACCTCGCCACCATGGACCTGGAGATCCGGGGTGCGGGGGACGTGCTCGGGGCCGAGCAGTCGGGCCACATGGCCGCCATCGGATACGACTTCTTCATGGAAATGCTGCGCGACGCGGTCGCGGAGGTAGAGGGCGAAGAACCGGCACCGCACTGCGAGCCCGAGATCAAGTTCGACATCGAGGCCCGCATCCCCACGGAGTTCATGCCCGACGAGCGTCTGCGACTGCGACACTACAAGCGCCTGTCGGCCTCGCGGGACCTCGCCGAGGTGGATGCCATCGAGGCGGAGTTGCTCGACGCCTATCGCGCCCTGCCCGAGGCCGTGGCCCGTCTGGTGGCCCTGATCCGCATCAAGGTCCTGGCGAGGGACCTCGGTCTGTTCCAGGTAGTGCTGCAGCGATTCGCGCTGCAGTGCACGGTGATGCCCGACCGCACGTCGATCGTCCCGCGTCTTCTGGATGCCGCCGAGAGGCTTGGCGCGCGGCCGGGCGTGGTCGAGGCGCCCAACCGGGTGCGCATCACGGTCGCCGCGCCCGACTCTGCGCAGAGGTTGCCCTGGATCGAGCAACTCTTGCGGTCTGTCACCGTTGATGGTAACTGAGAGCGGTCGATTGCCTGGGGCAGAATGGGATGAAAGCAGCGAATGTCTATCGAGTGATGCTGACCTGTGTCGGTGTGACCGTGCTCAGCGCGCGGGCCGACGCGGCTGAACCCGCACAAACGGTCGTGGTGGATCGAATCGCGGCCACGGTGGGCGAAGAGGTCATCACCCGCTACGAGGTCGAACAGCGCCTCGCGAGCCTCAAGAACCCGGTGGCCGAAATGGTGTCGGGCGGCAGCCCGGAGGAACGTGCCGGGTACCAGACCGTGCTCGACGGACTGATCGCGGAACGCCTGATCCTGGCCGAGGCCCGCACGTTGGCGATATCGGTGTCCGACGCGGACGTGGACGAACACCTCAAGGGCATCATGACGCAGAACGGCTGGAGTGCGGGCGACTTCGCGACCGTGATCCAGATGCTCGGCTTTGCGGACGAGGCCAGCTATCGCGAACATGCCCGACGCGAACTGCTCAAGGGACAGACCCTGCGCATCAAGGTCGGATCCAAGGCCCGCGTGACCGACCGCGAAGTCGAAGAGGCCTTCAATCAGGCCTTCGAGGGTGGCAAGTCCGAAGAACAGATTCACCTGTGGCACATCGTGTTCCGCATCCCCGAATCCGCCACTCTGACAGAGCTCAAGGCCCTGCTGGCCAAGGCCGGCGAGGTGCGCGCCCTGGCCGCGGCCGGGGGGACATCGTTCGAGGAACTGGCGAAGAAGTATGGCGAGGATGCGACCTCGGCTCGGGGTGGGGACGTCGGCTATTTCGGACGGGGACGTCTGCAGGGGTCGATCGAGGATGCGGCGTTCGCCCTCAAGGACGGTGAAGTGTCCGAGGTCGTGCAGTCGTCCGCAGGCTTCCACATCCTGCGCGTCACCGACCGCCGCCGCGCCCCGATCGGAGACGTCGAGGAGGCACGCGCCCGCGTCCGTTACGAACTGACCGAACAGGCCTGGCAAAAGGCCTACGAAGGCTACATCCGGGAATTGCGTGCCAATGCGCGGGTCGAAGTCCGGGCCCCCTGACCCCTACCCTACTCCGCCCAGATCCTCAACCCCGACACCGATGCCACGCCGACGCGCCGCGGCCATGATGAAGGACTTGAGGTTCGTGTTGCCCGGGTTCCCGTCGTAAAAGTTCGTGACCACGGGGAATCCCGTTTCGCGCGAGTACTTGTCGAGCAGCGCCCCGGAGATGTGGCCGTGCATGCACCCGAACGGCGCTGCATTCACCACCAGGTCCGCCCCGTCCTGATGGAACTTCAGGGCCCGACCGATGGTCATCACGCTCTCGCCCTCGAACTCTTTGGGGATGTAGGGCAATCCGAGTTCGATCACCTCGTCGACTGCCGGCTCGAGGCGATCCGGCAGGTACGGGTGCATCAGTTCGTGATAGACCCGGTCCTTGCGCTCCATGAACCGGTTGCTGATCTCGTCGGCGAACCGCTCGAACAGGGTCTCCCCCCGCGCCTTGCCAAGCTTGCGCTGAGCCCAGACCGTGTACAAGATCCATTCGCCGATCGGGGACACCCACGCCTCGCCGCCCGCCTTCTCGATCGCATCGACTACGAACGCGTTCGAGAAGGGTTCGCTGCGCACGTAGATTTCGCCGACCACCCCGACCAGGGGCTTGCGCTCCTGCCGAAGCGGTCGCCGAACCAGGGCGCGCGCCGCGGCCGCCAGGGTGTCGCGCGGGTCCCGCCGGGCCTCGAAGTCCTGCTCCAGACGTACCACCCACGCCTCGATCATGCGGTTGGTCTCGCCGGCCTCCAGTTCGTACGGACGGGTCTTCTGGGCCAGTTTGGTGATGTAGTCTCCGCACAGCATGGTCTCCCACACGGCCTTGCGGGCCGCCACTGGAAGTCCAAGATAGGAATTCTCGGAGGTCGGGGACAGGATGGGCACGTCGCCCATCCCGACGCGCTGCATGGCCATGTGCTGGGAGAGTGCGTAGCACCCGAAGCGGCACGGCCCGGTCGCGGTCGGCATGAAGAAGGCATGGCGCGAAGAAGGCAGCCCGGAATCGCGCACGGTCTTGAGGAACGTGCCGAGGGTCAGGGCCATGGGCGTGCACTCGGACCCGCGACACGCATTCTTGCCGAGGCTGTGCGCTTCCTCGTCGCTTTCGGGCACGCACTGGGACTCGAAGCCGTGCCCTCGGAACACCGCGGCGATCAGGCGACTGGCCACCGGGTGCATGCGCGGGATCCACAGGATGCGGCCCTTCATGGCCTCGCGAGTGCCGGTCGGCGGCTCGAGCATGCGCACGGCATGCGACGCGTTCCGTCCGTGCGCCCGCAGCACATCGAGGAAGGCCTCGACGCGCGTCAGATACCCACCGTCCGACCCATGTTCGTCGAGTTCCAAAACCAGGAACGGCTTGTCGGCCATCATGGTCTCGGCCATGTCGAGCAGGAACGAATCGGGTCCGCAGTTGAAGCTCGTCAGGTACACGCCATACAAATTGGGGTTGTCCGCCACCTGTCGAACGGCCGACAGGATTTTCTGCCCATAGTTCCAGTACATGTTGTCCAACGCCGGTCCCAAACGCTCGGGCTCGAACGGCAGCATGTCCATCGGGATGACCGTGAAGCCGTGCTCGCTGATCTTGGCCGGGATCCCGGAACTGACCATCGCATCCTGCGTGTTGTAGGGACGGCCGATGATCACGATTCCCTTGCGCCCCGAGGCCGCCAGGTCCGCGAGCACCTTGCGGCCGGCCTCCTCCTGAGCGCGGAAGAACGCATCCTGCGCCTCGAGTGCCGCGTCCCACGCCCGAATACAAACCCGAGGCGTCACGTCGAGCACGCCCTCGAAGCCGCGCACCAACTCTGCCGCGATCTCACGCACCGGCAGGTTCATGTCGATCGTCGGGGTGATCAGCCGCGTCGCGCCGCTGCGTTCCCCGAACGTCGACTGGGTCAGGGAACCCATGGCCTCGACGTAAGGGCAGAAGCGGTTGCGGGTGGTGTGCGCGTTTCGCTTTTCCTCGATCATGGCAGGCACAAAGATGCCGGCCAGATCCCCGGCGTCAAGCAACTGCGCGATGTGCCCATGCGCCACCTTGACCGGGAAGCAGAAGTCGGACCCCACGCTGCGACTGCCCAGATCCGCGGTCTCGCGGGTGGTCTCGGTCGAAAAGACCGGCTCACCCCCGAGTTGTTCAATCAGCGTTCGATACAGAGGGGCATAACCATAGGTGGTCAGGGCCATGGGCACACCGATCCGCGGACGACCGCTCGGGGTCTTGGTCCTGCGGATCCCGAGCGCCGACTTGCGCGTCCGGAAGGGACCGAACTCTTCGTTCTTGCGCAGGCGCGTCTCGTGGGGTTCCCGCCCGCACAGATAACCAAAGGAGGGATTTTCGTCCAGGTTCTCGACGTGCGCGGTCGTAATCAGGCACCGATTCGAACACAGTTCGCAATTCGACGTGGTGACCCGCACCTCGCGGTCAGCCACATCAAGGCCCCGAAACGCCGTCGGACATTCGCGGGCCCGAAGCGCATCCAGGGCCAGCATCCCGGCCCCGATCGCCCCCATGACGTGGCAGTACGGAGACACCACGACCTGCACGTCGAAGACCTTTTCGATGGCCGCCACCAGCCCCTTGTTCCGTGCCGTGGCCCCCTGAAACACCACCTTGTCCTTGCTGACCGCACGGTTGCCCACCACCTTGGTGCGGTAGTTCTCGATCACCGAATACAAAATGGCGGCCATGACCTCGCGGCGGCTCGCGCCCTCGCGTTCGAGGTTGTGGGCATCCTGTTCCATGAACACCGTGCATCGGTCACTCGTATGCGGCGGTGCCACGTCCAGGGCCGCGTCCCCGATCTCCTGCAAACTGAAGCCGAGCTTGCGCCCGAGTTCCTCGACAAAGGTCCCGGTGCCGGCCGCACACACGTAGTTCATGTTGGCATCCGCGATCCGGCCATTGGAAACCCGCATGTACTTCGAGTCCTGCCCGCCGATTTCGAAGATCGTGGTCACGCCCGGGTCAACGCTCACCGCACCGCGGACATGCGCCGAAATCTCGTTGACGATGCCGTCGGCGCCCACGATGGTTCCCACGATCTTGCGACCGCTGCCGGTGGTGCCCACGGCCTGCACGTCCAGGTCCAGACCGAACATGGCCGCGGCGGCACGCACGGCGCCCAGCAACTTTTTCGATGCGCCGACCGGGTCACCCTCGGTGCGCCGATAGACGTCCAGCAGCACCCGGCCATCGGGATGACACACCGCGGCCTTGGTCGAGGTCGACCCCACGTCGATGCCCAGAATCACCGGCAAAGGACCGGTCAGATGCTCGTCCTGATGCAACCGCACCTCGTTGCCCTGGTCATCCACGTAGGACCGGGCCACCGCAAAGTCCGGGAACACCGACCGGTCCAGGCGCAAGGCGGGACGTGCGGTCCGAATCGCCTCGCCGGTCTCCGACGATTCGTCGGTACTCGTGAGCGTGCGAAGGACCTCGACGAACGGCAGGAACGGTCCTTCGAGCGCGGCCCCGATGGCAGCGGCCAGCGGCGAATCCTCGGACATCCGGACGTCCCGACCAATGGCCTTGCACAGATAGTGGACCATTCCCGGATTGGCGGCCACACCACCGGTCAGGGCCACGGACCCTTCCATGTCGTGCCCCTTGAGCAGGGTCTGTAGCGCGGTGTGCGACATTCCCTTGCACAAACCGCACCACAAATCTTCGCGGCCAAAGCCTTCCTGCTGACGATGAATCAGGTCGGTCTTGGCAAACACCGCGCAGCGGGTCGCGATCGACGGCGGGCTCAGGGTCGGGGCGATCCGGTTGGCATCGTCGTGCGACAGCCCCATGCGGTTGGCCTGCTCGTCCAGGAACGAACCGGTCCCGGCCGCGCACACCGAATTGGTCGAGAACGCCACCAGGTTGCCTCGGGCGTCGAGCTTGATCAGCATCAGGGAACCGCCCCCGATGTGCAGGATATTGTCCACCGTGCCAAAGGCGTGCCGGACGCCCGCCATCTCGGCGGTCACCAGGTCCGTGGGCTCCAGATTGAGCATGGCCGCAATGGCCCCGCTGTGCCGCCCGACCAGGGCCACCTCGATCAGGTTGCGATCCCGTCCGTCGAGCAGGGCGAACAGCACCTTCCTGGCCGCGGCCAGCACCTCGCCGTTGTGCAGAACGTTCTCGCGGGCTACGACCGCTCTGGAATCATCCAGGACCACACCCTTGACCGTGAGGCTGCCACAATCGATTCCAAGGCGAAGCATCCTTTTCCTCCAACGACAACGAGCAGGCCTGGACCCAAAACTAGACCGGCGTGTCAGTCTACTCGATCCTGCTGGCTTGTCAAGGGGGGACGAGGCGAACAAGTGCAACGTGGCGCATGATTTCCGTTGAAAGGGCTCCAATTTTGTGCTAAGAGACGCGACGGGAATGTGGTGACCATCGACCTCTTCGAAGGGAGGATTCATGTCCGGACACAGCAAGTGGGCGTCGATCAAGCACAAAAAGGGCAAAGCGGACGCGAAGCGCGGCCAGGTCTTCACCCGGCTGATCAAGGAAATCACGATCGCCGCGAAGGCCGGCGGGGGTGACCCTGATGGCAACGCGCGCCTTCGTTCGGCCATCCTGGCCGCCAAGGCACAGAACATGCCCGCGGACAACATCGACAAGGCCGTGAAGCGGGGTACGGGCCAACTCGAAGGCGTCAGCTACGAAGAAGTCACCTACGAAGGTTATGGACCGGGAGGCGTTGCGGTCATCTGCGAGACCCAGACCGACAATCGCAACCGCACCGTGTCCGAAGTCCGCCGCATCTTCGAGAAGGCGGGCGGCAACATGGCGACGCAGGGCGCGGTGTCTTGGAATTTCGACCTCATGGGCGTCATCGAGATCGAGGGTGCCACCGAAGACGCGCTGTTCGAGGCCGCACTCGATGCCGGCGCGAACGACGTGTCCAACGAGGACAACTACTTCGAGGTCACCACGGACCCCAGTCAGGTGGAAGCCGTGGCCGACAAGCTTCGCGAGGCCGGTTTCAACGTGACCAACTCCAAGGTGGCCCGCGTGCCGCGCACCTACGTCAAGCTCAGCGGCAAGGAAGCCGAGCAGATGCTCCGCCTGATGGAGAACCTCGAGGACGGCGAAGACACCAAGGCCGTGTGGGCCAACTTCGACATCGACGAAAAGGAACTCGAGTCGCTGATGTGATTGCCGGCCCCGCAACGGCTGTTTCGCCCCGCCCCTGCGCCTCGATTCCGGTTCGGAGGGTTCATGGTTCGCGTCGTAGGCATCGACCCCGGAAGCCGGGTCACCGGATACGGCGTGGTCGAGGGCGACGCGTCCTTCCTTCGCTGTGTCGAATTTGGCACCATTCCCCTTGCCGATCATCGTTCCCTGGCGCAGCGCCTTCACGACCTGCACCACGCGCTCGGCGAGGTCCTGGCCCGGGTCCAACCCCAGCAGGCCGCGGTGGAACGGGTTTTCGTGGCACGCAGCGCGGATTCGGCCCTGAAGCTCGGCCACGCCCGGGGCGTGATCCTGCTGACCCTCGACGAGGCAGGCTTGAACCCTTGTGAATATACCCCTGCCCAGGTCAAGAAGACCGTGACGGGCCACGGCCGGGCAGAGAAGGCCCAGATTGTGGCCATGATGCGGTCGATCCTGAACCTGGACGAGGATCCGCCCGAGGATGCGGCAGATGCCCTGGCCATTGCCCTGTGTCACGTGATGATGTCCTCGGAGGAGGCGCTGATTGCGGCCTCTCTGCAGGACGCGAGGAACTCATGATCGGATACCTGCGAGGCACCCTATTGTCCGTGTCCGACACCGGTATCGTGCTCGATGTTGGGGGCGTGGGCTACGAGGTCACCATCGACCGTCAGACGCTGGCATCGTTGACCGAACTCGGGGCACCGCTTTCATTGACGATCCGGACCGTGGTGCGCGAGGACGCCATCACTCTATACGGATTTGTTCATCCTCTGGGCCGAACCCTGTTCGACCTGTTGCTCGGGGTATCGGGCGTGGGCCCGAAGATGGCGGCCCAGATACTCGGGGGGTTGCCGCTCGAGGAACTCATTGCCGCGGTTCGTGAACGCAACGTCGGCCAGTTGTCGCGCATCCCCGGAGTCGGCAAGAAGACCGCCGAGCGACTCGGGATGGAACTGTCGGACAAGTTCAAGCTGCTGCCCGTCGAGGCCCCACCCCGTGCGACCGGCCTGTCCCGTACGGTACTGGACGATGTGCGCTCCGCCCTGGCGAACCTCGGCTTCACACCGCGTGACATCGAGGCCGCAGTGGCAGAGCTGGATGGAGAGGGCGGGGCCAAGGACCTCGAGGACCTGCTAAGGGCCGCGCTTTCGACGATGAAGGTGCGCTAGCCAGGGAGGATGGGGGCCATGCCGGCCGCGGACACAAGAATCACGACCCCGGTCAAGACGCCCGAGGAGCTTCTGGAACTCTCGCTGCGCCCCAGGACCTTCGAGGAATTCGTCGGCCAGGAGGCGCTCAAGGCCAAATTGCGGGTGTTCGTGGCCGCGGCGCGCAAGCGAAAAGAAGCGCTTGACCACATCCTGTTCTGCGGGCCGCCCGGACTGGGCAAGACCACGCTGGCCCACATCATCGCGAACGAACTGGGCGTCAACCTCAAGCAGACGTCCGGCCCTGCGGTCGAAAAGAAGGGCGACCTAGCCGGGATCCTGACCAATCTGGCCGAGCACGACGTGCTGTTCATCGACGAGATCCACCGTCTGACCCCGACCGTCGAGGAAAACCTCTACCCCGCCATGGAGGACTTTGCGTTCGACGTGGTGATCGGTGAGGGGGCTCATGCCCGGTCGATCAAGCTCAAGCTCAAGCACTTCACCCTGGTCGGTGCCACCACGCGCACCGGATTGCTGACGTCGCCGTTGCGCGATCGGTTCGGCATCGTGGAGCGTCTGGATCATTACCCGGTCGACGATCTATCGAAGATTGTCGCGCGTTCGGCCCGCATGCTCGACGTCCACATCCTGCCCGAGGCCGTGCGCGAGATCGGGCAGCGAGCCCGCGGCACGCCGCGCGTGGCGAACCGGCTTCTGCGGCGAGTGCGCGACTTCGCCCAGGTGGAAGGCGACGGCACGGTGACCGCGGCCGTGGCGGCATCGGCCCTGGACCGTCTGGACGTGGATGCCTGCGGGCTCGATGCCATGGACCGCAAGTACCTGACCTGCATCACCGACAAGTTCGGCGGGGGGCCGGTCGGGATCGAGACCCTTTCCGCGGCGTTGTCCGAAGAGCGAGACACCCTCGAGGAAGTCTACGAACCCTTCCTGCTGCAGGAGGGTTTCATTCAGCGCACACCGCGCGGCCGGGTGGTCACGGCCCGGGCGCTGCAACACCTGCATCGCGAACTGCCCGAAAAATCGGGCGCTCTGTTGTGAACCCTCGCGTCCTGGCGCACCCCACAACGCGTTGATCGACCTTGCCTTTTGTGCCGGGGGGCGCTATGGTCTACGCATTGTGAACCAGGGGGGCGACCCCCTTCTCGCCAGGAGGCCAGGATGGCACGCGTGATCGAGGGAATGCTGACGGCCCGAGGGTTGCGATTCGCCATCGTGGCCAGTCGTTTCAATCACTTCGTGGTGGACCGTCTGGTCGAAGGCGCGAACGATGCGCTGTTGCGCCACGAGGCCGACCCGGAAGCAATCGACCTGATCCGCGTCCCGGGCGCCTTCGAACTGCCCCTGGTTGCGGGCAAGTTGGCGGCGTCCGGCCGTTACGATGCGGTCATTTGTGTGGCGGCCGTGGTCCGTGGCGCCACCCCGCACTTCGAATACGTGGCCTCGGAATCGGCCAAGGGCATTGCCCAGGCATCCTTATCGACCGGGGTTCCGATTGCGTACGGGGTCCTGACCACGGACAACCTGGAACAGGCCATCGAACGCGCCGGGACCAAGGCCGGTAACAAGGGCTGGCAGGCCGCCGAGGGCGCGATCGAAATGGCCAACGTGATGAAACAACTGTAGGGCAGGATGGGAACCCGGCGCAGAGCACGCGAATACGCATTGCAGATGCTGTACCTGTGGGAGTTCCACAAGGCGTTCGATCCTCTCGTGATCGCGGACTTCTGGAACGAACGTCCCCAGGACGACGATGACATCCGCGCGTTCACCACGGGTCTGGTCAATGGCGTGGTCGCCCACATGGCCGAGATCGACGAGATCATCAAGGGTTGCTCGACCAACTGGCGAATCGACCGGATGGCCACCGTGGATCGCAACATCCTGCGGGTGGCCACCTTCGAACTGCAGCACATGCCCGACACGCCGCTCAAGGTGGTGCTCAACGAGGCCATCGAACTGGGCAAGCGCTACGGTTCCGAGGATTCTGGTTCGTTCGTGAACGGGGTGCTCGACAAGATCGGGGCAACGCTCCGGGCCCCGGTGAAGAAGTAGGCCGTGAAGATTCAACTGCTCAAACCGGATCTGCACCAGATCGACCGCGTGGCCGCGGATACGTTCGTGGCCTACGTGTTCGAGGATGAAAGGCCCCCTCGCGGGATGGCTGGGTTGCTCGACTGGCGACTGTGCGGAACGTTGTCGAACCTGATGCTGTCCGGACAGGTGACCGGACGTCTGCACGAGGCCGTTCTTCTGCCGTCTTATGGGCGTGCACCAACGCGTCGGGTCTGCATCTACGGACTCGGCCCCGTGGGCGAGTTCACCGCGGCCCGGGCCAGGGAATGCTCGCAGCATGCCGCACAGTCCCTGTTTCGGATGCGGGCCGAATCGTTCATCGGTTCGCTGCCGGGGTCACCGCTTACGACCCTGCCGGCACGCACGCGCATGGAGGCCTTCCTCGAGGAGGTGCTGCGGGCATTCGGAGGGGACACGGATGGTCATGACACGGCCATGTTCATCGTGGAACCGCAAGGTGTTCATCGCGACCTCACCGAGGTAGCCGCAGCCATCCAGAAGAAGATCCGTGCCACCTGGCGATGAGCCCGGGATGCGCTGGGGCTGCCGGAAAGACACGTTGGCTCAAAGTGTAGGGCGGCGTCACCAGACGCCGCCGCAAGAGATTCTTGGGCATCTTGGCGCGGTCTCGTGACCGCGCCCCACAGGGGCTTCGGGATGATGAAAGAACACGCGCGCCCTGACGACCTCGTGTTTGGCGCCCACGCGGTCGAAGGTCTTCTGGCCGGGGGTACCCGCCTCGTGGCCGAAGTGCTCGTCGAGGCAGGCCACGGCCGCGAATTGATGTCCCTGCTCGAGATCGCTCAGAACCGCGGCATCCCGATCCACACCCTGACCCCGGAAAAGGCCCGGGCACTGGCGGGTGGGCGCGCCTATCAGGGCATTGCGGCACGGGTCAAGCCCTACCGTTATGCGAACCCCGAACACCTTTTTACCGCCCTGATCGACGACCCGCACGGAATCCTCCTGCTGCTCGACTCGGTGCAGGACCCCCAGAACCTCGGTTCGATCCTGCGAACCGCCGCGTTCTTCGACGTCAAAGGGATCGTGCTGCCGCAGGACCGTTCGGTGAGCGTGACCCCCGCGGTATTGCGCACTTCAGCAGGGGGGGCGGCGCGCGTGCCCGTGGCTCAGGTCACCAACCTCGCGCGCACCGTTCGGTCGCTGCAGGAACGCGGGGTGTTCGTGGCCGGGGCCGCAGCCCATGGTTCGAGGGGTCTGCAGGACCTCCCCGTTCGCGGCCCCCTGGCCCTGGTCCTCGGGGCCGAGGGCACGGGCCTGCGGCGCCTCGTAGCAGCCTCGTGCGACGCCCTGGTGACCATCGTATCGCCAGGGGATTTCGAATCGCTCAACGTCGGGGTCGCGGCGGGCATCCTGCTGCACGCGGCCCGTGCCCGCATGAGCGAGGTGCCCCAATGAACCCGCATCTGGTCTACAGCGATGCCCGCGGGCGAATCTTCGACCACCCGTTCTACGAAATGCTCGTCCACGACGGGCATGTCGTTCGCCCCCCGCAAGCATCGGAACTGATTCCCGTGCCTGCCGGCAGCGATCTGTTCATGCTGCCGGGACGCACGCCGCTTGGCTTCAACCCGGAAACCGGGGGGCCCGAGGTGCTTCGAGGGGCCTTCGCCACATCGACGTTCATCAGCCCGGCCTATCTGCGACTGGCCCTTCCGGCCACGGTCCGCGACGACGATGCCCCGGACCTGCCCCTGTTCGCCTATGCGCCGCTTGGCTTTTCCCGTGGCCGCTTCGTCACGACCGCAGTGCGGGTCGATCGATCGAACCGCCAGGACCCGACGCGGTTCGATTTGCCCTTGATCCGACGCCTGGCCGCCCGCATGTTGCGCGCGCACCCCGACAATCGTCTGATTAGGCACCTGCACCACTGTGCCACGGTTTACGGCTGCCGGGCGGCCCAGAACTTCATGATCGGTCGCGAGGAATGTCCCCTGCCCTCTTCGCCGGCATGCAACGCGGCCTGCCTGGGATGCTTGTCCGAAAGCCCGGCCGGAGAAGTCCGGTCCTCGCACGATCGGATCACCTTCATCCCGACCCCCGAAGAGCTTTCCGAGGTGGCCCTGCTGCACATCCGGCGGGTGCGTCAGCCGGTGGTGTCGTTCGGCCAGGGTTGCGAGGGCGAACCGCTGCTCGTGGCCGATACCCTGGCCGCGGCGATCCGTCGCATCCGTCACAAGACCGACCGGGGCACCATCCACCTCAATACCAACGGAAGCCGTCCCGACGCCGTGGCGTCCCTGCTCGAAGCGGGACTCGACTCGATTCGATTGTCGATCAACAGCTTTCAGCCCAGGCTGTACGAGGCCTATTTCCGGCCCCGACACTATGCCCTGACAGACGTCATCGAGAGCGGGCGCCGTGTCCGCGAGGCCGGTGGGTTCGTGTCCGTGAATCTGCTGGTGTTTCCGGGCCTGTCCGACCGCCCCGAAGACATTGCGGCCACGATCGATGGATTGCGAGCCTGTGGGGCGGACTTCGTGCAGATGCGCAATCTGAACATCGATCCGGACATCTATCGGTCGGCCATGGGTCCCGCAACGTCCGCAGCCCCGGGTGGCCTGACCACGCTCATGGGGCGCATCCTCGACGCCATCCCCACCATCCGCTTCGGTTACTTCAATCCGCCGGTGCGCACCCTCACACAAGCGCGTCGCCGTGCCTTGGCGGGTGGTCGGGCCAGCGCGCGCTGATGCTCAGGACAAACTCGTCGGGTCCACGTCAATCAATATGCGAACACCGGCCCGACCCGTGCCGAACCGCTGATGGATCTGCCACAGCAGCCGGTTGATGGCGCTGCGCTCTTGGCCCTTGAGCATCAGTTGCACGCGGGATCGACCGCGCAATCGCTCGATCGGCGCTGTCGCGGGTCCGAGGATGCGCACCTTCCGAGGAACTGCGCTGCCCGCGTCCGGAAGATCGAGCGCCCGGCGGATGTCGTCGGCCAGCGCCCGGGCCTCGGCCCCATCGGGTGAGGACACCTCGATCGTGGCCAGATACGAAAAGGGTGGATACCCGCGTTCACGCCGGATGCCCGATTCGGCCACTGCAAATCCCAGATAGTCGTGCGTCGAGGCAAAGCGCAGGGCATATTGATTGGGCGAATACGTCTGGATCAGTACCTCGCCCGGCAGGTCCCCGCGCCCCGCACGGCCGGCCACCTGCGTCAACAACTGAAAGGTGCGTTCCGCGGCGCGGAAATCCGGGAACGCCAGGGACTGTTCGGCCAACAGCACACCCACCAGGGTCACGTTCGGGAAATCATGTCCCTTGGCCACGATTTGGGTGCCCACCAGGATGTTCGACTGCCCCTTCGAAAAGGCCGACAAGATCGCCTCGATCCCGCCGGCCGTGGCCGTGTCCGCATCCAGGCGCACGCACCGTGCCCCAGGCACGCGTGTCATCACCTCGTCTTCCACACGCTCGGTGCCGAAGCCCAGTACCTGACATTCCGCAGCATTGCAGGTAGGACACCGGTCGGGCAGCGCAATCGCATGATCGCAGTAATGGCACCGCAGCCGTTCTGGGCTGTTGTGATGGGTCAGCGTGATCGAGCAGTTGGGACACGAAATGGCCTGTCCGCAAGCCCGGCAGATCACAAAACGCCCGAACCCCCGGCGGTTCAAGAACAAGATGGCAGATTCGCCGCGGGCCACGGTTTCGGACAGTGCAACGAGCATGGGGTCCGACAGCAGGCGATCCCGCCCGATGGTTGGATGCCCCTTCAAGTCCACGAATCGCACCAGGGGCATGGGACGTTCGCGCACCCGAATCGGCAGCGACAGGTAGGTGATCTTGCGGTCGTGGGTGTTGTTGAACGTCTCGAGGGCCGGTGTGGCCGAACCCAGCACCACCGTGCACCCGGCCATCTTGCCGCGCACCAGTGCCACGTCCCGGGCGTGGTAACGCAGCCCGTCCTGCTGCTTGTAGGTGGTCTCGTGCTCCTCGTCGACCACGACCAGACCAAGTTTTTGCACCGGGGCAAACACTGCGGAACGCGGGCCCACCACCACGCGCACCCGCCCCGACAAGGCCCCGTCCCACACCGCCACACGACGCGCCTCGGGCATGGCGCTGTGCAGCACCGCCACCGTGGGTCCGAAGCGCCGTTCGAACCGACGCCGCAGTTCGAAGGTCAAGGCGATCTCGGGCACCAGCACGATCGCGCCTTTGCCCTGCTCGATCACGCGTTCGATCGCACGCAGATACACCTCGGTCTTGCCCGACCCGGTCACTCCGTGCAGCAGAAACGCCCGATACCCCGCAGTCAGCCCCGACGAGATGCGCGTAAACGCGGCCTGCTGATCCGT
>CAYRIB010000006.1:0-54918 GCA_964424165.1 uncultured Myxococcales bacterium | reverse complement strand
CGAAGCCCGTGAGCGAAGCGAGCCCTGGAGTGCGCAAGCTTGCTTGCGCTTTTGCTCCGGGGCGCTCTCGGACTTTCGAGAAAGCGGTAGCAAGCTACCGCACTCCCAAACGGTTCTCTGGAGTGCGCGCAAGCTTGCTTGCGCTTTTGCTCCGGGGCTTTTGCGCCCTCTTGGTCCCTGCGGATTATGGTAGACTTCATCTTTAGGACACGTTCATTTCGGAGGTCAGTCATGGTTCGTCATTGGGTGATGATTCCTTCGCTCTTGCTTATCGCAGCCTCGTCCATTGCGGCCGAGGTCTACATCAACGGTCAGCCCTTGGGCTCCCTCAAGGGGGTGACCATGCAGAACTGCACCGTGAACATCGACAACTTCGGCGGGGTCAACATCATGGCCCCGGGCTTCAACCCCGCAGGGGCCTCGGGTAGCTCCGTCGTCACCCCGGGGCCTGCGGCCGCTCCCACCCCCGCAGCCACGTCGTTTTCGCCACCCCCAACAACGTCGGGCGGCAACGAGGAGGGACTGGCCATCATTACCCAGCATGCGAGCGGCGCGCCCCAGAACGCCCCGGCCCCGATCACGCAGCAGACCTTCGTGATCGCCACCAGCGGGCTGCAGTCGAGCGCTCTGCCGCTGGCATTCAAGTTCTTCGCGAACGGCGAGGAGGTGCACAACTTCACCTCTGCGGATGTCAACAAGATCTACGACATCACGCCCTACCTGAACCGGGGACCCAATCATTGCAAGCTGATGGTTCTGCGGGACAAGAGCTACCGGGCTGGCGCCAAGTACGATCCGGGCAGCGAGTTCTTCGTGCGGATCCAGGTAGGCAACGCCATGCAAGGACAGTTCCGGCCCAGCCAGACCCTGGCCGAAATCGTGCGAAATGGCCTCCAAATGACGGAAGCTATACAGGAATTCACGTTGATCTACTGATTCTTGCGGCTTCGGAGCCTCTTGCCGCTCACGGCAAGATCAGGGCTGCGGCACCAAGGATTCCCCCGTTCTCCCACAGTTCGCACGGTACCACCTGCGTATTATGAAGGATCGCGGCGAAGGTCCGGCGGGGCAGTTCCGCCGCCAGGGTGGGCAAGAAAAGCGGATGGGCCCGAGCCACGCCGCCGGCGAGCACCACGCGATGCACGTTCAAGGCATTGAGCAGTCCCCCTAGGCCGATCGCGAGCCGATACCCGAATTCGTGGAAATACTGAAGGCAGGCCGCATCCCCCGCCAAGGCCGCATCGTACATCCGGGTCGGCAGCGCCGGGTCGTCAATCGCCATGCCCGGCCGCCCTTCGGGATGGTCCCTGCGCAGCAGGTTGCGCAGACCATTGGCCGACGCATACTGTTCGAGGCAGCCCCGGCCACCGCAACCACAGGGAAAGCCCTCGGGTTCCACCACGATGTGTCCGAGCTCCCCGGCCATGCCGTCCGCACCGTGATAGATCCGTCCGTCAAGGAACAGACCTCCGCCAACCCCGCTGCCGAGCGTGAGGCCTATGAAGTCGCCACATTCCCGGCCGGCACCGAAGCGCGCCTCGCCCAGGATCACCACGTTGGCATCGTTGTCCAAGACGACGGGCATTCCCAGTCGTGCGGACAGGTGCCGTTTGATCGGGAAGTTTCTCCAGGCCGGGAAATTCGGGGATTCGCAGATGATGCCGTCCTGAAACGCGATCACCCCCGCAACCCCGATCCCTGCGCCCGCGACCTCGTCGGCATGCACCGCACTGCGACCGAGCAGATCGGCGATCGTGGAGGCCAAAAAGTCCAGGATGCCAGCTTCGGACTTGTCGTTCGGCGACAGCACTCGCACCAGAACGTCACGAACCTGGCCGTCTTGCACCAGGCCGGCCTTGACGCGGGTGCCGCCGAGGTCGATCCCCAGGACCGTGCGCATGTCAGTGGGCATCCTCGCCATAGTCGTAGTACTCGATGCCGAGGTGCGTAATGGGTTCCTCGCCCATCAGGTAACGCAGCGTGTTCTTCATCTTGGTCTGCTGAATGAACAGGTCGTGTTCCGGATACAGTCCCTCGGCGTGCATCGGGCTCTTGAAGAAGAACGACAGCCATTCCTGGATGCCGCCCATGCCGGCCCGCTGGGCCAGGTCGCAGAACAGAACGAGGTCCAGGGCTACCGGCGCTGCCAGGATCGAGTCGCGGCACAAGAAATCGATCTTGATCTGCATCGGGTAATCGAGCCATCCGAAGATGTCGATGTTGTCCCAGCCTTCCTTGTTGTCCCCGCGCGGCGGATAGTAGTTGATCCGGACCAGATGATGGAACTTCGAATACAGGTCCGGGTACACGTCGGGCTGAAGGATCGAGGACAGAACCGACAGCTTGCTTTCTTCCTTGGTCTTGAACGAACCCGGGTCGTCGAGGACCTCACCGTCGCGGTTGCCCAGGATGTTGGTCGAGAACCAGCCGTTCAGGCCCAGCAAGCGAGCCTTGAGACCCGGTGCCAGGATCGTCTTCATCAGGGTCTGGCCCGTCTTGAAGTCCTTGCCGCACACCGGCACGTTGCGATCGCGGGCAAACTGCACCAGGGCCGGGACGTCCACCGACAGGTTCGGGGCACCCATGATGAACGGCACGCCCGACTGGATCGAGGCGTAGGCATAGATCATGCTCGGTGCGATCGTGGGGTCATCCGCCTTGAGAGCGGCTTCGAAGGCCGCCAGGGTCTGGTGTGCGGGCGACGGCGCCTGGTAGACCTCGGTGCTTGCGCACCAGATCACGACCAGACGGTCACAGCCCTTGTCCTGGCGGAACTGCTTCATGTCCGCCATGAGCTGCTGAGCCAGGTCCCACTTGTTCGCGCCTTTCTTGACGTTCGGGCCATCGAGGCGCTTGACATAGCTCTGGTCGAACACCGCGGGCAGGGGCTTCAGCGACGACAGTTCGTCCTTGACCATGTCGATGTGTTCGTTGCTCAGCACCGCCGCATTCTTGGCGGATTCGTAAGCCGTGTCCGCGAAGAGGTCCCACCCGGTGAACACGATGTCGTCAAGTTCGGCCAGGGGCACGAAATCCTTGATCTTGGGAACGCGATTGTCGGTGCGTCGGCCCAGACGGATGGTGCCCATCTGGGTGACGGACCCGACCGGGCGCCCCAACCCCTTGCGGATGAGATAGGTACCTGCAATCAGGGTCGTGCCCACCGCACCGAGCCCCACCACCATCACTCCGAGCTTTCCACTGGCCGGGGCGATATCCTTGTCGCGCTTCATTGATTCCTCCTTGTGCTTCGAAGAACCGGTCGACCGACCGGAACTAATCCCCAACAGCGCCGGCCCTTTGTGTACCTGCATCGAAGCCGCGCGTCAACAAACCCGGGTCCTCGGCCAACCGCCGTTCACCCGCAACCAGCTCATCCCCATTATCGATCTCGACCCACCCGATCCCGGACAGGTCACAGGTGCGGGCCGAATGCCGTCGAACATACAGTTCCGCGATCACGTCCTCGGCCACGGCCGTATCGGGACGCACGGCCAGGACCGTGCCCACGGCCGCGCGATAGACATCGGATGCGCCATCGGACACCTTGGTCATTCCGATGTAGCCGCAGTCCCAAGTCGGCAGTTGTTTGGACATCATGCGCACCGCGCCATCGGCATCGAGTGCAACCTTCATGTCGTCCCCGCCGAGCGGTCGATCGCGGTCCACCGCCAGCAGCACGTCGCCCGATGCCGACATCAGTCGGTCGCCGAACGCGAACGGATAGACGTGATCCACGTTCATCAGCAAGAAACCGCCCGACAGCGCGGTCAGGCCCGTGGCCACGGACCGCAGGTTCGCCTTGCGGAAGTCCGGATTGAACACCACCTGCGCCTCGGGGGCGTAGTCTGCCACAAACCGTTCGACCAAGTCTGCGCAAAAGCCGGACACCACCACGATGCGTCCATCGGTGCCGATAGCATGGCGGGCAAAGTCGATCGCGTAACCCAGCAGCGGCCGGCCCATGAAGGGAATCAACGCCTTGGGCAGCGACGCCGTCAGTGCCTGGAGGCGGGAGCCCAGTCCGGCCGCCAGGATGATCGCCTGCCGGGGGTTCATTGAATGACCTTTGGCAGATCCGAGATGTTCGAGATGGTGGCTACACCAGGGAACTGGGTCTCGAAGTCCGTCTTGTCGAAGGTCCCGAGCTTGCCCACGAACCGTACGTGGCTCGAGATGGCGCGTTCAGCGTCCTTGAGGGAGTCGCCGATGAACACCATCTCGTCCTCGCCGATGCCGAACTTGCGTCGGATGTATTCGAAGTGATCATGTCCCTTGAAGAAATCCTGACGCGCCCCCAGGACCTCGTGAAACTGGACCTCGGGCTCACGTGCCACAAAGCGATCGACCAGGTCCTGGCGATTGTTCGACGACACCATGACCAGATAGCCACGCTGACGCAACTGCGAAATGGTGCGCTTGACGTCGTCGGCAAAGGTTTCCGAGAAGAAGGTCTCCTGCTTGGCCGCCTCGAATTCCCGGGAGGCCTCGTCGTTACGGGCATCGTCGGGATAGATGATCTCGAGCTGCTGCCGGAAGGGCAGTCCGCTGGTTTCCAGATAGCTGTGGCGGGCCCGTTCGATCGGTGTGCCGAAGCGGCGGTGCATGATGTCGGCCGCGAGGTCCGCAAAGCCGCCCATCGTGTCCACCAACGTCCCGTCGAAATCGAAGATTACCGCTTTTGCGTTGCTCATCAAGGCTTCTCCGTTCGCCTCCGGCGCGAGTATATGCAGGATTCGTGCCGGGTCAAACGGTGTGTGTTTGTTTAGAATGATCCGATGGTTACCGGTTATGAACAGGTTTTCGACAGGGGCGGGTGGAGTACGTTTCATCCAACTCTTGGATGGGGTTTCATCCAGCACCATGGTCGCAGGCCGCGCTTGACGGTCCGCCGTGCAGGTGCTAACAACGCCGCGGGAATCTCGCGGGAAGGTGGCATGGAATTCCAGATCATCGAACCACGGTCCGAGGATGCCTTTGGCGCCGGGCGGTCGCTCCTGGGATTGACCCGGACCGAACGCGCACGGCGCATGCTCGTTGCGGCGGGTCTGAACGAGGCCGGTTCGCCGGGCGGCGCGAATCCGCTTGTGCTGTACCCCGCGGCCTGGGTGGCGCCCGCTCCGTTCGGACGTGAACTGGCCGCGATAGAACCCGGAGCGGATGAGGTCGTGGCGGTGTCCGCTGAAGAGGCCTCCTGGCCCGTGCTCGTCCTCGGGTCCGCAGCGCGGTCCCGCCTGGTCGACGATGCGGACCCGGTAGCGGTCCACGCTCGCTGCCTTTCCCAGGCCACCCGGTACGTTGCGCCCGCGACGCCGGTGGTGCTGGTGCAGGACCATCAGACCGCCCGCGAGGCGCACCAGATGCTGCTGCGATCGCTGCGCAAACCGATCGATGGCGTGGTGTCGCGCACCCTCAACCGTCCCGTTTCATTGTTCATGTCGTCCTTCTGGGTCAGGACCCCCCTGACCCCGAACATGCTCACTACCATCACGTTCATGATCGCCCTGGCCGCCGCAGTGCTGGCCATCCAGTCGGAATTCGTCTGGGCCACGCTGGTGATGCAGTTCGCCTCGATCCTCGACGGGTGCGACGGCGAGGTCGCCCGGCTCAAGTACCAATCGTCGAAGCTTGGCGGCTGGCTGGACAATGTGTTTGACGACCTGTCGAACATGGCCTTCATCCTGGGCATGGGCATTGGACTTTATCGGGACCCGGGCGTGGCGGCCCCGTGGAACCAGGTCTGGCTGTGGGCCGGGATCATCTCGGTCCTGGCCATGCTTGTGTCGTTCTATTTCGTCTATTCCAAACTGCTGCGCCGAGGGATCGCGGACCCCGGAAACCTCAAGTGGGGGCAGACTTCCGATGCCAGCGCCTTTCGTCGGTTCCTGGGACGTTATCTGGAGCCCCTGGTGAAAAGGGACTTCTACTATCTGTTCTTCCTGGTTCTGGCCTTGTGCCAAATCCCATGGATGGTGATGGTGTTCTCGTTCTTGGGTGCGGTCTTGGCAGCGGTCACGATCGCGGGCGAAGAGACCAGGGCCTGAAACACGATGAATGCATCCCGGCATACAGAGGAAGGCCCCTTCCGCGAGCGGTCCGTCCTGATCACCTTGGTGCTCGGCACGTTTCTGACCTCGATGTCCGGTAGCATCGTCCAGGTGGTCGTGCCGCGGATCGGGGCCTGGGCCGGGGTGGGCGTGCTCGACGCCCAGTGGACGTTGCTCGTGGCGCTCATGGCCATTTGCGCATGTTTGCTGCCGGCGGGCCGGGCCGGGGATTTGTTCGGTCACGTCCGCGTCTACCGTGCCGGGCTGATCTTGTCGATCCTGGCCGCTCTTGCCTGTGCCCTGGCCCCGAACTACGGATTGTTCCTGACGTTCAGAGGGCTTCAAGGGGTAGGGGCGGCCATGCTCATGGCCACGTCCCCGGCAATCGTGTCGCTGATCGTGCCGGTGCAGCGGCGCGGCCAGGGTCTGGGTCTCGTGTCCACGGCCATCTATCTTGGGCTCACCGTGGCGCCGGTGCTGGGTGGTTGGCTCGAGACGCTGGGGACGTTTCGGACCGTGTTCGTCGTGCAGGTGCCCCTGCTGACGATCGTGGCCGTGCTTTCGTGGCGGTATCTTCCCGCCCTGCCGGGCAATCGCGACGCCCGTTCGCCCGACTACTGGGGCGGCGTCTTGATGGTGGTGGCACTGACGGGACTGGTGCTGGTCCTGGCACGCGGCCGCGCCTGGGGCGGAGGGGCCTGGCAGACCTGGGCAGCGGCCATTTCGGGTCTGCTGGGACTGACGTTGTTCCTGCGCCAGCAAACGCGCAGTCCGAACCCCATGCTCGATCTGCGCCTGTTCCGCAATCGAACCTTCGCCTCGGCCGCAGCCGGTGCCTGGCTGAACTATGCCGCACTGTCGCACGCCACGTATCTTCTGCCGTTCTATCTGCTCGACATGCTGCACATGAGCGCCTCGGAGGCCGGGATTTACCTGATGTCCATGCCGATCGCCATGGCCAGTGTGGCGGGATTGAGTGGTTGGTGGTCGGACCGGGTGGGTTCGCGCATCCTGTCGTCGCTGGGCAATGTCATCATGGCCCTGGCCTTGTTGTTGATGGCCTTTCTGGTGCCGGGCCGGCCCGTCATCTGGCTGGTCGCAACGCTGCTTCTGCTGGGCGTGGGCGTGGGGCTCTTCGTGTCCCCCAACACCAGCGCGATGCTGTCGTCCGCCCCGCGTCAGCAGCAAGGCATCGCGGCCGGCATGCTGGCGCTGTCACGGAATCTGGGCATGGTGGTGGGCACGGCCCTGGGTGCCCTGATGTTCGCCCTGGGCCAGGACTGGGGCGCATCGGAGGTTGGGGCGTCAGAGGACTTCCCCGGTTTCCGGTTGGCCTGCGGAGCGGGAGCCTTGTGGGCCCTGGTAGCGGCGCGAGTGGTCCTGACCCGTCCGTCGGGCAAGCCGCAGGACCAGCGCTGATTGCTCCGCCCACCCTGCACCGCGACGTGGACGCTCCCCTGGAGGCGTGGTACATTGGCCTCCTTGACGATGCGCCAAGTGCCTGCCGTGTGACCCTTCTCGTCATCTTCGGCGCGGCGTGTGGGATGTGCCATGAGACCCGTGATCAGGCTTTTCGGTCCGCCCGTCGATGAAGTCGTCCGGTTTGCGGCCGAGCGGTTCGGAAGAAAGAAGGTGATCGTCTGGGGCATTCCCCCGGAGGTGCACGTCAAGTGCGACACCCCGGAGGTCATCGAGGCCTTCTTGCAGCGCTTCACCACGTCGGTGTTCTCGATCACCGATGGCAGCCTGGAAGCCACGGTCGCGGGCCTTCTGATCGCCGCCGACCAGACCCTGGGCACGGCGGAATCCTGCACCGGCGGGCTGATCGGGCACCTGTTGACCGGCTTGCCTGGCGTGTCGGCCTGTTACTGCGGCGGCGTCGTGGCCTACTCGAATGCGGCCAAGTCGAGCGTGCTCGGGGTCCCGGTCGAGGACCTCGAACGACAGGGCGCGGTGTCCAGGGAGGTCGTGGTGGCCATGGCCGAGGGGATTCGCCGCGTCATGCACAGCGACTGGGGATTGTCGGTGTCGGGCATCGCCGGACCCGACGGGGGAACGTTCGAAAAGCCCGTGGGTATGGTATGGATGGCGGCTGCGGGGCCAAGCGGCACTCGGGCCGAGGTGCAACGATTCGTAGGGGATCGGGCCGGGATCAAGGCCCTGGCTGCGGCCCATTCCCTCAACCTGCTGCGTACTGCAATACTGGGAGGCCATGGTGGCGGATGAAGCAATTCTGATGGTAGCGGTCGAACCCCCGCTCAATGTCGGCAACTCCTTGATGGAGGCCTGTCGTCGTCTGTCGGGCGATGCGGGGGCGCGGGGCCTGCGCCTGACCTGGGTCCCCCCCGACCTTTACGCGGTGCCTGTGGTGACCCTGGCCCCGGACAACCCGGAGGCCCGCCTGTTTGCGATGCCCCGGATCCAGGCAGTGACACGTGCCCAGGAGGAAATACCGGTTCAGTTGATGCCGCTCACGGTCGAGGAAGGCCCGGACCAGACGTGGCAGGTGATGGCCCGGCTCACGGCCCAGGGCAGCGCGATCGAGGACCTCGGAACCCGCCTGGTGCAGGAGTTCTCGGACACAGCCCTCGTGGTCACGCCGATTCTGCCCGTGGGCATTCGAGTCGCCTCGGTGACGTCGGAACCGGTCGCGGCGGCCCTGCGCGAAATGCTCCCCGAGGGTCGCAATGTTCCGATCGCAGGGTGGCTGCTCGGGGGCGTTCATCTGATGGCCGCCACATGGCGTCCTGAAGAGCGCCAGTACGACCTGTCCCGCCTGCGCCAGCATCCCTTCCGTCGCCTCGGGTCCAAGCCCGCCTGATCCACCCCTACCGACCCCGGAATTTTCGTGCTAGAGTCCCGCGTCGACGGAGGTGCGAGCATGGCAAAGGAAGCCAAGACCCCCCCGGAAGCGGTTGCCGCCGGGGATCGTGAACGAAACATTTCGGTGGCCATCCAGACCATCGAACGGCAGTTCGGAAAGGGCAGCATCATGCGCCTCAAGGGCGGGGACGCGCCCATGGAAGTGGTGCCCGTGATTCCCACGGGGTCGCTGTCCCTGGACGTGGCCCTGGGCGTCGGGGGCTATCCCAAGGGACGCGTGGTCGAAATCTATGGCCAGGAGTCCTCGGGCAAGACGACCCTGACGCTGCTGGCCATTGCCGAGGCCCAGCGACGTGGCGGTCTGGCCGTGTTCATCGATGCCGAACACGCCCTGGACGTGAACTACGCCCGCAAGCTTGGGGTCAACGTGGACGACCTTCTGCTCGCCCAACCCGACACCGGCGAACAGGCCCTGGAAATCGCCGAGACCCTGGTGCGCACGAATGCGGTCGACATCGTGGTCATCGATTCGGTGGCGGCCCTGGTTCCCAAGGCCGAACTCGAAGGCGAAATGGGGGATTCCCACGTGGGCCTGCAGGCACGGCTCATGAGCCAGGCTCTGCGCAAGCTCTCGGGGATCCTCTCCAAGTCGAAGACCTGCATGATCTTCATCAACCAGATCCGCATGAAGATCGGGGTGATGTACGGGAACCCGGAAACCACCACGGGTGGAAACGCCCTGAAGTTCTACGCGAGCGTCCGCCTCGAAGTGCGACGCGGCACCGCGATCAAGGACGATTCGGGGACCACCGGGCACAAGATCCGCATCAAGGTCGTGAAGAACAAGATGGCTCCGCCCTTCAAGGAAGCCGAGTTCGACATGGCCTTTGGCGAGGGTGTCAATCGTTTGGGCGAGGTCATGGACCTGGCCAGTGCGTGCGGCATCATCGAAAAGAGCGGGTCGTGGTTCTCGTACGGGACGGAACGTCTGGGTCAGGGCCGCGAGCAATCCATGGCCATGTTGGCCGACCATCCGGAACAGTTCGAGGCCATCAGTCAGGCGGTATTGGCACACTACGGCATCAAGGACAGATAAACACCGTGACATCGAAAGAAATCCGCTCGGCCTTCCTCGGCTTTTTCGAGGAGAGGGGCCACAAGGTCGTTGCCAGCCATTCGATCATCCCCCCGTCGGACCCGACGCTTTTGTTCGTGAACGCGGGGATGGTTCAGTTCAAGGACGTGTTCATCGGTCAGCGCCAGCCCGCGTATCGCCGGGCCACGACCACCCAGAAGTGCCTGCGCGTCAGCGGCAAGCACAACGACCTCGAACAGGTCGGTCGTACGCTGCGTCACCACACGTTCTTCGAGATGCTCGGCAACTTCTCGTTCGGGGACTACTTCAAGAAAGACGCCATCCCGTTCGCGTGGGAACTGCTGACGCGGGTTTATGGTCTTTCGCCGAAGGATTTGTGGGTTACGGTGCACCCGGACGACGACGAGGCGCGCACCATCTGGACGCGTGATGCCGGGGTCGCGCCGGACCGCGTGCGCGATGACCCGTCGAATCTGTGGTCCATGGGCGAAACGGGACCCTGCGGCCCGTGCAGCGAGATCCACATCGATCGGGGCCCTGCGTTCAAGGGCACCAACGTCCTGGACCCGGGCGACCGCTTCCTGGAACTGTGGAACCTGGTGTTCATGCAGTACGACCGGGATGCTTCGGGCACCATGACGCCCCTGCCGGCCCCCTGCATTGACACGGGCATGGGGTTGGAACGGATCTGCTCGGTGCTGCAGGATGTGGAATCGAACTATGAAACCGACCTGTTCCGGCCGCTGATGGACCGCGCGGGCGCGATGGCCGGGGTGACTTACGGACGCGACGACGCGACGAACGTGGCGCTGCGCGTGATTGCGGACCATGCACGGGCCACGGCCTTCCTCATCTCGGACGGTATCTACCCCGAAAACGAGGGTCGGGGATACGTGCTGCGTCGCCTGATGCGGCGTGCGATCCGCTTCGGTAACAAGCTCGGGCTCAAGGGGCCGTTCTTCACGGAGATCTGCCTCGAGGCCTGCACCCTGCTGGCCGAACCGTGGCCGGAACTCGTCGCCTCGCGGCCCGTGATCGAACGGGTCGCGCATCAGGAAGAGGACCGGTTTCTGCGAACCTTGTCGTCGGGCATGGAACTGCTCGAAGGGGCCATCGAGGCGACCTTGGCCCGGGGCGAACAGGTGATCGACGGAAACACGGTGTTTGCCCTGTGCGACACCCATGGTTTTCCCATGGACCTGACCGAACTGATTGCGTCCGAGCATGGACTCGGCGTGGATACGGCACGCTATCAGGCGTGCATGGAAGAACAGCGTTGCCGCGGCCGTGCTTCGTGGAAGGGCGCGGACGAGAGCCTGGCCGAGGTGAGCCGTGCCGCGGCTACCGCGGGGTGGAAGACCGCCTTCGTGGGCTATGCCACGGAGATGGCCGAGGCCAACGTCATCGGACTGTGGGTCGATGGGCAGGCCGTGGACCAGGCCTCGATGGGACAGCGGGTGCTCGTCGTGACCGACCGATCGCCCTTCTATGGTGAATCCGGCGGTCAGATTGGGGATATGGGGTCGTGCGTGACCAGGGACGCGGACGTCGAGATCATGGACGCCAAGCGCCCTTTGCCTGACCTGATCGCCCACGAGGGCACGGTGAATCGTGGAACCTTGCGGGTGGGCGATGCCTGTCGTCTGCTGGTCAATGCGGATCGGCGCGCCCTGGTGCGCAAGAACCATAGCGCGACTCACCTGTTGCACCACGCCCTGCGCGAGGTGCTCGGTACCCACGTGCGTCAGCGGGGTTCGCTGGTCACGGCCGAACGCCTGCGCTTCGACTACTCCCATACCGGGCCCATGACCGACGCGGAGATCGTGGCCGTCGAGGACCGGGTGCTGGCGGCCGTGATGGCCGATCGCCCGGTGCACACCGATGAGCTTCCGTTCGACGACGCGGTGTCGCGCGGGGCCTTGCATTTCTTCGGGGACAAGTACGGGGACGTGGTGCGTCTGGTCGACATGGGGGATTCCAAGGAACTGTGCGGGGGTACGCACGTTTCGCGAACCGGCGAGATCGGACTGGTGAAGGTCGTGTCCGAAACCGGGGTGTCTGCGGGCGTGCGCCGCATCGAGGCTGTCACGGGCCCCGGGGCCCTGGCCGCGTTCCGGGCCGCGGAAGGACGTTTGCGCGAGGTCTCGCGGACGGTCAAGGCCGATGCGGATGGCCTGGTCGAGCGGATCCGGGATCTGGTGTCGTCGGAAAAGGCATTGCAAAAGCAGGTCGCCGAGTTGAAAGTCGCCTGCGCGGCCCGGGGTGCCGAGAGCACGGCAGGGGCAGCGCGAACCATGAACGGGATCCCGGTGACCGTATCCACGACGCGCGACATGGACCCCAAGGCCCTGCGCGAGTTGGCGGACGTGATGCGCGACAAGGCGGGCAGCGGGTTGGTGCTGTTGATGAATCAGGCCGGGCCCAAGTGGATGATCATCCTGGCGACCACGCGGGACCTGGCGGACCGCCACCCCGCGAACCGCCTGCTGCAGAACCTCGTGGCCCCGTTTGGTGGACGCGGGGGCGGGAGTCCGACCCTGGCGCAGGGTGGCGTGCAGGACGTGGCAGATCCCGAAACGCTCGTCGCCGCGCTCGAAAAGGCCATGCTCGCCTGAACTATCGCCCGAAACTCAAGAAATCCACGACCCAGGAACGCCACGTGAGGGTATTGATGGCAGTGGCGTCCAACTGTTCGAACGAGAAGTCGTCGAGCAGCACCCCAAGTACGTACAGGCCCTGGGTGTCGCCCGGGAGCGGGTAAAGCCCGGCCGCCATCCCGAGGTCAGGCAGGCGGAACGACGAAATGGCGCCACTGGCGAGGATGTCCCAACCGGGCATGGTGCTGTTGTCGGTCAGGGTCATGGACCACAGCGAAGGCTGATCCGGTCCGTCGTAAGTCCAAGCCACGGTCCGCTGATCCCAAACACCCCCGTTCCGGGGCGACGTGAACCTTGGAAGCCACACAAAGGGTCCGAGGGTGGCCACGTCGCGACAGAAGCCGAAGGCCTTGCCCGACGATGCAATCAGGGTCGAGACCTCGCCCCCAAAAGACGACAATCCCAGGTCTTTCCACTGACCTGCCGCGTGTCGCCACACGGTTCCGCGCGCCCCAGCCACCACCACCGTGCCATCGGACAGTGCGGCCGCGGCCTGGAGGTCCTCGGCGATGGGCAAACCGAGGTCCTCAATCACCGAAGTGTCAGGGTCCCACAAGACCACGGTACCCGCATCCCCGGCCAGCAACACGGTGTGGTCGGCCAAGGCCACGGCGGCACGCAGATTGCGGGTCGCGGGCCAAGGCGAGGCCAGGGTCACCAGGTCCCCTTGGACGCGCAATCCGATCCCCGCGTCGCCGACCGCTGCGAAACGGCCGTCGTGCAGCGCCGTGACCGCACGCAGCGGGTTTTTGGGCGCCCCAATCAGTGGCTGCCATGTCCCCCCGGACGTGCGACGCAGCAGGATGCCTTCGCCCACGGCCACGGCGTCGCCCTGCGCGTTCACGGCCACGGCCAGGAGATCCCGACCCGTGCCCGAAAGTTCCGCTTGCACCAGCGCACCGGTCAGGCGATGAATCGAGCCGTGGTCGCCCACGGCCAGCATCGAGCCGTCGGCCAGGACCGCGCAGGCCCGCTTGGTTCGCTGGCCAAGAGCCGGCAGCGCGGTCATGGCGCCATCCGCATCCACGGCCCAGGCGGCTCCTGCATGCCCAAACACGAAGCCACCCCCGTTGCCGTCGGCGCAACCGCCCGCGATGTCTGCCCGCACGTCGGCATCCAGCAGTGCCATGCCGCCTTCGTCCACGCGGATGTTTCGCACCGCAGCGAGCCGAACGTGATCGTTGGAGATGCTTGCCGCGTAGGGGTACGTGTCCATCACCGAGACCAGCGCCTCGGAATACAAACTCAGCGTTGCATCGGACAGCGCCGCCACCGACGTGTCGGGATAGAAGCCGACCCGGAAGAAACGTCCGTTGATGGCCTGCATCTGCGGCCAGAAGTCCAGCACGCCGTCCGAACCGAGGTTCAGTACCACACTCAGCGTGTGCAGTGCCGGTTGCCCGGGCCCCTCGGGCGCAGACAGCAGACGAATGGCAAGTTCGCGATCCATCAGAACCTCGAGGCGCACGTCCTGTCCCGCGGTTTCCTTGTTCGAGTACACGGCCACGTGTCGGCGCACCCCGAGCACCAGGGGTGAGAAGCGTCCATCGGAATAGGACCGGTAACCACCCATGCAGTACACCGCCACATCCCCCAGGCGCGAGGCGATGGCGTAGCGCTGTGCGGCGTCGACCAGGAAGCCGGGGCCAGGGTCCAGACGACTGTAGTTGCGGCCCTCCTTGGAGGTGTAGCAACGGACCTCGGCGACACCGGGGCTCGGGAGGCAGGCGTTGCCGCCCGCGGACACGGCGTAGCAACCGTAAGCGTCGGGACAGTCCGTCGGTGCGTCGCACAGCGTAGCGCAGGCGGCACCGGTGCCCCCAAAATCCAGGCAGCGGGCGCCATCGGTACAATCGGCATCCGAAGCGCAGGGCCGGCACAGGCTTCCGTAAATCAGGGGGCGATCCTCGCAGGAGCCGGGCGGGGCCAGCACGTATTTGTCGATCCCCAACACGCGACCTGAAACGCGGCCAGGCACCAGAGGATCCCCGCCGGTTCCACCCCCGGTTCCCGGAGTCGACGGCGTCGGACAGTACAAGAACAGGGTGATGTTTTCCGAGTCGGCACCGGCCAGGGTGAACGTCGAACAATCCTCGCGCGAGGTCGTGACCTCGAGCGGACCGAACAGGTCATCGGCCGCAAAGGTGATCTGCCCGTTGGCATCGGTGCGGCCCTTGTGGGGTGTGCCCGAATCACCGCCCAGGATCACGAATGCCATGGGCAGTGGATCGCTGCTCGAGCTGTCGATTACGGTCACGTTGACCACGCCGTCGATCGACTCGCCCCAAGTGCCTCCGAAGTAGCCGGTCGGGTCGAAGTACGTGTAGGCATCCGGCAAGGTCAGTTGCATGCCGTCCGGCCAGACCACGGTCACGTCCACGATGCCAGGGGTGCCCGGTGGTGTCTTCAGGCGGATTTGCGAGGGGTCCCCGGCCTCCACGATCGAAAGGGCCTCGGCCTCACCGAACCGCACGCGAACGCCGGGATCCAGGCGCTCGCCCAGGATCGACACCAGGGTGCCGCCAGCCATGGCCCCCCGATCCGGAGTGACCATGTGCAGGTCTCGTGCCGGGGCCTCGTACACGAAATAATTCCCGAGCGTGATGGGGACGCCCCAAGCCGTCGTCAGGGTCACGGTAGTCCGGCCGGGCGGGGAGGGCGGGGTCAGGACCACCATCGACCAGGGCGAAGGTCCCTGCGCGATGGTGGCCGCGAACGGTCCGAACCGGACTTCCCGCACCTGCTCGAGATGTTGTCCCAGAATCAACACCGGCGTACCCCCTTCGGGCGGGCCCGAGGCTGGATCCAGCGTCGTGGCCATCACCTCGGGCAGGTATTCGTAGCCAACCGCGAGGGTGTCCTCGCCCGCGGGCGTCCGCAACGCAACGTCGACCAGTCCTTCGGCATGGGGTGGCACGACTATCGAAACCGTGTGCCCGCTCGCCGATATGCCGAGCACCTCGGCCGGCACTCCGTCGAACGTCACCGCAACCTGTGCCTGTTCCAGAGTCCCCAGACCCGCGACCACGGCCGCGCGAATTTCACCCCCGGTCTGCGAGCCCCTCGACGGCGCCAGGCCCAGTATCCGGGGGAGCGTTGACCCAGCCTCGCTGCTCGACAAGGCCCACAAACCGTCGGGCAGGGTGGTGGTGCCGCCCGGTGTGGTGACCGTAACGGCGATCGGGCCGGGCTTTGCCGGTGCCAGGGCAAGCTCCAGGGCATCCTTTCCGAGCGGGGCAAAGGCATTGATCTGTCCTGGAGATACGCCCGCGGAATCGGCTTGGTCCAAGCCCGGGCCCAATGCGGTCACGCTCACGGCCCGACCGGCTGGAATCGCGGCCGGGATGCAGCTTTCGATCACCGGGGCCGACACGTATCGGTATGCCTTGCGCAGTGTCGTCGAGCCCATGTTGCCGACCAGATGGAGGTCGCGCGGCCCATCGATCCCGGGTGGGGTCATGGCGTGCAGGGTGGTCTCGTCCACGACGTGCAAGCTCAGCGCAGCCCGCCCCCCGATAGCGAGCTTGAAAGAGGCATCGAAGCCCGTGCCACGCACGGTGATCGGGGTTCCACCTTGCGTTGGACCCGCATCGGGAAAGACCCGGTCGATGCGTACCTCACTCGCATACAGGAACTCTGAACGTGCGATGCGACCGTCGGGGCGCTGCACCCGAACGGTCACGATTCCCGCTGGGTGCGGCGGGGTGGTGACCATGATCGACGTGGCGTTCTGAACCACCACATCGAACGCCTCGGTGGCATCGAATACCACCCGGGAGCCGGCCTCGAAGCCCGTACCCAGGACCTCGATGCGGGTTTGCCCAGTGACCGGCCCACGCGCCGGAATGAGGGTTTGGATCATGAAGTCCGGGACATCCGGCAGGTCTTCGCGCCCCTCGGCATCGCCCGATCCCAGGTCACTGCTCGTCGGGAAGTCACTGCTGCCGCAAGCCCCGATGGCCGACCACAACATCAGGAGCGCCAACAAGATGGATACGTCTCGCTTCATCGCGGCATTATCCCAGTTGAGCCCTGCGCAAGTCAAACGGGCCGGTTTGCCAAAATGTCAGCGCCCTCGCATCCGGATGGTCAGTTGTGTCGGGATGCCCGGGCGTTTGCGCCTCCTGGTCCGTGAGCGCTGGTATGGCACGGGCATTGTGCCGTTGCCATGACGTGCCCGGATGCGCGCAATGCATCCTCTGGTACGTTTCTTGCAATAAAGGGCCGCGGCTCGTCCTGGGGTGAACGCGTGCCCGCTGCGAACGTCGGACTTACTGCCCAGAACTTCCTGCGCAGGAACTTCTGGGTGTTCCATCTGATCTTCATCGCGATTGCCTGCTATCTGGCGGCCGGCATCGTCACCGAAATCGTGGCCGCCAAGCTTTTGAAGGGGCCCGAGCCGACCACGGATGCGACGGGACTGGCCACGGTGGCATCGACGCGTCCCGTGAAGCCGGTATCCAAAGTGTCGTTGATGGGCACTCTGACCGGCCACAACATCTTCGACGCGGAACCAGTGATCGTTGAAGGCACCACGGAAACGGATCAGGGCAATGGTCCGCCGCTCACTGATCTGGGCGTGGAACTGCTCGGAACCCTGGTGTCCCGGCAGCGCGAGTGGTCGTTGGCCACGATCAAGATGCAGAACGCCTCCAAACTGGTTCGCGAGGGCGTTCTGTTGGGCGAACGCGCCACCGTGACCGAGATCGCCAGTCGCTACATCGTGCTCGAAGACGGGCCGCAGCGTCTGGTCGTGCGCCTGTGGGACGATGCGGCGCCGGGCAAGCCGGGTGCGCCCAAGCCTCCGGGACCCGCCGCGGCTGCCCCGAAGCCGGCCGCGACGCCGGGCGGGGAGTTCGCCAAGGGCGTCAAGAAAACTGGGGCCTACGAGTATCAACTCGACCGCAACATGCTCAACGAGAACCTGCAGGACCTGTCCAAGCTCGGAATGCAGGCGCGTATCGTGCCCAACTACGAAAACGGGAAGTATTCCGGGTTCCGGCTGGTGGGTATTGCCCCGGACAGTCTGTACAAGGCGATCGGACTGGAATCGGGCGACCTGATACGCCGCGTCGGGGGCAAGGACCTCGACAGTCCGAACAAGGCCATCGAGTTGTTCGATCAGCTTCGCAACAGTTCTGCGATCAACCTCGACGTCGAGCGTCGGGGACAGAAAGTGAGCATGCAGTACCAGATCAAGTAGGGATTCTTCGACCGGATGAACGAGGGGTTAGCGTGAGCAGGTCAGATTCTGGAAACCGGGTTGGGCAGCCGATGAACGGCCTGTCCTTGGTGATGGTGCGCACGGTATGGCTGGGGTGTGCAGTGGCCCTGGCCCTGGGCTCGGGCGGTCTTGCCCGCGCGCAGGAGGAGCCAACCGGACCGGCGCGTCGTGAAAGCCTGAAGCTTTTGCCCAAGGCCGCGCCGAGGGCCGCGGCGGCGGCGTCCACGGCCAAGGCCGTAGTCCCGCGCAAGAAGGCCGGGGACAAGGCGCCGCCGGTGCCGGGCGAAACGGATGCCGCGGCCAGACCCACGGACACGGCTGTAACGCCGCAAGCGGCACAAAGAGGCGCGGCGACTTCCGCGACCCCGACACCCCGCGACGAGCCCCCGATCCGCACTCAGAGGGAAGAAGATGACGTCCCGGACACGCCCGAGGAGATCTTCACCTTCAAAAGCAACTTCGAAAAGGACGTCAAGTGCCGGCCCCTGCCTTTGAACGCCCGGATCAACATCGATTTCGAAGAAGCGCCCCTGTACGACGTGGTCAAGTTCATGGCCTGTCTGACCCAGCGCAATTACATCGTGGCCACGAACCTCAAGCAGAACAAGACGATCACCATTTTGTCGACCACGCCGGTCACGGTGTACGAAGCCTACAAGGCCTTTCTGTCGGCCCTCGACGTCAATGGCCTGACGATCGCGCCGGATGGCGAGTTCTACAAGATTCTAGAAACCGCCAAGGCCAAGACCGAGCCCTTGCCGATCTATGGCGCGAACCAGCGGGTGCCCGACGAAGACCGGCTGATCACCCGGATCGTGACCCTGAAGAACATCGACGTGAAGGACATCGAACCCGTGATCGGGAAGTTCAAAACCGCGTCCGGCGATGTGGTGAGCTATGCCCCGGGCAACAGCCTCATCATCACCGACATGGGACGCAACATCGTGCGCATCCTGAAGTTCGTCGAGCAACTCGACATCCCCACGGGTCGCGAGAAGATCTGGGTGCGACCCGTTCAGTACGCAAGTGCCTCGGACATGGCCACCATGATCACCGGGTTGTTCGGGGACAAAGGCCAGAAAGGGGGTGGGGCTGCTGCCAAACCCGCGCCGGCCCCGAGGGGCCGTGCCCAGCCCGCAACCGCGGCGGCAGGGGCCGCCCCTGCGGATGGGTCCGGGGGCTTCGACGCCGAGGGGCCGTCGACCATGTCCAAGATCATCGCGGACGAACGGACGAACCAGTTGATCATCGTGGCCACGCCCACGGCATACCTGAAGATCGATCGCCTTCTGCGACGCGTGGACGTGCCGATCGAGGGCGAAGGACAGATCCATATCTACTACCTCGAGAACGCCACGGCCGAGGATGTGGCCTCGACCCTGTCGTCGCTGACCAGCGGCGCCAAGAAGCCGGCCAAGGGGGCCAAGGGCGGCACTGGCGGGTCCGCGGCCCTGTTCGAAGGGGACGTCAAGATCACCGCTCACAAGCCAACCAACTCGCTGGTCATCGAGAGTACGCTGAAGGACTACATGTCGGTGCGGCGGGTCATTCAGCAACTCGATGTGCGGCGCAAGCAGGTGTATGTCGAGGCGGTCATCATGGAGATCTCCTCGAACAAGAGCCGCAATCTTGGGATTTCCGGCAGCGGCGGGGTGACCTTCAACATCGGAGGCAACGAAGTGCCCTTCCTGTTCGGGATGGGCGGCCTTGGAATGTCCAGCCTCGACCTGAGCCAGCTTCAGCAGGGTGGTCTGGCCATCGGTCTGCAGGGGCCCCTGGTCGATGTGTCGACCGGTTCCACGGGGACTGCGGCCACCGCGGGGTCCTTGTCGATTCCTTCCTATGGATTCGCCATCCAGGCCATCCAGAGCAATTCGGACGTCAACGTGCTGTCTACGCCGAGTGTGCTGACCATGGACAACGAGGAAGCCGAGATCGTGGTCGGCAAGCAGATCCCGTATCAGGCGACCTCCTACGGTGGCGGTCTGTCGGGGCTGTCCTCGATCCTCGGAACCGGGGGCATCAGCGGCAGCACGGCGAACACCGCCCTGAGCGCGCTCGGTGGCCTTGGCGGCCTTGGTGGCTATGGCAGCGGGTACGTTCAGCGGATCGACGTGGACCTGACGCTCAAGATCACGCCGCAGATCAGCGAAAGCAACTTCGTGAAGCTCAAGATCAACCAGTCTATCGATGACGTGGAATCCATGTCCACCACCCTGGGACCCACCACCTCCAAGAGGAAGGTCACGAACACGGTGGTGGTGCGGGATCAGCAACCGGTCGTGATCGGCGGTCTCATCCGGGACATCGAGAGCTCCGGGGTCACCAAGGTGCCGGTACTCGGGGACATTCCGATTCTGGGCATCCTGTTCCGCCAGAGCGTCAAGACCATCGAGAAGCGGAACCTTCTGATGGTGATCACGCCATACATCATCGAGGACCCGTCGGATTTGCGACGCATCCACGATCAAAAGATCGAGGAGATGCAGCAGTTCGCGGAGTACATGGCCACGCGAAAGAAGGAAATGCAGGGCGGGATCGACTATCGCAAGAAGACCGGGGCGCTCGAGGACATGCGCACCACGATCGAACGGACCCGCAAGGACCGCGAGATGCTCGAGCAGACGCGATTCAGCGATGTCGATCAGGTCGGGGCCGCACAGACTCATGACCTCGAGTTCGACCCGTTCGAGAGCGTACCGGCCCCCACGGTCGCCCCTTCGACCGCACCACGCGCCGCGCCGCTCGAGGAGAACCGTCCCGCAAACGGGCCTCGGGAGTCCCTGCTTCCGCCGGTTCCGGCGATCGAGGTCTCGCCGGTCGAGGATTCGCGACCGTTGTTGGGGGACTAGGACATGCCGAGCGAACAGTTCGTCACCCGGATCCTGCTCGAGCACCGTCTGGTCGACGAGGACGCGGTGGCCCGTGCGACCGAGGCTCAGGAAGGCCGGCCCGACGTGGGTCTGACCGAGGCCCTGATGAATCTGGGCCTGCTTGATGAGAAGCGCTTTCTGGCCACGCTGGGATCCGTGTTGAACATGGAGGTGCTCGACGCCCTGCCGGTCGACACCATCGATCTGGACCTGGTTCGCAACCTGCCGATCACCTATGCCAAACAGTCGTTCATGCTGCCCCTGCGACGCGAAGGCGACGAGATGGTGGTGGCGATCGCAAACCCGCTCAATCTGACGGTTCTGGACGACCTGCGCATGATCCTGCACGCGCGGATTCGTCCGGTGCTAACTCCGCGCGACGTGGTGTTCGACGGGATCAACCGCGTGTACGACCGGATGCAGGGCCTCGAAGGGACCGCGGGCGAGGTGTTCCAGGACGACGACCTCGGCAGCATCGCGCACGAGATCGAGGAGTCCACCAAAGACCTCCTCGATGTGACCGACGAAGCCCCGATTATCCGCCTCGTGAACTCGATCCTGGCGCAGGCCGTCAAGGAACGCATCTCGGACATCCACATCGAGCCGTTCGAGAAGTTTCTGTCGGTGCGCTTCCGCAAGGACGGCATTCTGCGCGAGATCCTCAAGCCCCCGAAGCGCCTGCAGGCCTCGATTACGAGCCGCATCAAGATCATGGGCAACCTCAACATCGCCGAGAAGCGGCTTCCCCAGGACGGCCGCATTCGGCGCGTGGTAGCTGGCAAAGAGATCGACATCCGACTGTCCACGGTGCCGACCACGTTCGGCGAGCGGTTGGTCATGCGTATCCTGGATCGCAGCTCGACCATATTGGACCTGGTCGACCTGGGGATTTCACCGGATTATCTGGTCAGCCTCACGGAACTGATCAAGCGGCCGCATGGCATCATCCTGGTTACGGGGCCCACGGGGTCGGGGAAGACCACGACGCTCTATGCGTGCCTGACCCGGATCAATACGCCCGACAAGAATATCCTGACCGTCGAAGACCCGGTCGAATACCAGATCTCGGGCATCGGACAGATGCAGGTGAACCCGAAGATCGACTTCACCTTTGCCAGCGGTCTTCGCGCGATCCTCCGCCAGGACCCGGACGTGGTCCTGATCGGTGAAATCCGCGACCGCGAAACGGCCGAGATTGCAGTGCAGGCATCGCTCACCGGACACCTCGTGTTCTCGACCCTGCACACCAACGATGCGGCCTCGGCGTTCACGCGTCTGGTCGACATGGGGGTCGAGCCCTTCCTGATCGCGAGTTCCGTGCTGGCCATGGTGGCGCAGCGCCTGGTGCGTGTGGTGTGCCGCGACTGCCGTGAGCCCTATGTCCCGTCGCCGGGCGAACTGGCCTCGATGGGGCTGGAGCGTATCGAGCCCGGGGACACCTTCTACCGTGCCCGCGGCTGCCCAGCCTGTCTCGGCACGGGCTACTCGGGTCGGAACGCCATCTACGAAATCCTGATGGTCGACGACGCGGTGCGCGAACTCGTCATGAAGAATACGGATGCCGCGAGTGTCAAGCGCACGGCCGTGGACATGGGTATGCGCACCCTGCGGCAGGACGGGGTGCTCAAGGTACGACAGGGGGTCACTACCGCCGAGGAAATCATGCGCGTGACCCAGGGTGACGTGGACTGATGGCGTTTTTCGAATACAAAGGCCTCTCGGCCAAGGGCAAGACGGTGACCGGCACGATCGAGGCGGACAACCCCGGGGACCTTCGCGTGCGCCTGCTCAAGGACGGGGTTTATCTGACGCAGCACGTGACTGTGACGTCCCTGGCCAGCGAGGGCCGCATCTCGAAGATGGGCGGAAGCTTCCTGTCGCGCGAAGTGAACGTCAAGGGCTGGTTCGAGCGCGTGCGGCCGCAAGACGTGTCGGTGATGACCCGCCAATTCTCGACCCTGCTGCACGCGGGTGTGCCCATGACCGAGGCGTTGTCCGCCATGGTCGAACAGCAGGAACGCCCGAAACTGAAGCACGTGGTGGCCACCCTGCGTCAGAAGGTGGTCGAGGGGATTTCGCTGGCAGACGCCCTGGCCGAACATCCCAAGGTCTTTCCGCCGCTGTACGTCAACATGATCCGTGTTGGCGAGGCGTCGGGGACCTTGGACATCGTGCTCGAACGCCTGGCAGACTTCCTGGAATCGTCGGTGCGCCTGAAGTCCAAGGTCATCTCGGCCATGGTCTATCCGGTGCTCATGCTGTGCGTGGCCGTGCTGATCATCGGGATCATGATGGTCGTCGTGATCCCCCGAATGACCGAGATGTTCGCCGAACTGGGCGGAGACCTGCCTCTGGTGACCAAGATCCTGATTTTCGTGAGCAAGGTGGTGTCCAACACGTGGTTCATTGTGATCCCTTTGCTGTATCTGGCTTACTGGCGCTTTCGGAAGTGGACCACCACCCCAATCGGGCGTCATCGGTGGGATGCGTTCAAGCTCAAGGCCGCGATCTTCGGCCGTGTGGTGCGCCTGATTGCGGTGGCCCGGTTTGCGCGCACCCTGGCCACCCTGCTGTCTTCGGGGGTTCCGGTGTTGAACTCCCTGGAGATCGTCAAGAGCATCGTCAACAACGCGGTGCTCGAGGACGCCATCGATGCGGCCAAGATCTCGGTCCGCGAGGGGGAAAGCCTTGCCGCGCCCCTGCAACGCAGCGGGGAATTCCCTCCGATGATGACGCACATGATCGCGATTGGCGAACGGACGGGTCAACTGGAGTCCATGCTCGGCAACGTGGCAGACACCTACGATTCCGAGGTCGAGAGCAAGGTGGCCACCATGACGGCCATCCTGGAACCGGTGATGATTGTGGGCATGGGTTTGATGGTGGCATTCCTGGTCTTTGCCATCATGATGCCCATGCTCAAGATGAACGAAGTGATTACGGGCGGTCAATAGGGGAGGTCTGAAATGACGTTTCGTGAATGGCTGATGCGGCGCAGGGGGCTCGTGCGGGCGGCACGCGGCATGACGCTGCTCGAGATCATGGTGGTCATCGCCATCATCGGGATCATGACCTCGGCGATCGCGGTCGGCGTGGCGGGCTACATGAACCGCGCCAAGGTCCAGGCCTGCAAGGCCAAGATCCGGAACATCGGTCAGGCCGTGCAGACCTACATGCTCGACGAAGACTGCCCCGGGGACCTCGGGGTTCTGGTCAGCGATGGCATGCTCAAGAAAGAGCAATTGAAAGACGAGTGGAAGGAAGAGATCCGCTTCAGTTGTTCGTCCCAGAAGGCAGGGCTCGAGTTCGAACTCTGCTCGAACGGACCGGACAAGAAGCAGGGAACGGCGGACGACATCTGTAATGAATAGGTGGCGGGATAGCGGCTTCACCCTGTTCGAGTTGATGGGGGTCTTCGCGGTGATTCTGGTCATCACGGCGGCCACGGTCATGACCGTGCAGAACATCCGCAAGGCCAGCATGACCACGTCGGCCGCCCAGGTGGCTGTTGCCATCCGCTACCTTTACGATTTGTCCGTGCTGAACAACCGATCGTATCGGCTCGTGGTCGACATCGATAACGGGAGCTACTGGGGCGAAGAAGTGGATGCCACCCACTCGGCCTGCGGGGCAGGACTGCTTCCGTCCGACGAGGAACGGCGCTTCGGGACCGCCAAGGTGGCGTCGCGTGGGCGCGGCCGGGCGACTGCAAACGAGGATGGGTCCCGGGCACTGACTGCTTCGGGGACCGAGGTCAAGGACAACCTGCTCAAGCGGCGCTCCCTGCCCAAGGGGATCGCGTTTTCCGGCGTGATGTCGTCCCACCAGGACGACCTCGTCGACAGCGGACGGGGCGAGGTCTTCTTCTTTCCCGGGGGATACGTCGAGAAGGCTTACATCTACCTGCAGCGCGACGAGGAGGAATACACCGTCGAAACCGTGCCGCTGAGGGGTTCTGGCATCGTCCACCCTGAGGGCCTCGACCCTCGTGATCTGATGGATCGTACGTGATGGCAGGCCGCATCCGCACACACCACTCGCAGGCAGGTTTCACCCTGCTCGAGGTGATGATTGCGCTGCTGATCCTCGCGCTGAGCCTCGCGGCCATCTCGTACGCCAACAACGCTGCGGTCTCCCAGGTGGCCCGCATCACGCGCATGACCACGGCCACATTCCTGATGGACGGAGTGGTCAACGACATTCACGCGCACTATGTTCAAAAGGGGTTCCCATCGAACACCATCGAGGACCGCGAATGTGAGATCCCGAACGAATTCGGGAGGATGTTCACCTGTCGATATTCGCTCAAGGCCATGGAACTCACGCCCGAGATGTTGCAGTCGCTGGTGCAGGCCGGCGTCGATGCCTTTTCCGAGGCGCAGGAAGCCGGCACCGACACGACCACCAAGGTGCCCGACAAAGCCATGCTCGAGGAATTGGCCAAGGACCCGGCCGCCCTGGCCAAGAAGGGAAATGTGGGGGTGTCCGGCGTCGATCTGTCGCAGCTCGCCCAGCTCGCACCGCTATTCGGACCGCAGGCTCAGGAACTCATCGGACTGTGCAACATCAATCTCGCCGGCATCATGATGGGGTTGCAGGGCATGCTGCAGTTCATGCCCCAGATCATCGACATGATCGCGAAGAAGACCCGTCTGCTCGAAGTGCAGTTGGCCTGGGACGAGGGGCCGCGCAAGACGCGCCAACTCAAGGTTCAGACCTTCGTGGTATCGCTGCCCGAAGAAGAGGTGGCTGCCATGAAGGAGGCCGAGAAGGCTCGGGACCTTCAGGAGGCGGCTCAGACCGACGCCACGGTCCGCAGCACTGCGCCCGGCACCGCCACCACCCCATCGAAGACGACGGCGACCAAGCGGGAGGGCCAGTGATGTTGCGGTCTTCCCCGGCCCCTCACCGTCGCCCGCAGGCCTTCACCTTGATCGAAGTGTTGATCGCGGTGATGCTGCTCGCGCTCGTGTCACTGATCATGTACGAGTCGATGGCCCTGACCTTTCAGATCCGCGATCGCATCACGCGGATCGAGGACCTCGTGCATTCGGCCCAGGTCAGCCTCAAGCGACTGACCTCGGATATCTCGATGGCCTATCTGTCGAACCACGTGTATCCCGAAGAACCAGCGAGCACGACCCTGTTCATCGGCAAGGAGGACAGTCTACTGTTCACCTACATGGGGCATGTGCGGCGGCAGCGCGGAGCCCGGGAATCCGACCACGGTACCGTGGAATACACGCTCGAACGGGACCCGGACGGCAACGGGCAGGCCATCATCCGTCGCGAGAAGACGGTCATGGACACCGAGCCCGAGCGTGGCGGCTCGCGGGAGGTGCTCGTCAGCGGAGTCACCGAGTTCAAGATCCTGTATTGGGACGACAAGGCAGAGGACTGGCAGGACGAATGGAAGGCCGAAATGGAAGAGGCCGCCAAGGCGGGCAGCAATCCGACCGTGGTCGAGGGACAGGCCGTCAGCAGCACAGCAGCCGTGGCGATGAAGCAACAGGTCGACGCCACGCTCGAGAAGTTCAAGCTGCCGTCGCGGGTATACATCCGATTGGTGCTCGAGGACTCGAACGGGGTGGAATACCCCTTCGAAACGCAGACAAGGATTCATTTGCAGGCGCCGCTGAACTACTAGGAGTCGTTTGATGCGGGATCGGTTCGTGAAACACCGGGGGGTCGCGTTGATCGTGGTGCTGACCGGCGTTGCGATCCTGGCGGCCTTCTCGACCGAGTTCTCGTATCGCTCGCGGGTGGACATCCGTGTGGGCACCAACCTCGAAAAACAGGTGCAGGCCTACTTTCACGCCCGTTCGTCGATGGAGATCGTACGCCTGGTGGTCACCTCGCAGAAATTCGTGGATCAGGCCGTGGCTGCGTTCGGGGGCGGTGGGGCGGCCAAGGGCCTGGAGTTGTGGCGCTTTGCGTGCAAGTTCGTCGAGATCTTCAACACCGCGAACCTGAACGTGCTCGGCATCGACCTCGTGACCTTGAAGGGGGTTGAAGGCATCGGGGTCGAGAAGGGCGGCTTCAGTTGCGAAATCGTCCCCGAGGACGCCAAGGTGAACGTCAACTCCGCCAAGAACATCACCGAAAAGAAGGCCCTGTTTGCGCGTCTTTATCCGATGTTCCGGGGCGTGGTCGACCCGGACACGCGCGGGGGTGACGAGGACCGCAAGGCGGCTGAATTGATCCTCAATATCATCGACTGGGTGGACCCGGACGACAACCGTTCGGACATCGATTCGAGCGGGACCTTCGTGGAGTCGGGCGGCGCGGGCGAGAACGTGAACTACTCGCGCTGGGGCTACGAGGCCCGCAATGCCAAGATGGACTCGGTCGAAGAACTGCGGTTGATCGACGGAATGACCGACGAACTCTTCTGCCGGTTCGGCAAGGAACTGACGGTCTACAACACGGACAAGGTCAATGTGAACGAGGCCGAGTTGACGCTGCTCAAGGCCATGGTCTGCGACAATCTGGTGCCGGGCAGCGATCCCAACTTCGTGTGCGGGCTCCTGGCCGACGAGGGCGTCTTTCCGATCGATGAGGCCCTGGCGCTGATGAACGTGTGCCGGGAACTGAAGCGATCGCTCTATACGCCGGGCTTCAGCAGCGAGGATGACTTTTTGCAGTTCTTCGGGCGCCTTCCCGCGCCCCTGAACCAGATCATCCAGATCAACAGCGGGGCCCTTAAACCCCTGATCGGCGTGCGCAGCAAGGTGTTGCGCGTGAAGTCTGCGGGTTGGGTGGCAGGCTCTGGCTATGCCATTACGGCCGTGATCGACACGGCATCGATGAATTACGTGCACTGGAAGGAATCGGGGTTCGACGCGACCTCGGACAGGACGTTCTGAGGCGGGAGCAGGAAATGGGACATCGAGTCTTGGGCGTGACGGTCGACGATGACGTGGTGCGCGTCGCGGTAATCGAAACGCGGCTGCGGCGATTCACCCTGGTAGACGCCTTCGAGGTGCCGCGCGTGGCCAATCTGGCGGTGCCGGCCTGGGCCGACGAACAGGCCGACCCCGGGGCGCAGACGGCTTCGATCGGGGAGGTCGCTCGAGCCCGGGTCGTGGACCTGATCAACCGACGTCTGAGCCCGTCGGTCGGGGTGTCCGACTCGATCGCCATGGTGCTTCCGGGCGCCACGGGGTTCGTGCGGACCCTGGACCTGCCGTTCAAGGAATCGGCGCGCATCATGGCGGTTCTGCCCAACCAGATGGTCGAGAACCTGCCCATTCCCGCGGAGCAACTCCACTGCGCCTATACGAAGATCGCGCCGCTTCCCGTCGGGGCGCGGGTGCTGGCCGTCGGGGTGCAGCGCGAGGACCTGACGGCCTTTTTGGACGGCACTCGGGCGGATGGGATCGAACCCACCTTCCTGTGCCTCGACGGTCTCGCCCTGCTGTCGCTGTTGCCATATCTTCCGGCGACCGCCCCATCGACGACCCGCCTGGTGATCTGGGCCGAGAACAATCACGCGAATCTGGTGGTCGCAACCGACGGGTTGCCCTCGGTGGTGCGCACGGTGTCGTTGAGCGAGCCGCTGGTGCCCGGAAGCGAAGTTCCTCCTTCGCTGCTGCGGGAGGTCCTGCTGACGGCCACGGCGGTTTCCGAGTCCGGGGTCGGCATCCAGGAGACCTGGGTGGCAGGGCCTGCGGCCGAGGCCATGGTAGAACCCCTCACCGACCTGCTGCACGTGCCGTGTGGTGTGCTCGACGCGGCCAATCTCGCCATCGACGGGGCATCCTCGCTATCGGGCCTGTCCCCGCGCTTGACCATGGCGGTTGCCGCGGCCGTGGGCGAGGTGGTCAGAGAGGGAGCGGGCAGTTTGAACCTGAGGGTGGGCTCGTTCAGTCGCGAGGAAGGCTACAGCCTGTTCCGCGAGCGGTTCAACTACTTCGCGATTGCGGCCCTGGTTTTGGTGGTGCTGGCAGCGGGCAGCATCCTGGCTCGTTACTCCGGGCTCAAGGCCGAGCGTGATCGCGGTTTGGCGGAACTCAAGGCCTTCACCACCGAGGTGATGGGTCGGGAACGGGACGACTTCGACGCGGTGCTCAAGACCATGAAGTCCATGTCTGAAGATGACCTGCGCATTTTCCCGCGCTGGACCGCGGTGGACATCGCCAACCGCATCCTCGGGGTCATGATGGACGTGGGACGCCCGCTGGCCGGGGGGGCGCCTGCACCGGCCCCGGAGGGGGCCGCAGAGGGAGTGCCGCTGGTGACCGCAGGCGGTCACCGGATCGAACTCGAAAACCTGCGCATTGAACTCAAGAGCGCATCCCTGAAAGGGGAAGCGGACAGCATCGAGACCCTGGATGCCATGTTGGCGAGGCTCAAGGAAGACCCCTGTTTGTACGACGTGATCACGGAAAACACGGAGCGCATTCAGTTTCAGCGTCATCAGGGCTGGCAGCGCTTCTCGATGCGCATGTCCGTGGATTGTCTGCAGAAAGAAGGCGGACGCAAGGGCAAGGCCGTGGCAGCCAAAGCAAAAGCGACGCCAACCGACCGCGACGAGGAGGTGGAGTGATGAGGATGTCCGTGGACACTTTGTTCGGGATGTTTCGTCGCATGACCTCGCGGGAGCGCAGACTCACAGGTATCCTCGCAGCCGCAGTCGGGATGATCCTGGTTGTGGGGACCTGCGCCGGGACACAGGCCATCTTCTCGGGCATCGAAGAAGAGATCGACTACAATGCCAAAGTCTTGTCCGAAATGAAGGAACTGGCACCGCGCTATGCGGAACTGTCCGACGCCAAGCGGCAGATCGAAGAGGCGATTCGGACCAACAAGGCCGCCTCGGTGCGCGTGGCCGCCAACGAAATCCTCAAGAAGCTGACGTTGTCGAGCGAGGTTCCCGGGGCAACGGGAACGCTGCTGTCGGACATCGTGTCGTTCGAGGGCAAGACCATCGAGACCCCGGTCGAGGTCGGAAAGCTGGCGGCCACGTCCAAGAAGAAGCCCAAGGGCAAGGGAAAGGACGATGCCGCGGGCAGCCTGATCGAGGTCGAGCAGCCCCTGGAGTTCAAGGAGGTGCCGGTCAAGGACCTGTTTGCCTTCCTGGACATGATCGAATCCAGCAAGGATCTGCTGTTCGTGACTCGGATGGAGTTGGCCCGGAAGTTCAACAACATGGCGCACGTTCGCGCGACGGTCTCGATGGCGACCTTCCAGTTCAAGTCGGAAGGCGCGACGGCAACGGAGTAGAGCATGAACATCGCCTGGCTGAACCGCCCCTGGCTGCTTCGGGTGGCGCGTATCGTGGGTTACGTGGCTTTCGGCATCGCTGCATTTCTGGTGTCTCTGGTGCTGACGTTTCCCACGACGCGGTTGAAACTTTTCATCGAGGATCGCCTGTCGAGCCCCACCATGAAGGTGCGCATCGAGGACCTGTCCATGCGGGGTCTTGGGGCTGTGGCGCTCGACGGGGTCGGCGTGACTCTGATCCCGCCGAAGCCTGCGCGCATCGGCGGCGACGAACCCCCGCCGGTTTCGCCTCCCCGTGAGATGCGTCTCGATCGTCTGAACGTGTCCATCGGTCTGTTTCGGCTGCTTGGGGGAAACCTGAGCGTGACGGCCACGGCGAAGAACGGCGACGGCGAGCTGGGGCCCATCACGGTCCAATCGGACAAGGAGAAGATCCACGCGACCCTCGAAGGGATCGACCAATTCATGCTGCCCGAGGAAGGAGCCCCGTTGTTCGGGGTCCGGCTCGTGGGCAAACTGGTGTCGGGCAAGGGCACGTTGACCTACGATCGCAAGGACGGCTGGGGTGCCAGCGTGGGTCGTCTGGACCTGGTGGCCGACGGCATGCGCATTCCGAGCCCCACGCTCAGCATCGACAAGCATGGTGGGACCATCACCTTGTCGGACATCGATTTGGGTAAGGTGACCCTGGCGCTGGCGCTCGACAAGAAGTCGAACATTTCGGAACTCAAGTCGGAGCGGCGTTCGGGCGGGGCGGACGCAACGGTGCTGCACATCGAGAAGGCCGAAGTCGATGGCCAGGATGCCAAGGCCGTGATCGAGGGCCATTCGCACGTGCGCCTGTTCTCGGGCAAGTCCATCAAGGACGGGCAGATGAACGTGGAACTTGCATTCGCGGTCAGCGAGTCGTTCTTCGAACGCAAGGTCATGGTCGGCACCGAAGAACAGAGCCCGAACCGGCTTTTGAGTCTGGCACTTTCCGCGGACCAGCGATGGAAGGCGGCGCAGAGCGACAACTACTGGGGCGTTCTGTGCAGCGGAGCCCTGGGCAGCCCCAAGTGCGACCCGAAGAAGTCGACCGTGCGCGGCAAGGATTTCAAGCCACCGCCCAAGGAGGCCGAGGCCCGATCGTCCGGAACTCACGCGAACCCACGGGCCGACCATCGCCCTGCACCCGCCCCGGCACCTGCGGCCCCGGCCCCGACGCCGTCCGCGCCTCCGGCTGCGGAGCAGCCGCACTCGCCACCCGAAGGTTCGACCGCCGCGGGGGCGCGCGAGCCTGCGCCGGCGGCGGCCGAAACGCCTGCGGCCGCGGCCCCAACCTCGATCACCCCCACAGTCATCGGTCGACGTCTGCGCAACCGGGACATGGAGCCGGAACCGAAGAACGAGGCGATGCCGGGCACGGGCGAAGCCCCGGGCGAAGAACTCGAGCTCGACCCCGAGGAGGACTGAGGCTAAGCGGTGCGATACGAAGGCTCAAACGAGTTCGAAGTACTTGCAGAAGACGAATTCGCCGCCCGATTCAAGAAAGGTGTCGGATTCCATGAGGGTCCGGTTGGGATATCCAAGGGAACATCGCGTGTTGGGAACATCGTAGTGGACGCAACTCGGACAGCGATAGGCGAAGGCGTAGCGTTCCCGCTCTTGTACGAAGCGAGCCGCCTTTTCACGGGATACTGGGAAGGGCTTCATGGCGCCAACTCCTGGATGGGGCATCCGCTGCGAACCCGATTATAGCCCGAATGCGATAGAGCGACGTTGGAGGAATTGCACGGTTGAACGGTCTGGTCATCCTTCTGAATCTGCTGCTGATCGGCGGTATGGCCGAGGACAAGGCTTCGCCTTGGCTGGCCAAGGTCCTTGGACGCACGGCCCCGGTCGAAACCGGCCTTGCCACCGCCGTTCAGAGGCACGTGGAGTCGTTTTTCCAGAAGATGCGCGAACCGATCTGGCCCGAGGCCCCGATGACCGTCGAAGAGGTGGCCCCCGCGGCTCCAAAGGCCCGCAAGCCCAAGACGAAGAAGTCGTCGTCCGAATCGATCGGTCATCCGAGCCGTGGCCGACTTGTGAACGGAGTTCGCCTCGTCACCGATGCTCGGGGCATGGGCAACGGATTCGTGATGAATCCCGAGCGACGCATGCAGTACGCGACGGCCGAGACGGTCAAGGCCGTCAAGGCGTGCATGCGCGACTATCGTCGGCATTTCCCGAAGCGCAAGAAGCATCCACCGGTATCGATTGGGGACCTGTCGCCGAGGAAGGGTGGACCCGCACCGCCCCACGTGTCGCACGAAAGCGGACGCGACGTGGACATCGGTTACTTGACGCAGCCGCCACAGAGCCCCGGGCGTTTCGACCGGACCGCGAACCGATCGAACCTGGACCGGGAAAAACAGTGGGTATTGACCAAGTGCTTTCTTGACAATCCCGACACACAGGCGATATTCATCCATCACAACGTGGTAGAATCGTTGCGCGAATACATCAGGAAGATTTACAAGGGCAAGCGAGCCTATCTGGCCCGGAAGTATCTGGCCTTCTTTCCGGGCGGAGCGACGCCGATTTTGCGACCGGATCGCGAACACGGCTCGCATATGCATGTCCGGTTCGAGTGCCCGAAGGGGGATCGACAGTGCGTGGAATGAACAGGGAGGTTCGGGTGACAAAGCACATCACAGGCTTGATGCTCGCTGGCCTGATTGTGGCCATGGGTTGCAACCGGGATGATCAGATGGCCCGTCAGAAAGGGGCGCTCGAGTCACGCCGGGCCGAAGTCACGGCCGAGACGGACAAGGTCGTGGGGGCCTGGATCGACACCATGGCCAAGACTTTGCCAGCGGACGTGAAGAAATATCCGAAGGTGAAGAGTGCGCTGGTGCCGTGGCGGCTCGCAGCACTGGATTACGACTGGCGACGGCCCTTGGGCAACGTGCTGGCCAAGGTGCGCAGCACGCCATTCGAAGCGGAATACAAAGGCCTTGCCGAGTTCTTCGAGGTGATGGAGAAGTTCTGGAAGAAGGAAGTCGACTTCAAGGACTACATGGAGGCCTTCGATCGCCTCAAGGCAACGTCGGGCAGTCGCATGGGACGGATGCTCGCGGATTTCGACCACACCTTCGTGCATGTGGACGCCTTCTATCAGGCCCAGGACATGGAGGGGGACGATCGGGCGATCATCTTCTTCCGGCATTGGCAGGTGGCATTCCATTTTCCGCGCGAACGTTCCGAGAGCGTGTCCGACTATCTGGCCCGACTGTGCAAGGCGAAGCTGTCGGACTACTGTTCGAAGGTGCCGTTCGAACAGATGCACTTCGCGCTGGAAAAGCCCTACCTGGAACGCGTCAGGGAGATCGTGGGCGCATTCTTGAAGGACTATCCGGGCGGTCCCCTCAACCGCGTGTTCGAGCCGTTCCTGAAGGAAGTGGACCTGCGCCTCGCAGCCATTGCGCCGTTCGAGGAATTCCCGGTGCTGCCCGATGCGCGCTCCCGGGAACTGTACGTGGGCGACCTTTTCATCACCGTGTCGAACAAGGGCATCGAATACGAGGGGGAAAACTGGCTGGACTTCAACCGGTCGTTTGCCCTGCCATCGAGTTGGAAGAAGGTCGCCGCGGAACTGGGCAAGGCCATGGATGCGAAAGAAAAGGAGCGAGGCCCCGAAAACATGGAACTCATCTCGTTGCGCATGGCGCGTGATGTTCCCATGGGCATTGCCGCGGAAATCGTCGAGATGTCGAAATCGCATGCCCCTCGGCTCGTGAGCTTCGCGGCGCGGCGACGGATGGAGGGCATCAGCCGTCTGACTCTGGTCGGACGCCTTCGGTTTCGCGAGGTGCCACTCCCGGGGCGAAAGGTGTCGGTCGAGGGACAGGGAACCTGGAACTGCCTGGCGATCGGACAATCCGACGACACCAAGGACCTGTCGGCCAAGGTGGACACGGCGCTGATCCTGGATGCATCGCGATTGATGAAGGGAAGCTTCGCCAATGGCCGAGTGGTGCGCGTCGAAGCGATCGAGACGAGCGCACTGCAGGCCATGGCACAAGGATCGGCCGAGCATCCAATGCTGCTGCTGGTCGGGCGCGAAGTCACCGCGGACCGTTTCCTGTCGGTGCTCGAACCACTGCATCTGCGTTGCCTGGACAAGGAATGCAATCAGATCGACAATCTGAAGCCGCGCATGGACGTTCAGGTTTGTGAACACTAGCGGAGGGCAGGTCATGCCTCGTTTGAGCTTGTTGTGCCTGGCGCTAACGCTTTTCATCATGATCCCGGGTTGCGGCAAGCGTTTGCGGATGCCGCCGGTGAAGCCCGCGGGCACCGCTGCCATCGAGGTGGTCGAGCAGGCCCCGCCCCCGGAACCCAAGCATTCCGAACCCGCACAACTACGTGAAAAGCTGAAGGACTATGTCACGCTGCTGTCGGACTGCGACCGGACCTTCTTTGCCGACGTGAAACCGGAACGTATCGACAAGTGGGAACTGCCGGTGAACGTCGCAGGCATGGAAAGGGCCTGTGATGACCTGGTGCGTCGACAGATGGACCTCGTCGAATGCGGTGGGTTCAAGGCCCCACTGCTCGATCAGTTTTTGCGTCAGGCAGCGGCCGTGTCCGATCAGTATCAACTGCTCGCCTTCCGCAGCAAGAAGGTCGGGGTACGCGACAAGGAACCCTACAAGCGCATGGTGACCGACATCACGGTGGAGTTGCGCACGGACGTGGGCCAACTGAAGGAGGGAATTGCACCGGTCCTGGCGCTGTCGGACGCGGATTTGACGGGTGCGGTCACCGACGAGGAACTCGTGCAACGGGCCCACGCGGTATTCTCGGCCCTGCGCGAGGATGTGCGCCAAGGGGTCGAGGTGCCTCTCAAGGAAGGCAGACCAGTGCTTCGGCAGGTGCTCAAGACCTCCGACGTGATCGCGGCGACGGCCGTCCGCTCGTTGCGGCTCTTGCAGACCTACCACATTCCCCAGTCCTATCTGGATGCCATCATTCTGCTGACCCGGAGCTTCAGCGATTTGAACGAATTCTACGCAGGCGACTATTTCGAAACCGAAGAGGTCGAGGGCCCGAAGCGTCGCAGTGCGGTGACTCGTGCCGATCAAACCTACCGCAACGCCTGGCGCCGCGCCTTTCCCGAGTAGGGATGCCCCCTAGGGTCATGGTTCATGAGGCCCGCGGACCTTCCCGGACTCGAGGATCTCGTCTGCGAGCCGGTCCAGATACGGGTTGGTCACGTCACCCCGGGCATGTACCGTGTGTTCGCCAAACGGATAGGGCTGGAAGTCGAGCGGCAGGTAAAGATCCCGTTCTGCCTTGAAATACTCGTCCAGACAGAAGCCGAGGAAATCCACGGCCGTGTCGCGCGCCACCGCGTCGGAGATCGCATTCTCGACCGTAGAGACGCGAATCTCGATCGCGTACCTGAACGTCTCATCCAGCCGATCGAGGCAGAAGCGGAGTTCCACGAAGCCGGGCTCGACCCGGCCATCGAGGCTCATGCGTTCGGCTGTCAGGTGGGAACCGTAACGCGCTTCGAGCAGGCCCAAGATGGCCTCGCGGTCCTCGCGGGCAAGCGGCGATGGCATTTCATTCACCTCATGTGTAGGTCTGTTCGGTTTCGATGCCGTCGAGCACCCGAAACACTCCGTCAGCCAGGGCCCTCAATTCGTCTTCGCCGGGCATCACCACGATCGGCGCAATCCAGGCGACGCGTTCCCGGATGCGATCCACCAGGACCTGCTCGAACGCCATGCCGCCGGTCAATACCACCGCATCGCAACGTCCGCACAGCACTGCGGCCATGGCGCCGATTTCCTTCGCGACCTGATAGGCCATGGCATCGATCACCAGACGGGCCTCAGACTCGCCCCCGGCCATGCGAGCGACCACCTCCCGGAAGTCACGGGTCCCCAGATAGGAAAACACCCCCCCATTGCCAAACAAACTCCGCTCGTGCGCGGCGCCCGGATCGGCCCGCATCATCCGGACCAGTTGCATACAGGGAAGTCCGCCGGCTCGATCCATCGAGAAAGGCCCTTCCTCCATCGAGTTGTTGACCTCGACCATGCGTCCTTCCAGGTGCGCGGACACCGATGTCCCGGAGCCCAGATGGGCCACGACAAGACGCGCCTCCCGAATCGAACGCCCCATCTGCGTGGCCGCCCGACGGGCCACGGCACGCGAGTTCAGGGCGTGCGACAAACACACCCGGTCCAAACCCGCCAGGCCGCTGAGGCGGGCCACGGGGTCCCATTCATCGACCGAAACCGGGTCTACGATGAATGCACCTGTGGGCGGGTCCTGCCGACGAGCGAACGCGTCGGCCAGGAAGGCGCCGAGGTTCGATGCGTGCTGGCCCCGCTTGGCCAACCGGAGATCCTCGAGCATTCGCTCGTTCACCCGATAGGTGCCGCCTGCGACCGGCTTCAGCAGGCCGCCACGTCCGGCGATCGCCGCGAAACCCCCGATTGCCAAGCCCGCCTCGCGCAGGGCATCGTCGATCGTCTGCGTGCGCATCGGGATCTGTTCGATCAGTTCGTGGTTCGCGCCTTCAAGCAAATGTTCGTAGCGAATGGCGCGAGACCATCGCTCGGTGGTGCGGTCGAGGACCCCGATCTTGGTCGATGTGGAGCCCGGGTTGATCACGAGGATCGTGTCGTTCATCGCGGTTGTCCTTGCGCAGGGGAACATCGCGAGGCCAGTGCTGCCAATGCGATCGATGCCCGCTTCGAGGCCTCGTCCTCGGAACGCGACGGAATCAACACAGGCCATGGTCCCCCGGTTGCCACATGCGCGGCCGGTCGGCAGCCCAGCCAATACAATGCCTTGGCCAGCATGTTGCCGGACTCGACGTTCGGAACCAGGAGGATGTCTGCGCGGCCTTCCAGGGGCGATGCGTGTCCCTTGGCCGAGAGCGCCTCGGGGACCTTGGCCAGATCCAGGGCCAGAGGGCCATCGACCAAACACTTCGGAAAATCCGGCGCGGATGCGGCATCGCGAACCTGCGCCGCCTCGCCCGACGATGGTACTGATGGACTCACGGCCTCGGTGGCGGACAGAACCGCGACTCGCGGGCAGCTTACGCCCAAGGCATGGAACACGGTAACGGCATTGCGGCAGATGGCGATCTTCTGCGCCACGTCGGGTCGGACCAGGATCCCCCCGTCCGCGATGCCCAGCAATCCACAGCCCGGGATCGGGAAGGGGTCGTTCATGATGATGACGTCCGACACGATGCCTGGCTGATTCGTCGCCTTCATGTGTCGTACCACGGCTCTCAGCAAGGCGTCGCTGTGCAGCGAGCCCTTGAGCAGGATGGCTTCGCCTTCGCGGGCGGCCTCGCCGACCGCGGCCGCGCCGCATGCCTCCTCGGAGTTCGCGTCGATGACCCGTTCGGCTACCGCTGCGATCAGAGGATCTGGCGGTTTCCCCGGATCATCGTGGATCACCACGAGTCGGGCAATACCTCGGCTCACCGCGGCCAGGGCCGCCTCGCTCGACGTCCGGTTGCGCGACCCGGCCAATATTACGGTCACGGGGTTTCCGGCGACCGCCCGTTGCTCGAGTTCCTCGACGCGCATCATCTACTTGTCCCCTGTATGGGTCGGATCGAAACCGCCTTCGAGGGCCAGGGCCGCGGCGGCCTGTTCTGCGGCCTTGCGTGTGCCGGCGCGGGCCTCGAACGCCGTGCCTTGCGGCAACACCACCCGGATCGTGAACATGGGGTCATGCGAAGGCCCGCAACGATCGGTGATCTCGTAGAGCGGGGCCTCGTGAAACTGTTTCAGACAGGCGATCTGCAGCGCGGTCTTGGCGTCCACCTCGGCATGTTCGGCCTTGACCCGATCCAGCTCGGGGGCCAGATGGGCGCTGATGAACGCCTCGGCTACCGCGAACCCCCCGTCGATGAACAGGGCCCCGACCAGGGCCTCGAACGCATCCGAAAGCACCGACGCCTTGGCGGAAACCTCGTCTTGCGACGCGGCCCCCCGACCCAGGCGCAGATACTCGCCCAGGTTCAGGGCCTCGGCCTGTCTGGCCAGACTCGGGCGCGCCACGACCACGGCCTTCAGGCGCGTGAGCACGCCCTCGTCGGCGTCGGGAAACCGTCGATAGGCCTCGATCGCCACCACGGTATTGACCACCGCGTCCCCCAGGAATTCGAGCCGTTCGTTGTGCTGCACCGGGTCGGGCGACTCGTTGCTGAACGACGTGTGCGTCAGGGCCTGCATCAGCAGGGCGACGTCGGAAAAGACATGACCGACCGCTTCCTGAAGTCGGGCGATGTCGACGGTTGGGCGATTCATGCTACCTCGCAGGCCAGGGCCACGGGACCTCGATGGCCCGTGATCCTGACGCGAAAGCGTCCCGTCCGCAAGCCCCTGCCTGCCACTCGATGCACCACCGAATAATCCGACGCCAGGCACTCAATCCAATCCGGTTCTTGCCGGACTCGACGGACATCCACAACTTCGACGTCGTGTCCGATCAGGGCCGCTGCGTGCTCCACTTTGCGGATTTGTGCCCAGTGGCGAAGCGCCTCACAACGGGCCATCTTCACTCCATGAGGCACGCTCGGTCCCATTTCGGCCGCCGGGGTGCCCGGCCGGGCCGAAAAGGGAAAGACGTGCAGATAGGTCACGGGCAGCGCTTCGAGAACGGCTAGGGTATCGGCAAAATCCTGATCGGTTTCGCCCGGGAAGCCGCAGATGACGTCCAGACCGAGGCCGAACGGTTCCTTGCACGCAGCCAAGGCCCCCAGACGCGTGATCACATCATCGGCACGATGAGGCCGCCGCATGCTGGCCAGGATGCGGTCCGACCCCGACTGCAGCGGGACGTGCAGGTGACGGCACACATCCGGGTGCCCGGTGGCCCGTTCGAGGAGTCGTGGCGTCAGTCCATGAGGCTCGATCGACGACAACCGGAAACGCATCCTGGTCCCTGCGGCAATCAGCGCGTCGAGCAGGTCCGGGAATGCTTGGTGGGGATCGAGGTCGGATCCCCAGGCCCCGAGGTCGATGCCGGTGAGCACCACTTCGGCCACCCCCTCCGCGTCCAGAAGCGCTGCATCACGCAGGACCTCCGCGACCTCGGTGCTCGTGCAGGGGCCGCGCACCAAAGGAACGATGCAGTAACTGCAACGGTGATTGCAACCATCCTGCACCGTGATCACGGGCCGGGATCGGGACCGACGAGGCGCCGGCCGGCCCAAGTCGAACGATTCGGCCGGCAGTCGTGCCAGACATTGCAGAACCTGCTGTCGCACGGTCTCGACGAGCAGTTTGCGGTCCGAGGTGCCTGCCACGATCGTGACGCCCAAGGGCAGAGGAGGCTCGTCCCGGGCTGGCAGGGTCTTCAGACGGGTGGCCATGCACCCGCCCAGGATGACCGGGACCCCGGGCCTGCGAAGGGCCTGCAGCACAGCGGCGCGTCCATCCCGGTCCGCGGCGCGGGTGACCGTGCAGGCATTGACGACCACGAGGTCCGCTTCGTCCTTGCGCGCCACGAACGCCACGGGCAGGTCGGACAGCGCGTCGCGCAGTCGCTCGGAATCTCGCTGGTTCACCTTGCAACCGGTGGTCTTCACGTAGATCCGGATCATCCTCTTTCACCTTTCATTCATCGCCCTCGGCCGCGATGAATCCGCCCCCGATGACCGCGTCGTCCTGGTAGAAGACCGCGGCCTGTCCAGGGGTCACGGGGTGGTCGGGTTCTTTGAAGCGCACCTGCACGCGCCCAAAATCGCCCGGGATCACCTCGGCCTCGCGCCCCGGGTCCTGGTAGCGCACCATGACCGTGGCGTTGAAAGGGGTGCTTGGCCAGGGAACGGCCCAGATGCAGTCGCGCACCTGCATGCCTGAACAGGACCGGGCGTGGCGGGGACCGATGGTCACGCGGCCGCTGCGGGCGTCGATGGCCGTCACGTACACACGCTCGCCCCGGGCAATGCCCAGGCCTCGGCGCTGTCCCACCGTGAAGCGATGGATTCCGTCATGGCAACCCAACACCTGCCCATCGGCATCCACGATCACTCCGGGTGTCGCCCCCCCGGGAAGGCCCGTGGCTGTTAGAAAGTCACGGTAGTCGCCCCCGGGCACGAAGCAGATGTCCAGACTCTCGGGCGCGTCGGCCGTGCTCAGCAAAAGTTCCCGTGCCTTGGCACGTACGTCGGCCTTGGTCATCGAGGCCAGCGGGAAGACAACGTGGGCGCGTACCTCATCGTCGAGTCCGAACAGGAAGTAGGACTGATCCTTCAGGCGATCCGCAGGCCGCGCCACCATGTGAATGCCGTGCCGCAGCACCATGGCCGCGTAGTGCCCCGTAGCGATCGCGTTCGCGCCGGTGTCATGCATCACCTGCAGCAGGGACGCGAACTTCACGGTCGGGTTGCACAGGGCGCAGGGATTCGGGGTCCGGCCCGCGGCATACTCGGCCACAAACGGCCGAATCACACTCTGGCGAAAGGTGTCGCGCACATCGCGCACCTGCAGGTCGATTCCAAGTCGTTGGCATGCCAGTGCAGCATCGTCTGGGCCGTGGCCTGCCGGACCGTCGAACATGCGCAGGTGAAGCCCGATCACCTGCCAACCCTGGTCCTGCAAGACCTTGGCGGCGACCGAACTGTCTACTCCACCGCTCATGGCCAAAACGACAAGACCGGGGTCGCACCGGGTCGCACAAGCGCCCAACGTCATTTCGTCACGCGGAAGATGAACGGATAGTTGACCTTGACCGTGCCACCGCTGCGTGGCGCCGGAAAGCGCCAGGACGCGATTCGGCCCCGAATGCAACTTTCGACCGCGGCGTTTTTCAGCGTGGATGACGTCACCTTGACGCCCGTCACGTTGCCGCCCGGAAGGATCAGCCAACTGTAGCCGATCTGGCCCTGCAGGTCCGGGCTCTTCTGAACCTCCTGCTGAAAGCAGAAGCGGATTTCGCCCATCTTGGTCTGGATGAAGCGGCGCACGGTTTCCTTGTCCAGGTCGCCGTCCACGCTGGCCGAACCACCAAATACCTTGGGTTTGGCCTCGCTGGGCTTGAAACCGACCTTCAAACCGCTGCCGGCTTCGCCCTTGCCCAGACCTGCCACGGTTCCGGCACCCCCCTGACCACCGTACCAGCCCATGCCACCCGGGGCCCCGGTTCCCTTCATGCCACCCGTCCCACCGAACCCGCTTCCCCCGGTGCCGAAGGGGTCCCCGGCCAAAAACGTGCCCGTGTCCGAAGGTACGCCCCCGATGATGGCCAACCCGTTGGGACCGCCCGTACCCTCTCCAAGCACCTGCGTCAGCAGATCGTCGTGCCGGGAAATGACCCGGCTCAGCGCAGAATTCGCAGCGGTCTGGTTCTTGCCGCGCACATCCGGGTCGCTGCTGCCCACCTTTCGTTCGGGCCCCCGCATCAGGTTGTCGCTGTCCCCGTGATCAGGGTCTCCGAACTTGCCCGGGGTCGGCACGATCTCTTCTTCTTCGCCGACGATCAGCAGCTTCGATTCCTTCTCGACGCTCACGTCAACGGCCACCTTGAGGAACCGCTTCTCGACTTCGGGACGTCCTTGCGGCATGGGGTCCCACAAGAGCTGCGACAGCACGAACACAGCGATGACCACAAAGGCCGACGTGAGCAGGGAGGTGGCCAGGATGCTGTCGAATATCCGCGAATGTCGTGTGCCCAGACCCGCGTCCTCGACGGGGTCGAACGCGAAGCGCAGCAGCACGCTGCCGAATCGCAGAACCCCACGGTCCCCAGGCACCAGGGGCGTCCATTCCAGGTCGTCGACCTCGTGGCGCTGCGGTGCCTTCCACGTGGCAATCGGAGACTCCTTGCCGTTGGTGAACGCGCGGCCCTCGATCCCGGCCGGCAACAGCAGTCCGTATTCCCCGCGCGAGTCGATGCGAAACAGTCGATGAATCCCGTGGCGCGAGGGCAGGGGCACCGTGAAGTCCACGGTGCTGCGATCCCCAACCAGGACATCCCGTCGCACTTGAAAGATGCGTTCGGCAAGGGGAACGTTCTCCCAGTAGGTTGATACCTTGAGCAGCGGCTCCATCCGCCCGGGATTGCCCGATACGCCAAGGGCCCAGGCGAACGACAACAGCATCGCCAACACGCCCAGCATGGTGACGTTGAACCCCGCTGCCGGATTCACGACAGCACCCGCCATCTGCGCCTTGATGCCCTGATAGATCTCGAGGTGGGCCAGCATCAGTGCACCCAGGGCCAGCACGCCAATTACCACTCCAGCGAGCGCCCCGATCCGTTTTCGCCGCATCCGCCATGCGGCACCCGCGGCCAACAGGCCCAGCAGTGCCAGGAACCACAGCACGTTTCCGCTGTGCCACGCGACAGCCCTGGCCTGTGCCGGATCCGCCAGACGACTCGTGTCGAGGTCCAGCCACGAAAACGCCAGACATCCCAACAGGATCAATGCCGCGCCGGTGACCGCGCCCACAAGCCACCCATGCACCGAGCGGACGGCCTGGCCCACGGGCACGGCGCGCACCCAGTTCCAGAGGTTTCCCAGACGGAAGGGCAGGGGGCGTTCGAGCGAGGTCAAAGGAACGGGCACCGATGCGGCGGGCACGCGCTGCGACGCTTTGGGGCGCTCGATCACCAGCCGGAAGGCCCCGATCGCGAGTTCGTCGCCCCAACGCATGTCAGCGTCGGTCACCGGACGACCATTGAGTTGCGTGCCATCGTCCGTGCCCAGGTCCACGATGTGCAAACACTCATCATCGCGAACTTCGATCAGAACATGCTGCGGGGAGACCCGTTCCTGATCGAGCCGCAGGTCGACCTTGTCGGATCGCCCGATTCGGACGACATTCTGGTGGAAGACCTCGGTGCGCTCGAGCGCATCCCCCCGAAACACCTTGATGATAAGGGTCGGCGCCTTCATTTCCACCTGCGCATTCACCTAGCCTTAGAAGTAACCCGAAATGGCTTGGACTGCAAGGCTTTGATGCTTCCTGGGGACGTCTTGCGACACGGTGTCGAGGTTCAGGTCGTCGGGTCCGGGGCAGACCCGCGAACCGTGACTTCTTCGATCACCTCGACGACTTCTTCCTCGGACAGGATGCGGCTACCCTGCTTGGCTCGTGACAGGATTGCGGCGATGGTGGCTTGGTTGGGCGTCATGCCCCGTTCCTGCAGGTACACGATCACGTTGCTCGCGCCGCTCATCGGTCCGATGCAGATCTCCTGCGCGCGCCCGAACATCCCGGCCGGCACGCCCGAATAGACCCGGTCCGCAAGGAAGGCATCCCCCTTTCGACGGGCCTTCAGAATGGCCGATGCATGGACCCCGGTCTGGGTGCGGAAGGCGTCGCTTCCGGCCAGGGGTTGGTTGGCCGGGACCGGGTAGTGCAGAATGCGGGACGCGCATTCGCAATAATCCAGCAATGCCGTCATGTCGCGCGTGTCTTCGAGCACCCCGAGCAACCGCAGGTTCATCATCAACTGTTCCATGCAGGTGTTGCCCGTGCGCTCGCCCACCCCGAGTGCGCACCCGTGCAGGCGCTCGGCACCCCATTGCAGGGCCCACACACTGTTGGTCATGGCCATGCCGCGGTCGTTGTGCCCGTGCCAGTCGACCCCTACGCTCACGCCAAGGCCCTTGAGCAGGTCCGTGGTGAAACGCAGCAGGACCCGGATCCCGTCGGGCGTGGCATGGCCCGTGGTGTCGCACAGGCAGATCCGGTGGGCCCCGGCCTCGACCGCGTTCGTGAACAGGCGATACAGAATGTCCGGCCGCGATCGCGTCGTGTCCTCGGTCACAAACGTGACCTCCAGGCCTTCCTGGCGGGCGAAGCGGATGGCATTGCGCGAGCGCTCGAGCATGCTGGCGAGGTTCCATTCCTCGGCCAGCATGCGGATGGCGCTGGAACCGATGAACGACATGACCTCGACCGGAATGCCCGCGGCCTGCGAAACCTGCACGATCGGACGGATATCGTCTTCGAGGGTACGAGCCGCGGCCGCGGCTCGTATGCGCATCCGCTCGTCACGAATGGCGCGCGCCATGTAGATGCAGGCCTGGGTGGCCTGGGGGCCCGCGCCGGGAAGGCCGATGTTGGCCGTGTCGATACCGGTCCGGTTCATCAGACGCAGAAGTTCCAGCTTTTCTTCGGGCGAGGGATTGACCACGTACGCGGACTGAAGGCCGTCGCGCAAGGTCTCATCGAAGAGTTGCACCGGGCGAGTATGCAGGTTGTGGTGGGCCTCGACCATGTTCCAGTCGTAGATCACGTCGCTGTGCGACGCATCGACGTGGTCTGGGGTGTCGGGCGTTGTCGGATCTGCCAACATGTCGTCCTCAATCCTCGACCACGCGGGCCTGATCGCGCTTGCGAATCTGGTCCCGCTTGTCGTAGGCCCGCCGCCCCCTGGCCAGGGCAATCTCAACCTTGGCCCGACCTTGTTTGAAATAGATCGAGAGTGGGATCAGGGTCAGCCCCTTTTCCTTGATCTTGGCCTCCAGACGGAAGATCTCGCGGGCGTGCATCAGCATCTTGCGAACACGCCGGGGCGGATGGTTCAGGTACGAGGCCTGGCGGTATTCGGCGATGTGGGCACCGATCAGGAACAACTCGCCGTTGCGCACCTCGGCATAGGCGTCGGTGAGGTGCGCCCCCCCTTCGCGCAGGGATTTGACCTCGCTGCCTTGCAACACGAGCCCGGCCTCGAACACGTCGAGGATTTCATAGTCGTGACGGGCTCTGCGGTTCGAGCAGACCGTCTTGTGCCCTTTCTCGTCCTTGCGTGCCACCGCGAATCACCTTGCACCAAAACGGCGCAAGATTATAATACTTTCTGAACCGCTTTGGAAGCCATCATGCCGACACCCCGCACCCTGTTCCTCGTGGACGTCAGCGGTTTCATCCACCGGGCCTTCCACGCCGTTCGGCCGCTGGCCACCAGTCGTGGCTTTCCCACCAACGCTCTGTATGGCCTGGCCACCATGCTCAAGAAGTTCGCGCGTGAACGCCAGCCGCAATACTGCGCACTGGCCTTCGACGCGGGTCGCGAGACCTTTCGCAACACGATGTTCGCCGATTACAAGGCCAATCGACCACCAGCGCCGCGCGAACTGGCCCTGCAGTTTCCGATCGCAAGCAAGCTCGCGGCTGCCATGGGGTTTCCGGTGATCGAGGTCCCGGGCTTCGAGGCCGACGACCTGATTGCGACGCTCGCTGCCCGCGCCCGGGCCGATGGCTTCGAGGTGGTGATCGAATCCGGGGACAAAGACCTGTTGCAGCTCGTGGGACCAGGCATCCTGGCCCACGACCCGCTCAAGGATCTGGTGATGGACCGGGACGGGGTGATCGCGCGTCTGGGGGTTCCGCCCGAGGGTGTCCGGGACTATCTGGCGCTGGTCGGCGACGCCTCGGACAACGTGCCCGGGGTGGCGGGGATTGGAGCCAAGGGCGCTGCCGAGTTGATTGCGCGATTCGGGTCTTTGGAAGGGGTCTATGCCCATCTCGATGACATGTCCCCCCGCAAACGCGACCAACTGCTGGCCGGGCGCGATGCCGCGTTCTTGTCCCGCGACTTGATCGCCTTGCGCACGGACGTGCCCATCGCGCAGTCTGTCATGGACCTGCGCCCCACGGACCCGGACCGAACGATGCTGCGCGAACTATTCACCGAACTCGAGTTCGGCGCCATGCTGCGCGAGCTCGGGACCGCGAGCGAACCGGCCCTGTTCGACGCCGGCCCAGTGACCCCGACGTCAACCGTGACCTTGCTGTCATCGATCGGGGACTTGAAGGGCGCCTCTCGACTGGCCGTGCTGGCCAGCATGGTCGGACGGGATCCCGTGTGCCCGAAGCCCGCTTGTCTGGCCGTGGCCGCGGGCCCTGACCGCGCGCTGGTGCTGCGACCGGGCGACGGGTTCGAGGAGGCGCTGCACCAGTTGACGGATGTTCTGCCGCAGGGACCGTGGGTCGCATCAGGCTATAAGGAACTATCGCAACTGATAGCCTGCCGAGGGCTACAAGTCGCGCACCCGATATTGGACATCGGGCTGGCCAGCTATCTGCTGCATCCGGAACGTGAATCCCATTCCCTGGACAGTCTGGCTCTGCAGGAATTCGGCGAGACCCTGCCCCCTGTCACGGATTTTGCCAACGAGGCCTGTGCAGTCCGTGTTTGTGCGGCATGGCGTCTGGCCGACCGATTGGCCGACGGGGTCGCGGCAGCGGGCCTGACGGGCTTCAATCGGGACGTCGAGATCCCCCTGGCCCGCATCCTGGGCGACATGGAGCGGACGGGGGTTCGGGTGGACCGCGAGATGCTGCGTACCCTGTCCACAGAACTGGGACGCGATTTGCAGGCCTTGGAAGGGCGCATTCTGCGCGAGGCAGGCTGTCCGTTCAACCCCAATTCTCCGAAACAACTGGCCGAGGTGCTGTTCGACAAGCTCGGCCTGCCGGTGATCAAGAAGACCAAGACCGGGCCATCAACCGACGTGTCCGTGCTCGAGGCGCTGTCCGAGCAGCATCCGGTGCCGGCCCTCATCCTGGAATACCGCGGCCTCGCCAAGCTCAAATCGACCTATGCCGATGCCTTGGGGGACCTGATCCATCCGGTGGATCAGCGGGTGCACACCTCGTACAACCAGATGGTTACGGCCACGGGTCGTTTGTCGTCGTCGGACCCGAATCTGCAGAACATCCCCGTCCGGACCGCGGCCGGGCGCAAGATCCGCGCGGCCTTTCTGGCCACCGAAGGGTGGGAATTCGTGTCCGCGGACTACTCGCAGATCGAACTGCGCGTGCTGGCGCACCTGAGCCAGGATGCGGCCCTGATCGAGGCCTTTGCGACCGGCGCGGACATCCATGCCCAGACCGCGGCGCGCATCTTTCATTGCGACGAGGCGCAGGTGACGCCCGACATGCGCCGCACGGCCAAAATCATTAATTTCGGCCTGCTGTACGGCATGGGGGCGTTTCGCCTCGCCCGCGACCTGCGCATCGGGCGCACCGAGGCGGATGCGTTCATCGCCGAGTACTTTGCGGCCTTCCCGGGGGTCCGGCGCTATCTGGACGAAACGATCCTCCGGGCGCGCGACGAAGGCTCGGTGGCCACGCTGTCGGGGCGGCGCCGCGCCATCGAGGGCATCGCCGCATCGAACCACAACCTGCGCACCGCGGCTGAACGCATGGCCACCAACACCCCGATCCAGGGCACGGCCGCGGACCTGATCAAGGAGGCCATGGTGCGCCTCGACCAACGGTTGCGTGAAGGGCGCGTGCAGGCACGACTCGTGCTGCAGGTCCACGATGAACTGGTACTCGAGGCACGCGAAGGGCAGGGGGATGCGGTTGCGGCCATCTTGCGCGACTGCATGGAAGGCGCCGGGAATCTTGCGGTGCCGTTGCGTGTTGATGTGGGGCGTGGACGCGTCTGGTCCGAACTGCACGCATGACAGCCGCAACAATGCGGGGAGGGGGCATGGACCTGTTGGCATTCTTCGAGAAGGGGGGACCGGTCATGTGGCCGATCCTCTTGACCTCCGTGGCCGGACTCGCGGTCTTTTTGGAAAAGCTGTGGGAATTCCGTGGCCGGGCCGTGCTGCCCGACGACTTCTTGCGCCGTTTGCATCATTATGTCGAGGCCGGCGACATGCAGCGCGCAGCCGCCGAGGCCGCGGCAAATCGTTCATCGGTCGCGGTGATCCTGCGGGCCGGGTTCGAGAATCTGCACCGGCGCCGTTCCGAGCGCAAGGAGGCGCTGGTGGAGGCCGGTCAGGCCGAGGTCGCCCAGATGACCCGATGGGTGTCGGTCATGGCGATCGTGGCCACGGTGGGCCCCCTGCTTGGCCTGCTTGGCACGGTCACGGGCATGCTCAAGGTCTTCATGGACATCTCGCAGTTCGACAATCCGCACATCAGCGTGCTGGCCCGAGGCATCTACGAGGCGCTGATTACCACCGTGGCGGGGTTGCCGGTCGGGATCTTGGGATACGTGTTTCATGCGTATACCGAAGGCCGCCTGGACCGCCTTTCCACGGCCATGGCCGAAGAGGCCACATGGCTGCTGAACCACCTTCCGGAAGAGGCCGCGGCCCCGGGCCTTGCGACGCCTGAACAGGAGGGCCCCGTTGCATTTCCGTAGGCCCAGACGATCCCGCGGCGTCGGGGACGTCAACATCACACCGCTCGTGGACATGGTGTTCAACCTCATCATTTTTCTGCTGATCTCCACGACCTTCAAGACCGCGGAACGGGCCTTTGTGATCGATCTGCCCACCGCCGGCCAGGAACAGGTCGAGGTCACCGAGCATTCGCCCGTGGTGTTCGTGAAGAAGAGTGGGGACTATTTCTTCCTGACCACCGATGATGCGACCCAGGGCGAACCCGAAGCCGTGGGGCTCGACGTGCTCAAGGAACGCCTGCGCGCGCTCAAGGCGGGTCGCGAAGACGCCCAGGTGGCCATCCGTGGCGAAAAGGAAGCGAGCCTTCAAAGCATCATCGGGGTCATCGATGCGGCCTACGAAGTTGGGTTGACCAAGGTGGAACTGCCCTACGAAATGAACCGCAATGATGGGGCCGGGCAGTAGGCGCGGTCAGGGGAGGTCCGGGCGGGCTACGGGGTGCCCGCGGCCTGGTCTGCGGCCTTTCGGGCCTGGTATCCCTTGACCAATCCGTCGACCTCGACGCGCATTTCGGGCCCCGGGATGTAGTGCGTCATGCGCTTGACCACCGCGATCGCGAGTTCGTACTGCTTGCGTTCCGCGTAGGCGTCGGCCAGGGCCTTCCATGCATCCGGGTCCTTGGGATTTGCAAACGCAGCCTTCTTGAGGTCCTGGATCTCGGCGTCGTTGGACATTTTCATGCGCTCGCGAAACTCCGAGGGCGCCATGCGCCGAAACGAGGACGCAGGTCGGGCCGATGGGGCCGACTCGATGGTCGGTGTGGTCGGCTGGTTCTCGGCCTGGGGGGGCTTAACCGGTCCTTCCCCGGATCCGGTCAGCAGATAGTACAGAGCAACCCCGAGTCCGATCAGCACCAAGGTTCCCACGAACAGGGGCAGCTTCGCTCGCATCTTGGCTCCTTTCAGATGGTTGTCTTCGGCAAGACGACGTTGTCAGGCGGGAACACATACTCGGCAGGCATCAGTACGTGAACTTGCCCTCGCCCGTGCCATGGCCGATCTCGATCGAGGTGGCGCAGTTCTGGTCCTCGCACAGGTCCACGTAGTAGTATTCGGGGGCCGTGCCAACAACCTCGTACACCCACACCTGATCGCCTTCCTGCAGCACGATCTGGTCGCCGGTGATCTCGTCGTCGATGCGGGCCACGATCTCGCCACCATTGAGCGCCACGAACAGGTTGTCCGAGTCGCTGCCATCGGTTTCGTCCGACGGGCCAAGGGCCTCGTTCGGGTCGTCCGCGGTGCTGCCCGTGCAGACGTCGCCGAGGTTCGTCGCGATGATCTTGCCGGCCCAACCGAGCAGGGCGCCGCCACGATACACGGCAATGGCGTCGATGTCCGCGCCGGGGTTCACGATGCAGTTATCGAGCGTGCTGTTGGTCGGGTCATCGGCGATCCGGATCCAGCTATAGGTCGTCGCTGGCGTGGTATCGGCCACGGTGTCGGTGCCCGTTACCGTGTCGGTGGTCTCGCCATCATCCACGGACGCCTCGCAGGCAAACATCATCAGTCCGGCCACGGCCAGCAGTGCCAGCAGTCCCATCGAGCGAATCTTCATGGTTTCCTCCATTTCCGTTTCCAAACATGCCCCTCCACGTAAGATGCGCAGAGGATCCTTCGCAAGGAAGGTTGTCGTGATCATAGGGACATGAGGGGGCCTTGTCAAGGATGACGAACGCCGCCATGACCGCGCCGGGCGCGACCGGTCAGGACTGCATAGGCCAACAGCAGGGCGAAGAACGCGGCGATCGGGTTCACACGGGCGGCCCCCTGGGAACAACCACCAGAAGCCCCGCTCGTAACTTCGCCTGCAGGGCCCGGGACGGTGTCCAGCAGGTCCAAATCAGCCTCAGGCCCGACGTCTGGTGGCGGGGCCTCGACCTCGTCACCGCCTTGTGCCACGTCCGCCAGCGAGGCGTCGGGCAGAGGGGTGACACAGTCGCCGGTCACCGGATCGCACCGATCGCCGGCCGGACAAGCCTGCGCCGCCACGAAGTGTGCGCAGTTGTCATCCTCGCTGACCTCGCACACCCGGTAGTTCGTCGACGATGCGCACCGGCGCTCGCCCGGCACGCATTCGGACTCGCATGGCACGAAGCACACCGCATCCTCGCAGACCTCGCCTTCGTCGCAGGGGGCGGGATCGCTCCACTCGACACAAGGGTCGCTGTCGTAGCTGCCGCAGTACTGCCATTCGGTGCCCGACGAACACTGATAGGTTTCCGCGGGGCATTCGTCCTCGCAGGGTTCCTCGCTGCATTCGGCTTGTGCGATGCAGAACGCATTGCCCGCAACGCTGCCGAGCGTACAGGCGGCGTTCGCCTCGCAGGTGTGGCTCACGCTCCAGGCGGACCAGGGCCCGTAGTTCTCGTCGCAGGCGGCCTTCTCGCCGGTGCACACGCGGCTGCGATAGCGGATCCCGACCTTGGACCCGCACCCGGTCCCGAACGGGCAGCCCTTTTCGCTATCGTCGTTGACCTTGCACACCGTGTTCTGGAACGCGAACCCGCACCCGTTGCAGCACACGCCCGAACTGCAGTCGCAGCCGCCGGGGGTCACGTTCACGGTGCGGCTGTCGTCCGAGATGTTCAGGCCCCGCGCCGAGGCCCAGGGGTCCCAGTTGTCGTAGATGTACAAGATCTCTTCGCTGCTTTCGTAGCCCACGATCACGGTCGCGTGGCTGACGTCCTCGTCGCCCTGGAAGGGGCCCGTGAACGAGTAGTACACGGGCTTGTTGTCGTCGATCTCGTCTCGGATGTCCTGGCCGAACCAGACCACCCAGTCGAAATCGTGCTCGAAGTCGTAGCCGAGTTCGTCGTTGTAGTCCCGTCCGACCTGGGTCGCTGCGGAGGCCCCGAGCAGCCAGCCGATGTCGCTGCCCTCGTTGCACGCGATGTCCGCGAGTTCGTACAAGCGCTGGGTGGTGGCCTTGAACGCCGCGTCATGCCGGCCGTTGCCACCGGGCAGCAGGCGGGCCCACGGGCCTTCGGCCACCCACACATGGTCGTCCCAGAAGGCATACACCGTGGCCAGGGCCGTTTCCCAGCACACGCAGCACGAACAGGCATAGTCCTGGGTCCAGGGACGCAGCACGCTGGTGACCGAGGTCACGGTCGCGCCCCCCAAGAAGCGGGTGGTCGCCCCTGCCGGGGCGCTCGTGATCATCAGGACCGTCAGGACCGCGAAGGCCCGGACCAAGCGGTTTACGGCAGACGGCTTCATGGCGTGGTCCCCATCGTCTCGTAGAGCTTCCACACGTCCGACTGCCACTGCGCCCGATCCGGGGCCGCGACCCCGTGCTGGCGCTCGAGCGAACGCTTCCACGTGGTGTGCAGGCGCATCACGTCAAGGGCCCCGACCCGCTCGGACGCGGGCACGACCCGGTTGCTGTAGTGACTGAAATCGAGCGTATTGCCCCCGGTCTGATAGCGCACCGCGTTGCCGTGACGGCCGGTGGCCGGCACCACGGCCACGGGCGTGGCATTTGCTCCGACGGCAGCATCGGCCTCGTCAACTTCGAGCAGGAAACGGGGCAGGCCTCGATACCCGCTTTCGATCGGATGTCGGAATGCGAGGTTGGTCACGGTCACGGTGTAGAAGTGCTCGCCCGTGGCCGCGTTCAGCCGGGTCAAGCGTTCGATGTTATCGAGCCCGGCCGGAAGCTTCTTGCGTTCGCGATCGACCACGGCCCGCAGGGTCTCATGTCCGCCGCAAACCAGGTCCGACAGCACGAACAGACGCCCGGTCTCGGCATCCTCGCCGTCGAGGCAGGGCAGTTCCAAACACACCGACAAGCGCTTGCCCTCGAACGCCTCTTTGCGGGCAAACCCGATCGCCACGCGACGCAGGGTGTCTTGTGCGACCCCGAAGCGGGCGCGGATGGCCGCGGCATCCAGGGACTCATCGGGCGTCTGCACCGCGGTTGCGACCGACGCGGATACCGCGGGCGAGGCAGCAGGGGCCGCCGGGTCCGCTTCCGACGCCATCACGCAACCGGCCGAACCGGCACCGAGCGCGCATCCAAGCAGGAAAAGATGAAGCCTCATGGTTGCAAACCTCCTGTGCCCCTAGATTGGGACTGCCCAAAAAGCAGCCCCCGCTTCCCACGTCGTAGACAGCCGAGATAACAGACCGTCTTCTTTTTGTGATTCTACCGCATCTCGTGGAAAACCTGGGCCTGGAATGTCTGGAAGGTGGTATTCGTGCGCCAGGCGTCGGCGGGCATCCCGGCCTTCATGGACAGGTGCGCAAGCGTGGTTTCGAGGTCCCAGTTCTGTTCGGGCGCCACCTGGGGCAAAAACACGGCCCGCCGCCCTCCGCGATCGATCAGGATGCCGTCGCGCCCGATCGCGATGTCCTCGACCCCGTCCACGGTCTTCGGGGGCGTGAGCACCGAGATCTCGATCTGCACACGCGGTTCTTCGGCCAGGGTCATGGCATCGAAGCGGGGGTCGTGGGACGCGGCGTTCACCGCGTTGCGGATCACGCCCTTGATCAGGGGCTCGACCGGCAGGATCGACCCGATGCACCCGCGCAAATCCCCGTCCATCTTGAGGGTCACGAACACGCCGTAAGGCTGCCGGGTCTTGTCCGGGACCTTGTAACCCTCCTTTTCCGGGTCGGGCGGGGGCTTGCCCGCCAGGTGCCGGCGAAGCGTCTCGCGCGCCAGATCCAGCAGGAACTTCTGTTCGGACGGGTCGAAGACCTCGATGCCCCGGAATTCGCCACGAGACGGGGCGGCCCGGAAGGCGATGGCGAAGTAGGACACGGAGTTCGTATAGTCCCCCGTGATGCGGCCCGAGGTGTCGAACTTCAGCGGGGTCACGTCCACGCTCTTGGGCATCGCGGCCAGCAGCGCCGAGATCGGGGCCGTGCCGCAGATGGTGTCGTCGGTCTGGTCCTGGTGGGACAGGAACGCGGTCACGTCCAAATCGCGGATCGCCCGGAAGGCATCATCGGCCAGGGCCTTCAAGCGGGCGGGCTGGTCGGTATCGAACGGAACATAGCCGTAGTTCGGGCCATAGTGCGTGAAGTCCGAACTCGCCACGATCACGGTGTGGGGATCGAGCAGCTTGCGCAGGGCACGACCGGCCTCGACGGCCTGGGCCGCGGTCAGGCGTCCGACCACCACGGGCACGAGTTGGGCATCGGGGGCGACCACCTGCAGAAAGGGGACCTGGATGTCGAGCGAATGTTCCTGAACGAACGCATCCTGCCGCACGGCGAACAGAGGCACCCCGGCGAGTTGGCCGACCGCATCGCGATCGATCCCCATCTCGCCGAGCGGCGTGCGCCAGTGGGTCGCATCGGTCAAGGCCAGGCCCGAAAATCCCACGCGGTGGCTGGTGGCCAGCACCACGACCCGCCGGATGGTCTGGCCCTGCAGGGCGCGAAAGCCGTGGGCCGCCACAAGCCCCGAGTAACGGTATCCGGCGTGGGGAAGAATCAGACCCACGACCCGGCCGGACCGGGATGGAGCGTCCGAGGCCGACGCGAGATACCCTTCGAGTTCGCGGCGCAGGGCCGCCTTGTCGTTCGTGTACCACGACCCCGCGATCGGGGAATCGAGGACCTTCCTGACCTCGGGACAGGCCGAATCCGAGGAAGACGCATCCTTCATCACAACGGCCTCCTTGCCCTTGCAGGCATGAGGTCCGGCCAGCAGGAACAAACCCGAGGCCAGACCCACCAACACCAGACGGAAGATGACAAATCGATTCATGACCCGAAGAATCTACCAGATCCCCCCCGACCGGGCAATCCCGCGAGCGAAGCGAGCCTTGGAGTGCGCAAGCACTGCTTGCGCTTTCGCGGCCTGCCGTATTCCACGGAATGATGGCAGACCTCTTTTCGGGGGGGCGGGTCAACTAGCGGTAGAAGAAGTCAGGTGGGGGCACCAACGACGATGCGTCAGAAACCAAAGTAGGCACTCGCAACCGTGGCCCAGTCACCCGCACCCACCTTCCAGCAGTCGACCCACCACGTACTGAACTGGCCCTCCGGACAACCATAACTCTGGGCTTGGAGAACATCCACAGCAACTGTCCGATACGCCGCCAGATAAGGTGGCCACCACTCGTTGTCGTCATAACAGGCTCTTTCCCACTCTACCATCGATATGGACTCAAAGGATTTGCAATTGCCCTCGAAATAGCCATTGAAATTCCAGCCGAGGCTAGAAGCGGGAACGCACGCTCCCTGGTAACAACCTTCATGGTACCCGCAGACATTGCCACAACTGCCGCAGTTCTGGTCGTTCGCGGAGTAGTCCATGCACGTTTCATTGCAGACTCCGAAAAGCTCCAGGCTGCACGTCCGTCCCATCAGGGTCTCGACGTCCGCCTGCAGTTGCGTCAGGTCGCCCCCGCCACCACCGGCATTGTCTTCCAGGGTCTTGATGCGAGCCTCGGCCAGGAGAAGCTTGCCTTCGAGGGTCTTCACGGTGTCCTTCAGCGTCGTGTTGGCGGTCTCCAGAGCCATGACCCGCTCGACGACGTCGTTGGCACCTTCCATGAGCAGGACGTACTTCGGCCCGTAGTAAGCGACGAACGCCTCGAGTTCTGCCACACGGGCAGTCAAATCAGCGACCCCGCCTCCCTGGGCGACCAGCGAAGCCACCTGGGTGTCAATCCCGGCCACCTGCCCCACAAGCAAGTTCACCACGTGCGCCAATCCGGTGGTCTTGGTATCGGCCACGTCCGCCTTGTTCTTGGCATCCTTCGCCTTCGCATCCACCTCGGTCAGGGTGATTTCCTGGGCCCAGGCACCGCCCGAGGCCGCCAGAAACCATGCCATCAACGGTAAC
>CAYRIB010000005.1:0-56404 GCA_964424165.1 uncultured Myxococcales bacterium | reverse complement strand
CACACGGCGTCGGTGGCCCCGGCTCCAAGCGGGAAGTCCGCCACGTCGCGGGCCGCCACGATCGCTCGGTAGCAGAGGTTGTAGGCCTCGACCTCGGCCACGGTGGGGGTGTGGATGCTCTGCTGATACTTGCCGTTGAGCACCTCCATGGCGTCGAAGTCGCAGGAAGCCGCTTCGAGCACCGCGTTGCACATTTCCATCCCGGGGGTCTCGCGCTCGAGGTCGTAGGCCTTCATGCCCACCTGATCAAACAGCCCCAAGAAACCCCCGCGGGGATGGTTCACCTGCACCACGAAAAGGTCGTCGGGCGCGTCCGCATGCGAGCGAAGCCCGGCCCAGATCTCGGCCAGGGTATGTCCCTGCCAGACCACCGGGTCGTGGACTGCCTGCTTGGTGTCGTCGTAGATCACGGGATACCCGATGTAGTGCCCGTATTCGAGGGGGGATACCTCCTCGCCCACCATGGTTCGGATCAGGCGCTCGACCCCGAGTTCCAGGACCTTGGGGCCATAGTCCGTCAGGTGATCGTGGTCTGAGGAGATGAAGAACTCGAGTCCCTCGCCAATGGCCGCCTTCACCCGCACATCCAAGGGAATGGCGGAATCAACGCTGCTGCGCGAATGCACGTGGAAATCCCCGGCCACGTAGCCGGTCGTGTCCATCTCGCGGCGCAGCATCAAGCTCACCGGGGTTTCCTGACCCGCCGTCACCGTGATGTCCGGGATCGTCTCGATGCCGTATTCGATCCCCCTCGAGACCACCAAATCGTACCTGCCAGGAGGCAAACTGACGGTGCCTTGGCCTGTGACCGTGAAATCCTGCAGCGCGATGCCCTGGTCGTAGCGGGGGTCGCCCATTTCGACCACGTTCGCCCCATCGCCCGACAACCGTTGGCCCGAGGCATCCAAGCGCAGGAACGTGACGCGCGCCGGGCTTCCCTGCCCGCGGTCGTCGTCGATTCGGAAGGCCACGCGACCGGGCGCCGGCAGTGCAAGGTTGACCCGGACGGCGTTGCCTGCGGCCACGGTCACCGGAATCAGGGCCGAAGTCCCGCGCTCCGTGGCGTGGGCTGCAACAAAGTACCGTCCCGGGGGCACGGGGCCGTCGAACGTACCGTTCATCACGGCGTCCAGGCCGCGGTCGGTCAGCATCTGCGACACGAACCCCGAATGCCCGAAGGCCTGCGCGGCCTGCAAACGATACGCGGCAAAGTCCTGGGGCATGGGATCCGACGGGTCGGTGCGATAGTCCTGCAGCACGAAGACATCCACGCGCGACAGCGGCTCCATCGAACCGTCCTCGATAACGATGCCCTCGATCTCGCCGGTTGGGGTGCCCCGCATGGCGTAGACCGGGCGCAGCACGGAACCCACGTCACCGTCCCCGACGAACAGATGGCGCTCGAAGGTGTAGCTGCGGGTGCCATCCTCGACCGTGTTATCGATCGACGTCAGGCGGCCTTCGTCGGTGAAATGCGTCAGAACCACGGTCGCCGACGACGAGAACAAGGGGACCAGGACCTTGGACGGCAGACAGGCATGTGCCGGAATGAGGTCGATCGTAGCCCCGGTGCCAAAGGCCGTGATCCATTCCTGCGCCCGGGAACCCGCGAGCACCCCTGCCTTCCAGGCATCGAACGCGGTTTGCACGGTTTCCGCATTCCCGGCCGGGGCCTGCGCGTCCATGGGAACATCGGCCAAGGGGATGGGGGCCCGGTTCACGATGGAAACCCGCACCCTCGCTGCGGCGTCCGCCTCGGCCAGGTCCAGCACCTCTTCGAGTTGGTCGGCGATGGCGTCCTCGAAGGTCGGGTCCACGGCCACGATGGCGATGCGGTATCCCGGGCAGTCGAACAGCGTCCGTTCCGCGGGGTTGCGGGTGGCCCACGCATAGCTCACATTGTCCGCGGTGCCGGCCAGCCAGTCGAACGCAAAGGGGCTGCCCAGCGTGCCGATGCCCTGCCACATGTTCTCGTAGATGCGGCGGTCGATGTCATAGCCGAAACCGGGGGTGAACGGGGTGGTCTCGGTCCCGAAGAACAAGAAGTCGCCGGCCACAATTCCGCCCTTCCACGTCGGGTCCTTCCACAGATTGTTGTCCCCGAGCAGGACCTTGAAGAAGTCGCGGCTCTCGTTGAACGTGGGCATCGAGGGTTCGATGGCCGCGCACGCGCACACCGGGCATTGCCGCAGGAACGGGGTGGTTCGCCCTTCCACGGGTTCCGCTTGCTCCCGCATGGCAAAGCCACCCGGGCAATCCAGGTCGCAAGGCACTGGGGTGCACCCATTCAGGGCGCCCTGTGCGGGGGGTGCCACCGTGACCGTGGTGCGCATCGTGATGTACGGCACGTCCGGTGTCAGCACGTAGTCGGTTGTGAAATCGAGCGACAACTGAAGCCGGTTGATGAGGCCGAACACGTTGACCCCGAGCAGCGAGGCCGCGAGATCGATGATCTGGTCGGACGTGAAGGTCGAAAAGGACAAGCTGCCAATCATGTCCATCAGGAAGGGCTTGTCCAGAAACTTCAGCACGTCGAACATGTATGCAGAGTGACCCTCCACGCGGACCACGGCCTCAATTCCGTCGCTGCCGTCCTTGAGCACGCGCACCGAACCCGAGGATTCCTGCAGCGTCAGGTCATCGGCCCCAAGCTTGAGCACCTGTTTTGGCATGGCCGGGTTCGCGACCAGGAGGTTGGCCAGGGGAAACGCCTCGGAAAAGGCGTCCCAGCCCTTGCCATTGCGATATTCGGATTGCCAGCGCACGCGGTCTACGTCGAGCAACGTGCCACCGAAGACGCCCGCGGCCCAGCCCGGGGCCGGTCCCCCGATCACGGCCCGGATCTCGCCGTTTTCGAGCAGAAAGTCCCCGAGCTTGCCCTTGGCGGACGGCCCTCCGATCAGGTCATCCTGTCGGGTGATCGGCCGGGCCCTGAGCACCGTCTTCTGATCGCAGCCGGTGGTCGCCAGCAAGACCAGGAACAGCCCGACGGCAAAAAGCGGATTGCGCATCGTTCGCCTCGCTTGCTAGAAGGAGATTTGGACGCCTGCGATCACCGCGTCGTTCGCCAGGTTTGGTCCGTGCAACTCCATGCGGTGCCGGTACTCGAGTTGCAGCTTCACGTAATCACGCAGGGCATACCAGGATGCGGTTGCCGCGATCGCGACCTGGTCCCCTTCGTCGGCACGGCCCATGTTGTCGTTGAGCAGTTCGCCGCGAACCGCGAGGCCCAAACAGTCGCGCAGGATCATGTAGCCAAGGGAGGCCTGGGCCACGAGGCGTTCATTGGTTTCGAGAATGGTGCTGCTGCTCGTTGGGGACTTGCGCGGCTTGGACCGGTCGTACACGACTTCCCCGAGGAGGTGGGCACCATAGCCCTTGACGTGCAGGTGTCCGGTGGCCCCCAGCGTGCCGATGCTGCGGCCGTCGTTGTAGTAAGCCCCGCCGCCAACACTCAGCCGCACGGTGGGAAGAGCCATCAGGTCCGCCTCGCCCGGGCCGATCGGGTCCATGGGCTCCAGATCCAGTCGCCCCGCAAAGCTCAGGTTTTCGAACTTGTTGCCTTCGGACACGCCCACGGTCTCGAAGCCTTGGAAGAAGCCGGACTTGCGTTGCAGGCCGTTGAAGATGCCCGCGGTGACCGTCAAGTGGTCTTTCCACGGCTCCGAATGCAGGCTCAAGCCAAGGGCGTGCGTAGGCGCAATGGCCTGGATGCCGATGGCGCGGTCGAGGTGAGCGATGCGGGCAGAGCTCGACCATTGCGTGCGGGCAAACGGGTACTTCTGATAGCCCACCGTGACCCCCAGCCAGTGCGTCGGGGTGTAGTCGGCCCAGGCTTCATAGAGGGGACCACCGGTCTTCTCCTCGTCGAACACGTCGAGTTCGAGGCGATAGGTAATGTCCGCGGTCACGCCGCCTTCCACGCCCAGACGGGCGCGGCGCAGGCGGAAGCCGGGCTCCTGCATGGGGTCGCCCTCGGACAGAAGTGCGTCGCTGCCAACCCAGCCACCCCAGAACTGCAGGCGACCATGGAACACGGCGCTGAAGCTGCCCGCGGAAAAGCGGGCCGGACCGCGCTCCAGGGGGGCCAGCAGGGCATCCCGCATCGTCTCCGGCTCGACCGTCGGCCAACCACTGTCCGGCTCGGGGCCCTTGAATCCCACGATCTCGTGGCCTTCCGGTGCCCTATCCACCGGTCGGGTCGCCACAGACGTGGGTGACGCTGCGGCGGGTGGGGCTGCAACCACCGCGGGGACGGCGGTGAAGGGCGCCGGGTTCTCTTGGGCGAGGGCCGGCAGGCTCAGCAGGACAGTGCAAAGCGTGATGCTCACGAACAACTGGCGCATGATCTTCTCCCGGTCGAAAAAGGCGGAGTCATCATATTGCATGGGGAGATTGAGTCAACCATGGGGCGTTGAATTTGCTTTTCGCGGGCCGGTTCTTACACTGTTGTTCAGGCGCCCCCGGGGGCTTGTGACCATGCGGACGATTGGATGTGTGTTGGCGCTGTTGCTGGTGAGCGCCCCTTCCCTGGCGGCGCCCTTCGAAGGCTCGGCCCTGCTCGTTGGTCATTCGATGAAGCAGACGGTGAGCGATCGCACCGTGGAGATTGGGCTCAACCTCGAGTTTGCGCCGCTCAACGTGGTGCTGGCCTCCCAGCGCGATCAGGCGCTCAAGACCGCGGTCAGCAAGGTCTGCTCGAAGTCCCCTGACCCGACGTGCAAGCAGTCCTCGCAGGCCTACGTCAACCAGGCGCTCGATGCCTTGGCCCGGATGTCCGACGGGGACTTTCTGGACGTTCAATCCGTGGCCGCTGACCCGGTCGCGCTCGACCAGGCACTCCGGGAAGCGGGCATCACGGACGCCTCCACTCGGGCGTCGGTCCTGAAGTTGGCGAACTCGCTGCCTGCAGGCGAACGCGACGAAACCCTGGGTCTGGCCCGCGAACTCGGCAACAGCGATGCGGTCAACCTGCTTTTCGAACCCTACGTCATGCTCAATTTCCGGCCCGTGGCCTTGACCCTGTCCATCCCATTCACCCTCGCAGTGCTTCGATCGTCCACCAGCTTCAGCTTGGGGAACGTGAACATCGATGCCAAGGGAGGCACGGTCTGGGACCTCGGGGGCGTGTGGTTAGGCGTCACCGGAGGCCTGGGCTTGTACTTGCCGACCGGCACGCGCGACGTCAGTGCGTCGGCGCTGGCGAACTTCCTGCTGGCCCCCAAGTACACCCCACAATACCTGTCATTCGCTCCCTACGCCGTGCTAGGCCTCGACTTCGGGTTCGTGCAGTGGCAGGGGAGTCTGGAACTGATGAGTCAGCACGGGGTACGCAACGACCCCGCAGAGAATGCCATTCAGTACCTGCGCTATGGCACGGGAATCGTTTTTTTGCCCACCTTCGTGGTCTCGGTGATCGCGGAACTGAACGGGCTGGCGCCCATCTATCATGCGGACATCTACAAGGCTCTGTTCTTTGCGGGCGGGTTGCGGCTGCAGGCCGGACCGGTCAAGGCGAGCGCGGCCGTGCAGCTTCCGGTGTATCGCAAGTACACGACCCTGGGAACCTTCGGGGGCGTCGATTTCGGCGAACTTTCGGGGTTTTCGGTCCTGGGGAGGGTGGCGGTCGGGTTCTAGTTTGGGTCGGTCAGAAGCGGTGGATCGGCCAGTTGCGCGTGGCGGCCACGGCCAGGATCTCGGCCTGAGGCTGGTCGTGGCGGCCCACGATCAGAGGCTGCTGCGCGCATTCGAGCATTTCCAAGTCTCCCATCGAATCCCCGACAGCAAAGATCGGTCGACATTGAATGTGGTGGTCGATGGCTTCGACCTTGCCCCCACGGCAGGTGATGGGACGCAACACGTTCGAAGTCAGGATACCGCCCTCGACCGCAACCTCGATGGCCACCACGCGGTCGGGGTCCAGACCCATGCGTTCCATGGTGGCGCGCACGATCCAGCGGTTCGAGGCGGACACGATCCAGACCTCGAACCCGGCCTCCTCCAAACCCTTCATCAGGGCGGCCATCACCGGCCGGTAGTTGGGCCAGGCAGCGGCCATCTGGCGTGCCCACCGGGTCACGTCGTCATCGGCGAGGCCGGCCATGAGGCTCACGGCCCAGGCATAGCCCATGGTGCGGTCCTCGTGGACACGGGCCTCGTAGGCCGCGTACACGTCGGTGTCGCAGTCAATCGTGCGCAAAAGACGGCCTGCAATCAGCCAGCGAAAAAAGGCTTCCCCGATGTCCTCGGACCAAAGGGTGCCATCCGCATCGAAGCAGGCGACCCGGCGACCGCTCGATGTGAGAAGGGGAACGATCGCGTCGCAAAACGCGGGGCAGAAGGGTTCGAGCCACGTCGGGTGCTGGGACATCGGTATCCTCCGGGCGAACGACCGAATGATGAGACACCATGACGCCAGGCGTGTCAACGCGGCCCATCCTTTTGACGACTCTGCTATCATCACCAAGGCTTGGCCGTTGCAGGAGGAACCGCATGGGCGCCGTGAAGGGAAATGCCATCGTGGGACAGTCGGGTGGGCCGACCATGGTGATCAATCAAAGTCTGGTGGGGGTGATCGAAAGCGTGGCAGGGGTTCCTGAGATCGGGCAACTGTTCGGGGCCCGCCATGGGGTCAAGGGGATCCTGGCCGAAGACTTCGTGGACCTGAAAGGGGTATCGCAAGACACCCTGGAAGCGGTGGCCGTCACTCCGAGCGCGGCGCTCGGGTCGGTTCGCAAGAAACCGACCCGCGACGAATGCCTGCAGATGTTCGAAGTGATGCGCAAGCGCGACGTGCGCTATTTCTTCTACATCGGGGGCAATGATTCGGCCGAGACCGCGCACATCGTGAACACGGTCTCCCGCGAGGCAGGCTACGAACTCCGTTGTTTCCACGTCCCGAAGACCATCGATAATGATCTCAAGGTCACCGACCATTGCCCGGGGTTTGGCAGTGCCGCGAAATTCGTGGCCAGCGCAGTGCGCGGAGATGACCTGGACAACCGGTCCCTGCCCGGTATCAAGATCGATGTGGTCATGGGGCGTCATGCGGGGTTCCTGACCGCAGCGTCGGCCCTGGCCCGGGTGCGCCCCGACGATGGTCCGCACCTGATCTATCTGCCCGAACGGCCCGTGACCCGCGAGCAGATCCGGGACGAAGTGGCCGCGGTCTACGAGCGCCTGGGGCGCTGCATGGTGGTGGTGTCCGAGGGAATCGTGGATGCCGCAAGTCCGACGCACCAGACCCTTTCCGAGGGAATCAAGCAGGACATCGCGGCCTTGCTCGACCGTGCAGACCATGACGGGACTGGCATTCCCCGCGAGGCCTTCGACGTGGTGCGCCTGACCGGGGGGGTAGAGCGCGATGCCCACGGAAACATCCAGCTTTCGGGGTCGGGCACGCTCGGTGACTGGCTTGCCGGTTATCTCAAGCATTCACTCGGACTGAAGCTGCGCGTGCGGGCCGACACGTTCGGATACCTGCAGCGGTCGTTCGCGGGGGTCGTGAGTCCGTCGGACGCTCGCGAGGCCCGCGAGGTTGGGCGTATGGCCGTGGCGTTCGCGCTGCGAAATGACCTCGACGGCAGCGTGGTGATGGTGCGGCAGCCAGGCGAGGGCTACGTGATCGACTATGCGCTCACGGCCCTGTCGAACGTGGCCAAGGAGACCCGCTCCCTGCCCGACGACCACATCGCCGCATCGGGACGCGACGTGACGCAGGCCTTCTTGGACTATGCCCGGCCCCTGGCCGGTCCAATCGCGCCGATCGGCTGGTTGACTTGACGAATCCTACGCGGCGCCCTTCGGACGCGCGTTCCAGATCGAGACCATCAGCAGCGCAGACAGAACGGCAAGGCCGCTGAGCACCATGAAGATCAGGTTCCATTCGCCCCCGCTCGCGTCCTTGAGCCAGCCCACTCCCGCTCCGGAGAAGATGGCCCCCGTGGCACCCATGCTCATGATGAATCCCGTGGAGGCGGCGGCTGTGCTGGGATGGCTGGCGTCCACCGAAGCCGCACCGCTCATGAGCATGTCCGGGCCGTAGATCAGGAAACCCGCCAGCCCGAGCAGCACTGTGGCCATCAGCCATGCCCCCTGCGGTATCAGGATGAACCCCAGGCACACCGCGGCCAGGCCGAACAGCATCAGGGCGCAAACCGGTGCACGCCGCTTGCCGAACAGGTGGTCCGAAGCCCAGCCCGCCCAGATCGCGCCCGCGGACCCGATCAGGGGAAGGGCTACGGCCATGAAGGCGCTGTTCTTGATTGGCTGGCCGTGGAAGTCGGCCATGTACTGCACGGCCCAATTCATGAACGCATAACGCACGGAGTTCATGCAGAAATAGCCGATCGCAAGAATCCACAGGATGCGGTTGCTCAGGGTTTCGCGCAGGATCTCGCGTGCGGTCAGTTTTTCGACCGTGGGGAGATCGTCCCGGAGATTTCGCTGCAGGTCGTCGCGCACCGGCGGCAGGCCCGCGTCCTCGGGGCGATTGCGCAGCCCGACCGCAAAGACGATGGCCATGGGGAACAGGACCAATGAAGGAACCCAGAACGCGGCCCGCCACCCGAACTTCTGGCACAGATAGCCTGCCAGCAACCAGGACGCCACGTTGCCCACCTGGTAGCAGGTGGAGATGAGCCCGATCACGAATCCGCGGCGCCGCACCGTGGTCCAATCGGACATGGTCTTGACCAGCAGAGACCAGCCCGCGGACTGCACGAATCCGTTGATGCCCCACAACGTCAGCATCACCGCGAACGACGATGTCATCGAAAAGAGCAGGTTCGTGATTGCTGCGATCACGATAGCAGCAGTCATCATGCGTCGGGCGCCAACCCGATCACCGATCTGGCCGTTCACGAACTGACCGATGGCGTAGCAGGCGGCATAGACCGATGGAATCAGCCCGATTTGCGCCGAGGTCCAGTCCGTGAACTCGCGCAGGATCAAGGGTTGTGCCACCGCAAAGTTTACGCGGCACAGGTAGTACGAGGCGTACCCGGCCCACAACAAGGCAAAGATGCGATACTGCCAGCGGCGCAGAGGGGTGGCTTCCATCAGGCGTCCTTTCCGGGCGGGGGCAAGGGCTGGCGCAAGGCCACGACCTTGCAGGCAATGACATACACCGCGTTCGATACGCGGTTCAAACCGAGTTGAATCCGAGCCGCGGCCTCGGGTGGTACGTGCGTGTCCGCATCGAAGGTCTCGACCGCGGTCAGTTCGACCTCGCGGGCAAAGGCACGCAGCAGGTTCAGCTTGACTACCGTGGGCCCCATCGAGGCGTCGGGCAACAGGAAGCCGACATGCAGATAGCGCGTGGTCTGGTGGGACAGGGTGTGCAACTCCTCGGCATCCAGGCCCCCCACGTGCAGATCAGGGCAGGGACGACCTGCGACCTCGGTGGCCATGAGCTTTCGCAAAAAGGCCAAAACCTCGGCCAAATCCTCGACCACCGAGTCCAGGCCTTCCTCGCGTGCTGCCAGACTCGCATCCAGAACGTGGGCCTGAAGAAGGTCCATCTTGCCGCGCAGCCGGATGATCGGGTGGTCCTTGCGTACCAGGGTGGTGTCGTCGAACAGGTGCGTGAAGTCTTCGGGCTTGCGCTCGACCGCCACGCCGCTGTCCTGCAGGCGATAGCGCGCCGTGTTCCCGGGCCGAGTCCGATGCCGGGCAAAGCGCGTCGACAGTTCATCGAGGGCCGGGTGCGGCGAAAGTCGGTGTGGATGTGCGGCCAGATCCAGCACGGTCTCCTGAAAGGCCGCGGCCGCGGCCTCGCACTCGGGCAGTTGGCCGATCAGGAGTCCGCCTGCAAAGTTCGTTTCCGAGGGGGGGGCGTAGTACACCTTCAGTTCGACATCAGCCGCCTTCATCGCTGCGTCCAGCGCCACGATCGCCTCGATCGGCGGCGCGATCAGATAGGCCATCGGGGTCCCGGGCTCGATGCCCGCCTGCGTTGCGAGATAGCGGCCCACGCTCGGGATCACGTGCGGAAAGAACGCGAGCTTGCCGCGATCGTCCGCGGTATAGAACCACGCCCTTTCTTCGAGGTAGCGCAGCGTGGCTGCCATCGCGGACGTAATTTCGTCCGGGTCCGAAGCCGCAAAGATTCCCATGACTTCCCCGGATAGGGGACCCGATGCGTGCGCGGCGCCGGCGTAGAAGCTGCGCGCGTACACGACATCGACGTTGGCGGCCTTGGTGCCTTCGTCGAGGGCGGCGTAAAGTGCGTCGTCGCTCGTGCAGGTCAGCAGGCCGATCGAGCGCTGCGCGGGCGTGAGGGAGAGGCGATCCCGCAGGCCTCCTGCCACGTCGGGCAGGACGCGTGCGGCCAGGACGTGCGGCTTGATGGGCTGCAGCTTCATGGCGTCATGTCCACGCCCGTGCGCTTGTCGCGCAGGGCCTTCATGCACAGCGCCGCGACCTGGCGCGCCCCTTCTTCGGGCACCAGACCGTCGCGGTGAATGTTCGAGATCATGTTTCGCATGGATTCGTTCAGGTCCCGAACGCGCGAATAGGTGATGTAGGCACCCATGGACTCGGCGGTCCGGAGCCCCGGGCGCTCGCCCACGAGCATGCACAGCACCTCGGCATCCACGGCGCGCGCGATCGGGTCGCCCACCGCCACGCGGCCGTTGTGTACCACGAAGGGGGTTCCGACCCGGACCCCGGCGCGCTGGAATTCCTGCAAGATCACGGGCAAAACCAGCGGAAGATTGACGTTGATGGCGGTCGCGCTGAGGCCATCGGCTACCACGATCTGCACCTGGGGCCCGTGAACGCCTTTGGCGCGAAGGATCTCCTCGGCGCCCGGGCCGAGTTGGCGGCCCCGCGTGGGGAACAGCAGGAAATCGCGTTTATCGCTGGCGGCCGACGGGACCGGGACCAGGCCGTGCGCGCGGATGACGCTATCGTCGATCATCGATGCCACGGCGTCACGGGCCCTGGCGTGATCTCGCAGGAAGTTCAGGACCGCAGCCGTGCGGTAGCGGGTGCCGACGCGCCCGATGCCGAGTCGCGCAGGGGTCGTGGCCAGGTAGTGGGCGCGGTCGCCCTCGGGGCGCCAGAGGGCGCTAGCCGACGGGAGTTGGGGCGGGGTGCCGAGCCACGAGGCGACCTTGTGGGCCAGGGGGTCCGGGGTCGGCGCGGTCTGGTGACCGCGCCCTACAGGGGCCTGGGTGGAGGCGGTCTGGTGACTGGGCGTTGCCGAGGCCGGGGCATCCGCTCCCAGTACCCCGGTGACAATGTCGCGCACCAGTCGTTCCAGGTCGCCATCGTTCATCGCAGAAACACCGACAGGTCGCCTGCCATGCCGGTCAGGCGCCCGTTGCTCATCAGCCCCATCCGCTCCATCCATGCCTCGAACTCGGGGGTCGGGCGCAGCGACAGCAGTTCGCGGATCGCCGCATTGTCGTGGTAGCTCGTGGACTGGTAGTTCAGCATGATGTCGTCACCCATGGGCAGACCCATGAAGAAATTGGTGCCCGCAGCGGCCAGCAGCACGGCCATGTTTTCGAGGTCGTTCTGGTCCGCTTCCATGTGGTTGGTGTAGCACACATCGCATCCCATGGGCAGCCCGTGGAACTTGCCCATGAAATGGTCCTCGAGGCCCGCGCGCGTGACCTGTTTCCCATCGTACAGGTATTCGGGACCGATGAAGCCTACCACGGTGTTGACCATGAAGGGCTTGTAATGGCGAGCCAGTCCGTAGCAGCGAGCCTCCATCACCACCTGGTCCGCGCCGTTGTGTCCCCCGGAAGACAACTCCGAACCCTGACCGGTCTCGAAATACATCAGGTTCGGGCCGGTGGCCGTGCCCAGGCGGGCGACCATGTCCGCGGCCTCGTCGAGCATGGCGTTCGTGATCCCAAAGGCGCGGCAGGACTTCTCGCTGCCTGCCAGACTCTGGAACATGATGTCCATGGGCGCGCCTGCTCGCAGGGCTTCCATGGCGGTAGTCACGTGTGCCAGACAGCAGACCTGCGTGGGAATGCCCCAGGATCGCGTGAATTCGTAAAGGGTTTCCAGTACCCGGCGCGTGGCCTCAGGGCTTTCGGTCACCGGGTTCACCCCGATCAGCGCATCCCCCATCCCGAATGCCAGCCCTTCCATCATGGATGCCGTAATCCCCGCCGGGCTGTCGGTGGTGTGGTTGGGCTGCAGGCGCACCGAAAATCGACCCTTGAGTCCCAGGGTGGCGTTGGCATGGGTGACCACACGGATCTTCGACGCCGCCGTGATCAGGTCCAGGTTCGTCATGAGCTTGGCCACGGCAGCGATACATTCGCTGGTCAGGCCGCGTCCCAACCTCAGCAGGTCGTCGCCCGTGGTGTTGGCGTCGAGCACGTGTTCGCGCAGTTGCGCAACCGTCCAGTTGCGGACACCCGCGAAGATCGCCTCATCGACGTCGTTCTGGATCAGGCGTGTGACCTCGTCGGCCTCGTAAGGCACGGCCGGGTTTTCGCGAAGGTCGTTCATGGTCACGTTGGACAGCAGCAGGCGCGCGGCCACCCGTTCGGTCGCATTGCTGGCAGCAAGCCCCGCTTGCTGGTCGCCGGACTTGGGCTCGTTGGCCCGGGCCAGCAGGTCCTTGAGCGATGCGAACGTGAACGCATGCCCCTTGATGTCGATCGTCAGCTTCACGGCAATCGAGGCTATTCGAAAGGCACAAGAGCGTCAACAGGAAACGCACCTGCAAAAGGTCAACAGCGCACGAGGCGGCGCCGCTGTAACACGACCCATCCGAGGCCCATCAACAGCAGGGTGACCCCGAAATGGCCTGCCCCCGGGGAAGCGTTGCAGCCGCCTCCATCGCTCTTCGGGGTCTCGCCGGCAGGGGTCTCTCCCGGGGGCTCCGGGGTCACGGGTGTCGAGGGCGGCGTCTTCTGGCACAGGGGTCCTAACGCCCCTCCGTCGCCGCAGTAGAAACCTTCGGAGCACAGGCCCGCGATGCAACTCATGGCACAGTAGGTCTGCGGTTCGCCGGCCGCGGCCCAACACATGTAGGTGACGCATTCTTCGGGCGCGCCGCAATCGTCCCCGATCCACTTCCGGTCCGCGGCCGGCATGCACACGCCGAACTCGTTGCTGCCGTAACTGATGCAGGCCGTGCCCTCGGGGCAGGCCCAGTCGACCAAGTTGCACGACGTCCGGCACACGCTCACGTCGGTTCCGACCTGGGGCACGCACCACCCGCTCGCGCAGGCAGCGCCATCCTGGCAGAGGGAACCATCGGGCAGCCAGGTGGTAGGGGGCTCGCCTGGGGTACAGACCCCGTGTTGCCCGGAAATCACCGAGCACCAACTTCCCTCGGGACAAGTCGGGCTCAGGGGGTTGCACGACGTGGCACACACCCGGCCCTGACCCAAGTCCGTGCACCAGTCACTGGCGCACTCGCGATCGTACGAACAACCCTGCCCGTCGGCGATGTCACCATCGGGCATCTCGGAGGTGGGATAGCAGCCGCCCTGGCTGGTTCCCACCGGAACCCAGCAGGTCGTTCCGACCGGACAGGTGCTGCTGTCCGAACATTGTTGCCGGCACGTCGATCCGCTGCCGTTCGGGGCCTCGAAGCACCACAGCAGCTTGCAGTCGAGGTGGCGCTCGCAAGTTTCACCCTCGGCCAGAGTCTTGTTTCCCGGGGCGCAGTATCTCTTGTCGTTCGATTGCAAAACCACGCAGTGATAGTGGTCCGGGCACGTGTCGTTCGCCATGGTGCACGCCGTGGTGCACATCCGCACGCCCGAGTCCAGGATCTGGCAAGTGTTGTCGCCCTGGCAGTCGGCGGTCTGGGTGCACGCCTGCCCGAATTCGACCGATGCGGGCGAGACCCCGGCCAGGCCGGTGCAGTATCCGCTCGAACTGCACTTCACCTTGGATTCGTAGTATTCCTCGCCATTGCTATTGGTGCCCACCACGTACGGACAGTCGTCGTTGCTCGAACATTCGTAGTATCCGTTCGCCGGGTACAGAAAGCAGGCCGCGTTCTTGTCGTCCTGTTCGAGCGACGCCATGGTCCCATACGGGTCCGCATACGGTGCCATGGTGGGCGGGTTGTCGGCATCGTAGCCATAGAGCACGTGCTGTGCCCCGAAGAAGTGGCCGAGTTCGTGGATCGTGACGCTCTTGACATCGCAGCGGTACCCGTCGGGCGATGTGGTCCACTCCTGCGAATATCCGTTGAACGCAATATCCGCTTCGACGATCGTGCCGCCATACGACACGGGCATGGTCACGCCCAGAACATACTGCCCGAAAGGCCATTTCGAGTTGTTGACCCACACGAGTTCGTTGCGGTCGTTCATCTCTTCGGAGATGGGCAAGACATCCTTGTTGCTGGTGCTGCCGAGCTTCTGGAAGGTCAGGGCCGAACAAGACACGGCCTGCCAATCGTCGAAGGATTCTTCGATGGCATCGATGTCCGATCCGTCGGTGACGTCGGTTGGACCCACCGGATCCAAATAGTAGGTCAAGTCCGAATGGTCCCAGCGAATCACCTCGCCATCATTGGTGGTCATGATGCCAAAGGCCCCAGCCATGCGCGGAAAGGCCAGCACGGCGGTCAGCGCAACGGCGCGAAGCATGCGCGAGGTCATCGTGCACCTCCCGGCGCGCTCTTGGCCTCCCGTATGATCTTCAGTAGGTCTTCCAGGACAAAGACATCCTGCCGTTCAGATGCGCTCGGAACCCTCATCCGCCCGTCGGGACCGCGCATCAGGTCAGCTCCCTGAGGGACATCGCGCCGTGCGGTCGCCCGACCCGTTGCCGCATCGCGTTCGATCTGGAACTTGCCGAGCGACAAGCCGGCCGGGGTGAAGCCCTTTTCGGTCTTTTCCAGGAACAAAATGACTTCTTCGCCCGTGCGGAACTTCGGCATGCCCGCAATCCACATCCGGCGCTGATCGTCACGACCACCGGGCAACACCAGATCGAAGGTGGCCTTGCGGTAACGTCCCTTCAGGGTCTTGTCCACCGCAATCGCAATGCGGGTCCGCAGCTTCTTCGGGGATGCGGGGTCCGTGACCGGCTTGATGTCAATCACATGCCCCATGATCACCAGATCCGACCCCCGGGCCATCTCGGCCACCGGAACCCGCAGAACCGTGGTGGCATGCGCCTCGGGCAAAAACAACAAGGCCATCGGCAGCAGAACCGGCATCAACCATCGCAAGCGCATCGTGTAACCTCCATTTCGGGGCCGGAACCGACTTCCGAATACTACCTTTGAAATGATACGAACGGCTATCCCAGATTCAAGGGGGGGCGTCAATCAGCGGTCAATCCTGTGCCTTGGCCCTCAGGGACTCCCAGATGAAGTAGGCGATCAGGCCGGCAAAGGCCACGAATGCCAGCGCTTCCGAGATCACCTCCCCATGGACCACGTTCTTCCAGTTCACGAGGATCAGCGACTCCTCGGTGTTTGTGATGAACAGGATGACTGCGCCGATCACCCCGAACAGGGCCGCGCCCGCGATGAAGCCGGAGGCGATCAGAATACCGCGCTCGTTGCGCGCCTTCGCGAGTTTCTCGTTTCGGGTCTTGTTGAAATAGTGGTTGAGCAACCCGCCCACCACCAGCGGGGTGTTCAGGGACAAGGGGATGAACATGCCCAATGCGAACGCCAATGGCGAGATCTTGAGCCAGTTCATCAGCACCGAAATCACGGCGCCGACCGCCAGAAGGATCCAGCTTACGCCGCTGCCCGACATCAGCGGTTCGATGATGGCGGCCATGGCATTGGCCTGGGGTGCGACCATGGGGTTCGGATGCTCGGGTGTCTGCACGAATCCGAAGACCTCGCTCAGTACGAAGATGACGACGCCCACCGTGCCGGCCGCGACCAGGGTCCCCAGGAACTTGTACGTCTGCTGCTTGGCGGGGGTCGTGCCGAGCCAGTAGCCGACCTTGAGGTCCGTCACGAAGCCGCCGGCCATCGACAGCGCGGTGCACACGATGCCGCCGATGATCAGCGATGCGACCATGCCCTGCCATCCGCTCAGTCCGGCCCAAACCAGGATGGCCGAGGACAGAATGAGCGTCATCAGGGTCATGCCCGACACGGGGTTGGTTCCGACGATGGCGATGGCATTGGCCGCGACCGTGGTGAACAAGAACGAGATGATCAGCACGGTCAGCAGCGCCACGATCGCCTGGGTCATGGTGACCTCGACACCGAACAGCAGGAACAAGAAGACCGCGATCAGCGTGCCGGCAATGAGCAGCATGACGAACGACATCCTCAGGTCCCGCTGCGTGCGCACCACTACTGCCTGTCCCGATGCCTTGGAACCCACGCCCGCGGCCAGCTTGAACGCCGAACCGATCACACTGCCCGACTTGATGATCCCGATGATGCCTGCCATGGCAATGGCGCCGATGCCGATCGGACGGACGAAGTTCCTGAAGATGAGCTCGGGGCTCATCACGGCAAAGGGGTTCGAGGCAGCACCCGCAGCCACGGCCAGATTCCCAATTTCGTTGATCAGCGGTACGAGCACGAACCACGACAGCAGCGAACCCACCACGATGATCAGCGAGAAGCGCAGACCGACCAGATAGCCGAAGCTGAAGATCAATGCGCTGACGTTGAACTTGAAGACCATCTTGACACGATCGGCCAGGGCCTCGCCGAAGGGCAGGGCGCGCGAGGTGAATTCTTCCCCCCACAGCCGCAGATAGGTAAAGGCGAAATCGAACAGGCCACCGATCAGTCCGCTGACGACCAGCAGTTTGGCCTGTGCGCCGCCCGTCTCGCCGGTCATCAGGATCTCGGTGGTGGCCGTGGCCTCGGGGAAGGGCAGCTTGCCGTGCATGTCCTTGACGAAGTACTTGCGAAACGGAATCAGGAACAGGATGCCCAGGAATCCGCCAAGCAGCGACGAAAAGAAGATCTGCCAGAAGTCGACTTGGATTTGTGGGTATTTGGCCTGGAGGATGTACAGGCCCGGAATGGTGAACACGGCCCCGGCCACGATCACGCCCGATGCCGACCCGATCGACTGAATGATGACGTTCTGGCCGAGCACGTTCTTCTTGCGCAGAGCGGCCGACGCGCCCACCGCCATGATCGAGATCGGGATGGCGGCTTCGAACACCTGCCCAATCTTGAGGCCTGAATAGGCCGCGGCCGCGGAAAAGATCGCGGCCATGAGCAGGCCCATGAACAGCGACCATGGAGTGACCTCGGGAAAGATCGTGGATGCCGGCATCACCGGTTCGTAGACTTCGCCGTCTTTCAACTCGCGGTACGCGTTTTCGGGCAACCCCTTGATGGGCCCTGAACCGCCGTGTTCCGACATCGCTCCCTCCTGTAGATGAGCCGGCATGGGCACCGGCATCGCGAACGATACCCGAGCGGTTTCGTTTGTCAATCGGGGCTCGTGGGGGGCATGACCAGCGGATAGGACCCGCCAACTTTCGTTGACAGCGGGGGGTTCATCTGGGAGTATTGCGCCGCCTGCCGCGGCGGTGGGCTGACTCGATGAGGGAGAATGGCACGATGAAGAAGGCGATGTTCGGAAGGACATGGTGGGTTTTCGCGGCTGTGATGTTGTGGTCTGCCAGCAGTGTTGCGGAAAACGGCAAGCTTCCGGTCGAAACCATCCTGCAGAAGATGGAAAAGGAACTCAACGGTTTTACTGACCAGACCATGTCGGTCCGTTTGACGGTCGTGGATGTGGGCGGGTCCGCCAAGAACTACGATTTCACCATCTATCAGAAGGGCGACGACAAGCGTCTGATCCGCTTCACCTCGGGCGAATTCATCGGTATGGCAACCCTGATCGAAGGCAGCGACCGTATCTACGTCTATCTGCCCGGGTTCAAGAAGGTACGGCGGGTGGCGGCCCACAACATGACCCAATCGTTCGCGGGGTCGGACTTCTCGAACGAGGACATGTCGACCGTAAGCTGGACGAGCAGCTACACGGCCACCCTCGATCGCGAGGACGACACGCATTGGTACCTCAACTGCGTGCCGAAGCCGGGAACCGACATCTCTTACGCCCGGGCCATCGTCAAGATCAACAAGCAAAGCTTCTTCCAGGACGGGGTCGAGTATTTCAACAAGGCGGGCGAAAAGGTGAAGGTGTTCGAAAATGGCAATCCCACCAAGTTCGCAGGCGGAATGCGCAACAAGAACGTCCTGGTGACCGACCCGCGCACCGGTCACAAGACCATGCTCGAAGTCAAGGATTTCCGCGCCAACCAGGGCCTGTCCGATCAGATGTTCACGGTACGCCAGCTCGAGTGGGGTCGCTGACCCGCATCCCTCAGGACAATCAGACGGGAGAACATCCATGACGTATTCGAAGATCCCCGGGGCACTGGTGATCCTGATGCCCATTCTGCTGGCGAGCGGTCCGGCAAAGGCCTTCGACTGGGCCGAGATGCTCGACCTTCGGGGCTACATCCAGAGCGACCTCCGCTACATCATCGACAGCGACCGCGGGGCCTCGCCTGCGGACGGCCGCAAGTTCCAGATGAACCGCAACGACGTGGACTTTCGCCTGTCGTTCGCGGCATCGCGCGACGTGCAGGCCGTGATCGAGACCAAGATGCGATTCGACGGCTTCAATCAGTCGTCGGATCTGGCCGGTCTGTCGGATCGTGGACAGGTCGACCCCTTCCGAATCCACCTCGAAGAAGCCTATCTTTCGGTGCGTGGCTTCCTCACGGATTACATGGACCTCAAGGTCGGGAGGATGATCCAGAGCTGGGGCAGTGCGGACATGTTCAATCCCACCGATAACCTCAATGCCCGGGACTTCTCGGACCCCTTGGACTATGCGGCCAAAGTGCCCAACCAGATGATTGAACTGAGCGCCTATCCCGCGGACTGGCTAACCCTCACTGCGGTGTGGGTGCCGGTGTTCAAGCCGGCCATGCTGCCACCGTCTGCGGTGCTGGGGTTCGCGGTCGAGCGGGACCGCAACGGTTGCCTGATTGCAGCGCCCACGCCCCCTCTGCGAAATCGCGCGGATGCCGAGGCCCTGGGTACCATGTTTTCGGCCATGGGTGCCTGCGGTCTGAACTTCGCGGACCCCGAGGTCCTGCAACTCAAGCCCGAGTTCACGCTGGCCAATTCCCAGTATGCGCTGCGGGCGCAATTCAAGCTGGGCGAACTGGACTTCTCGCTGAGCTACTTCCGCGGTCGCTTCCCGTTCCCGATCGCCTACACGGCCATCGCCGACGTGGGCGCCTCGCCGAACGCCCCGGGTATCGTGGACGTCAAGTACACGGCCGAGGTGATGTATCCCCGGATGCACGTGCTCGGATTGGACTTCAGCTACTCGGCACCGTGGTTGCTCGACATCGGTTTCATCGGCGAGATGGCCGTGATCTTCCCCGAAAAGGTCATTTTCGGGCTGCGCGCCAACCAGAACGGTCAGAAACTGCTCGAGATGTCGAGCGAGAACGTGCCATCCGACCCCTTCATCAAGGCCTCGGCCGGCATCGACTACACCTTCACGAAATGGTTCTACCTGAACACCATGTACGTGCGCGGGTTCATTGACGAATTCAACGACACGTACGGCATCCACAATTACTGGGTCAACAACATGGACTTCAAGTTCTTCGATGACGAACTGATGCTGCGCATGTCCTCGGTGCTGTCGATCGATGACCTGTCGGCCACCATTTATCCGCAGATCACTTGGGTGGTCAAGCCTTCGGTCGAACTCGGATTGGGCGCGTTCGTCTACATCGGGGATACGCAGATGTCCGACCCGCTGGACTACGCGGCCAAGGACAAGTTCGGCCAGAAGGCCGTGGGTCGCAGCGTGGCGTATTTCCGCACGAAGCTCTATTGGTAGGAGGATGTCGATGCGACGAATCGGATGGTTCGTGGCCGTGCTGACCCTGATGTGTGGATGCGATTGGACCGCGGACGGGTTGGCGCGCCTGGAACAGAAGTATCCCACGGACGTGGCGGACACGGTGAATCCGGATGCGGCCGTGACCGACGTAACGGTGGCGGATTCTGACAACATACCTGATGTCTTCGGCGAGGCGATCGGCGACGCTTCCGAACCGGAGGCGATCTCGGCGCCGCTGGAAGGCCTTTGGGCCGTTCGTCTGGTGTCGCAGGGGACCATTGCCCCGATCGGGACGCCTTGGGCACTGACGACCACGGATCTGTTCCTTGGCGAGGTTTCGGCGGACGAATCAACCCTGACCCTGACGTTCTGCGGCCAGACCAACGTGGTCGACCAGGGCAGCGGGCCCAGCGATTTCGGAAAGGCCGAGGTCCCGGCCGCGCTCGAACAGGCCCTGCGCGCAGCCCCGATCGTCATTGCCCTGCCGGGCGACCAAACCTTCGGCACGCCTTCGGTGGTCTGGCTGTGGGGGCTCAAGGACATGGCCGACCCGGCCCTTGACCCGATCCCCGAAAGCGGGTCCGATGCCCGTGTCTTTGACCAGGATCAGGACGGTCAGGTGGGTGTCACCATGCACGTGGCCATGCCCGAAGGAGACCGCTACATGGTGCGGCGCGTGGTCTGGCAGTTCGATGCGGGCGCCTTCCAGGGCGATGCCAACCGGTTTGGCGGCCGTCTTGCGTTCACCGCCGACGAAAAGGCCTACGGGGCATCGAACACGCTGCTGACCACCGTGGCAAACATCACGCCCACGCCCGATGCGAGTGCCTACCTGATGCGTCGGCTCGATGCCGCGATCAGTTGTGATGCGCTCGAGGCCGACCAGGCCAACCTGTTTGACGTGCCGTGACACAGGACCGACAATCGCTCACAGGAAAACGGAGGTAGTGATGTCACCGGCCATCCGATGGGTCTTAAAGACCATTCTGATTCTGGCCCTGTCCGCGCTGTTCGTTTCGGGTCTGCCGCGCCTGAAGATGGATGCGGACCCCTTGTCCCATTTGCCATTGCGTGATCCGGCGGTGGCCCAGTGGCGCGAAATCAACCAGGAGTTCGATGCCCTGAACCTGATCATGATCGGGCTCGAAGAGCCGTACGACGCCCTCAGCACACAGGGCCTTGCAAGCTTGCAACAGTTGACGGCGGCGCTATCCGAACGCAAGGCGGACGGGCTTTTGTGGGTGCGCAGCATCGCCAACCTCGAAGATATTCAGGAGGACGCGGAGGGCACGCTCAACGCCACGATGGCGCTTCCCGCGATCCCGCAGGACGATGCCGGACGCCTGGCGCTCAAGCGAAGCCTGCAGGCCAACGTAAATGCCATGGGCAGCATGATCAGTCCGGATCTGCGAGCCTATATCATCCTGGTACGGGTCGATCCGGCCCGCCCCGAGGCCCTGACCGTCATCCGAGACACGGTCGATGCCGGCCGAGGCCCGCTGATCGCACACTACTTCGGTCCGGCCTTCTTCACGGCATCGATTGGATCGCGTTTGGCGGCGTCCCTGCCGTGGGTCCTGCCGATCGGCATCGTACTGTTGTTGGCGGGGCTGGCCTGGGGCCTGCGTCGGTTCTGGAAGGTGCTCGGTGTGTTCGGGGGTAGCGCGCTGGTGCTGGTATGGTGGGTTGGGGCCATGGGATGGTCGGGTATTGCGATCAGCAATCAGGTCATGGGCGTGGCGTTCCTACTGCTGCCTGCGGCCCTGGCCTGTTTCGCGTCGTGGCCTGAACGGCCCTTGTCGCGGACGTTGATGTTGTGTGCGATCAGTCTGGCGATGGTCGGCGTTGGGGTGTGGACGGATCGCCCCTTGCAGGATGTGGCCCTGGCCAGTGCGCTGGGCCTGGTGTGCCTGCTTCTGGTGGATGCCCTGGTAACGGGTGTGGTGGCGCGCAGTGAAGATGCCTCGGCAATCGCCCGATCGCCCTCGGGGCCGCGGTGGTTGCCCCTGGCCCTGGCCTTGTTGTTGGCCGTGGTCGGTGGATATGGCTTCCGCTTCCTGTCGATGCCCGGCGACATGTTCCTGCGTTGCGAAGAGACGGGGCAAACCATCGCGTTCATGGACCGGCACTTCGGGGGATCGGATTTCGTTCAGGTGCGCGTCGTGGGGGACGTGAAGAAAAACGTCGAGGCCGCCCGTCTGATGCGGTTCACCGACCTGATCGAAGGCAAATCGCAATTCTCGGACGTGCGTTCGATCACGCAGGTCCTGGCCATGCTGGCGGGGAACTTCGGGGGGTCGCGCAATATCCCGGAATCGCAATCGGCGCTGGACAATCTGCGCTTCTTCGTCGAGGGGTCCCCGGACCTTCGATCCTTGACTTCGAGCGACTGGACCGTGTCGATGCTGGCTCTGCGAATTCCTCCGGGCGCTCTCGATCGGGCTGGGGCCGACCGCCTCGAGACCCTGGTGCAGGATACGTTCGAACGTTCGGCAAGCAACGATGCTGACATCGTCGGTGAGCGGATCGCGGCCGTGACCCGGCGGGCGGGCATGGCGTTGTCCCCCGAGGCCATCGCCCTGGCCGTTCGCACGGCGGACGCGGCCCATGGCGCCGCTGGCATGCCCGAAGAAGTGATCGAAACCCTCATGGCGGATCTGGCGGGCCCACAGGCGGAAGGCGTTCTGGGCCCGCAGGATTGGGAGGCCATTGCGCTTCTTTTGGGAACCCCGGGAATCGGGCACGACGCCATCCTGGCGCGGATCGAGGCATCCCAGGCCTTTCGCGACGGCAAGGCAAGCCCTGAGATGGCTCGGCAGTTGGCTGATACGCTGCTGACGCGGGCGGCGGCATTGCGCCAGGAGCACGGCGTGAAATCTGCGATTCGCCTGCTTCTTGGGGACCAGGAAGTGGACCCGGTGCTCGAAGCCCGGTTGCGCGGAATCCTGGCGGATCTATCGACCCGTCGGGAAGGCACGAGCCGTCAGGAGATCGTGGTCAGCGGCTATCCGCTGGTGGGTGCGCGCCTGGGAGCCTCGGTGATACGGGCCGTGCGCATCGGCGTTTCGGTGATTGCACTCATGGCGGCGTTGTTGCTTCTTCTGTCGGGTCGCAACGCCTTGTCGAGGGCCTGGCGGGCGCTGCTGCTGGTGTTGCTGTCGACCGGGGCGAGCTTTGGCCTGCTGTATCTGACCGGCTGGCATGTGGACCCGGGCAGTCTGGCCCTGTGCTTCTTGCCGGCGCTGATGGTGGCGGTCCTGTTCGACGGGGGAGGGGCGGAGTCAATGCGCAGGGTCAACGGTGCCCTGGCGGGCTTCCTGCTCCTGGCCCTTGCTCTGTGTTTGACCGGGATCGGGCCTATGGTGCGGATGGGCATCGTGGCGGGCTTGGGGATGGTGACGTCGTGGCTGGTCGTGCGTAAGGGAGGTCTGGCATGATTCCCGACTGGAAGACGCGCATGGATGCTGTTCGAATCCAGGATCTGAGCGAGGTCTGCGGCCATCCCAAGCCGATCATCGGGATGGTCCACTTGTGGCCGCTGCCGGGCTCCCCCGGCTATCGAGGCGGCGGGCTGGGCCCGATCGTGGAGGCGGCACAGCGGGATGCCATGGCCCTGGCCGAGGGCGGCTGCAACGCGCTGATCGTCGAGAACATGTGGGACATTCCGTTTCGTGCCGGGCCCCACATTCAGCCAGAAAGCATCGCGGCCCACGCCGTGGCAGCGGACGCCATCCGTCGCGAATCGGGCCTGCCGATGGGCATCAACCTCGTGCACAACGGTGGCGTGGCCTTACTGGGGATTGCGATTGCCACGGGTGCGCGCTTCATCCGCGTGTGCATGTTCACGGGCGCCGGGGTCTGGGATGCGGGCAGCATCGATGAGGGCTGTGCTGCTGATCTGATGCGCCGCCGTCGCGATCTGGACGCCGAGCACGTCAAGATCTTTGCGGACGTGGACAAGAAACATTCGGTCCGCTTCCCGGGCATCGATCTGGCGACCCACATCGCCTGGACGGACTTCTTCGGGGCCGATGCCTTGATCGTGTCGGGCCGGATGACCGGAGATGCCCCGGCCCTCGACAAGGTTCGCTCTGCGCGAGCCCTGGCGGGCGATCGACCGATCTTGCTGGGCAGTGGCGTGACCGCGCAAAACGTCGCGGCCTATCTTCAGGTGGCCGACGGCGTGATCGTGGGAAGCAGCATCAAGCAGGATGGCGATGTGGCGTGCCCCGTGGACCAGAACCGGGTTCGCGAGCTGGTATCCGCGGCGCGGGGGCGCTGAACCTGCAAGGAAAGGCCGCGAAAATTCTTGCCCAAGCAGATCCCGATTGGTACACTGCGGTCGACCGGAAGGGCCGCAACCCTTGCGTCCGCTTCCTGACGCCCGTGATTCTGGCATTGAGAACAGGCTGAAACAATGGCGCGCGGCAAGGATTTCTTGCTGAAAGTGGCGCTTCTGCGGCAAGGACAAGTCCTGCAGGAGGCGGCGGTCGGGTCCGGCACGAACGTCACGGTCGGCCGGGCGGATTCCTGCACCCTCAAACTGCCCGGCGAACGCGTCCCCGAATCCTTCCCCATCTTCCTGTGGGAAAACGGTCAGGTGCACTTGCGCTTCTCGGAGGCCATGCCCGGGGTGGTCCGGCTGGCCGGGGGCGAGGTGACTGCGGGGGCGCTGATTTCCGGCGGTCGAACCCGGCTTGTGCAGGGATTCCATCTCTTTCCCCTGACCGGCACCGAACAGGGTCATCTGCGGCTCGGCGACCTTGAACTCCGTTTCGAATGCCAGGCCCGTTCGGTCGGAGGGCCCAAAGTCACGGTGGGTGAACGTGCCACGGCCTGGCTGTCTCGAACGTTGTCCCGTTCGAGGGATACGGGCCCGGCGCCCGAACGCAAGGTGCTGCGGGTCGCGGTGGTGCGTGACAACCAGATCCTGGAAGAACGCCTCGTCCGCAAGGCGGGCGACGTCACGATCGGCACGGCAGAACGCACGACCCTGAAGCTTCCCGTACCCCAGGCACCCGAATCCTTCCGGCTGTTCGGCTACCGTCGCGGCCGTTACGTTCTGCGCTTCTCCGAGGCGATGACCGGCAAGGTCGCCATCCGGGGCGAGGTGCTCGATCTCGAGGCCTTGCGAGGCAGCAAGAGGGTCGAGCGCAAGGGCAAGGTTTTTCAGCTGACGCTGTGCGAGGAAGATCGCGGCAAGGTCACTCTGGGCGAGGTGAGCCTGCTCTTCCAGTTCGTGATCCCGCCGCGCCCCGTGGCGATCGAAGAACTCAAGACCTCGCGCAGCGGCATCGCGGATGCCATCGAGCGCTTGCGCATCTGGGCCTCGGTGTCGTCGACCGGCCGCCAGTCCCGAGGCGTGATGATCGGGCTCTTGATCGCGATAGCCGGGACCCTGGCTATCGGGCTGGGCAATCTGGTACTGCCGTGGATCGAGGAGAACACGGTCCAGTTTGAACGCCCGTCGCTGTTCTTTGGTCATGGGTGGATGGCCGGTCGGATCATGCTGGCGGGTGCCGGCTTGGCCCTGCTCGTGGCACTGACCGGCCTGATGCTGGCCCGCAAGAAGCTGTATGCCGCCATCGGCATGGTCTTGTCGATTGGCGTCCTGACGTTCGCGATGGCAGCACCGTTCGTGATCCGGTCATTCATCCGCACCCAGGTGGCGGCCGGGGTCTTCCTGGAAACGACTCGAATCACGATGGATACCGGGTATCTGGTGACCGTGATCGGCGTGGCCCTGATGGTGGTGGGCTTCGTTCGTGCCCTGCTGGCGGACCCCGTGTTCGGACCCGACGATCGCGTGTTGCAAATCGCGTATTTCTGGCGCGACCGCCTGATCCGGGAAATGGTGTTCCAGGAACGACGTGATGTGCTGGCGGGCCTGGGGCGTAATTCGGACCTGGTGCTGCCCTTGCGTTCGACGCGGATGATGCGCCTGTTCCGGGTCGATCGGAATGGGGATTACTGGCTGGCCCTGGTCGAAGGCATGTTCGGTGACCTCGACGTGGCGGGCGAGCAGTTGCCCGTTGCGCAATTTGCGAGTCGCGAAGGGGCCCGGGTCGATGGCGTCAGTTACGTACACGTGCGGGCCGGGGATTCGGGCTTGCTGCACTTCGGCGGCACCAGTTTGCGGTTCGAATTCACGCGTCCCCCGCGGGCCATGGTGGGCCGCCAACCGGTGCTGGCCATGGACGGGGCGCTGGTGTCCTCGATTGTGGCTTCCCTGTTCGCGGTGGCCAGCTTCTACGTGGTGTCCCAGTTCTTGTGGAACCCCACGGTTCCCCGCGAGGAGCGGGCCGAGCGTCGTACCATGTCCGTCGAAATGAACGTCGCTCAGGAACGTGAAGAACGAAACCTTTCGATCGGGGAAGGGGAGGGGGTTGGTGCAACGCCCGCAGAGGGCCGTTTCGGCAATCCGGACGTCGAAGACGAAGCCCCGGACAAGCGCCGTGCGAAGCGCGCCCCTGAAACCGACGAGGAACGCCAGCGGCGCCAGATGGCCCGCGTGCAAAACTCCACGATCCTCAAGTTCCTGGGACCGGGTGGAGGGTCCAATCAGGCAGGACGCGCCATGACTGCGGTGGCGGGCATGGGCGATGCCTGGAACATGGGCAACCAGATGGCGGTCGTGCAGGAGGGGGGCTCCGGGGGATTTGGGGGAATCGGTGGTGGCCGCGCGGGCGGGATGGCCGGAACGCCTGGGACCACCTTTCAGAAGATGGCCGCGTCGGACATGAAGGGCACGGGGCGTCTGGCGGCCAGCGCCAGCAAGGTCACGGGCGGGGACAAGTCCGACGAAGTGGCGGTCAAGATCCGGGTTTCAGGAAACCTGGGTTCCCAAGGGGGCACGGGCAAGATCGACCGTGCCTCGGTCGAAAGCGTGTTCCGCCGTCGCAAAGGGGCCATCCAGAGTTGCTACGAACGCGCCCTGAAGGTCAATTCGCAGGTGCAGGGCAAGGTAGTCATCCGCTTCACCATCGGACCGGCCGGGACCGTCACTGACATCAGCGTTGCCGAGAACTCGACCGGCGACAGCCAGATCGGCGCCTGCATCGCCGAGAAGGTGCGGGCATGGCCATTCCCGCCCCCCGACGAGGGCAGCGTGACGTTCGTGTATCCGTTCATGCTCACGAGCGGGGGTTGAGCGAGCGCGGCTCCGAACGTTCACTCGGGCAGTCTGGCCGAAAGCTGATCCGCTTCTTCCCGCCAGCGCTGCGCATATTCGCCCCACAGTTCCGGGAGTGCATAGCGCCGTGCCAGAGCGATTTCCCGAAGCGCATCGGCGTGGCGCTTCTCGTGCAGAAGCACCTCGGCGTAGAAGATGTGGTTCATGGGATGCGACGGGTGCCGTTCGCACACGGACTTCAATTGGTCCAAGGCTTCGTCCACATCGCCAATCCCAAGAGGCCATGGGGGTGCCTCGAAATACAGACGTCCGAACACGCGTTGCGGTCCGCCGAGGTCTTCATCGGGCAGGGCGCTGGCGTCCTTCAGAAGATCGGTGAGTTCCGACAGGCGCCCCAGGGCATCGAGCCCCATGTCGCGCATGATGATGCCGAGCAGCAAGGCATGCAGATAGGCAGCGTGGGGTTCGTGGCTTGCGGACCCGGCCACCTTGGCCCCTTCGATTCCGATTGATGCCACGTGTTCGCGGCCCTCGCGGGTGGCCTCCCAGTCCGCGCAGAAATAGGCGCAGCGCGCGACCGCCAGGCCCGTGCGCGTATCACTGGGAGAAGCGGCCAGGGCCCGGCGAGCCAGGGCGAGTCCCTGCTGCTTCTGGGACCGTGTGGTCAGGTGTGTGCAGAGGCGTTCTGCGGCGCTTGCCATGCCTGCAGAATCCCCGCTCAGCACCGACAAGGGATGCTCGTCCTGTGCGGGCATGACTGCCACCTCGAGGCCCGGCGTGACCTTGGGGACCGTGGCCGCGCACGACAACACGGTGCTCAGGCACAAGCTAGTGAGCAGCCCCTTCGTACTTCCTGGTAACCGCATCCAGCACTCCCGGTTGCAGCGGATCGAAACCGCTGATGCCGAAATTGTTGCACACCGCCTTGCCATCCGTCGAGGCGCACATGTCGGTGACCGCCTTGAGCACCTTGTCTTTCACCGGACGGGTCTTGGGGGTGTCGAGGACCATGAACCCGAGTGGGGGCATGGGCTCCGAGGTGAAGATGGTCTCGACCTTGTCGGCCAGCGGTATGCGCACCAGGCTTTCGTACTGCACCTGATTGAGCAGTACGGCATCCATCTCGTCGGCCGCGACCTTCTTCACCGCTGACAGGGGGCGTCCGGTCGGCTTGAGGTCGAAGTAGGAGGGCACGTCCAGACGACCGCCGAAGACTACGCGGCTCAGGAATCGGTGGTCTTCGAACAGGGTGTTGCCCGAAAGGGTCTTGCCCTTGAGTTCCTCGATGGCATGGTAGCGGCCCTTGCGGACCATCAGGTAGTAACGCTCCTCGCCGTCCCCGGCATAGCGGAGCTTGGCCAGGGGAAGCAGCGACAGGGCCTTGCGCTGCGACAGATAGAGCCCCAGCGACCCCAGGATGAACGAGTCCCGGTTGGCCTTGAGGTGATCGAGCGTCGCCTTGGCATCGTTGAAGTAGGCCCCGGTCATGTTGGCTGGGTCGATGCCCGTTTGCTGGGCCACGTAGGTCAGCAACTGATCGATCAGCTTCTTGACCTCGGGGGAATCGGGGCCACCCGCATACACGATGACCATTCCGATCTTGCCGCCATCTTTCGCGCCGCGCGCCTTGGTCGGGGCGGCCTGCAAACCAGTGGCAGCGAGCAACGCGATGGCGATGACCGCCGCAAACCAGACGTCAATCCTTCTTGGACGTGCCGTGCACATACTTCCTCCAGGTGTCGTAGATGAGATCGATCAGGGTCGGAAGCGCCAGGGTCGCCGAGATCAGGGCGAAGGTGATACCGATCAGCAGCACCACGCCGAAGGTCGAAACCCCCTTGTGGCGCGCGAAGATGATGCTGAAAAGGCCCGCCAGCGTGGTCGTGGCCGAGAACAGCACGCCCTTGCCGGTGGTCCACGCAGCCACGAACGCCGTGGTCGACGGGTCTTCCATCCATCGCGTCACCATGTTGACCCCATAGGCCACGCCGTACCCCAGAAGCAGTGGAATCCCGGCAAGGCTGGCGAAATTGTACGGAATCCCGGCCAAGTTCAGGGCGAGTTGCAGCCAGATCAGGGCCAGAACCAGCGGCAGCAACGACAAAATCACCGCGTTGGCCTGCCGGAAATGCAGGGACAGCAGGATCACGATGATGATCAGTCCGTATGCCATGGATTGCACGAAGCCGCGAACGACCATGCGCGAGTAGACCTGATGCGTGACCGGGAAGCCCGTGATGCGCGGGGTCACGGACTTGAGCTGGCTCACGAAGCGGTCGAGCACGTCCACGTCCCACATCGAACCCTTGGGAAACACCATGGCGGCATAGGTGCCCTGCGCGCTGCGGAAGCGGGCGAGCATCTCGGGCGCAAGTTGCTGCTCGCGGATCTGGCGCGTGTCCATCCATTGCTTGACCAGGTCCACGATCTGCTTGGCTCCGGCAAAGAAGTTGCGCTCGAACGACTTGGTGCGGAACCGGATGGTGTCGGATTCGGTGCTTGCGAAAGTCCGCTTCAAGGCCGAAAGCTGTGCCTGGATCTTTTCGAACCGTTCGACGAGGTCCGAGCGGCCGGCCGAGAACACCGTTTCCTGGGCCTCCTCGAAGATCTCGGTGATGCGTTCGATGCGACGGGCGTAATCTTCGCCCTGTACGCGATCGTCGATGTAGGTGACGTTGAGCGGTTGGACCATGGGCCGATAGCGGGCCAGGATCTGCAGCTTCTCGGTTTGCTGTTCGGGGATCATGTCGCTCAGGGACTCGACGCGGGCCACCTCGGGCAGGGCCTTGAGCTGAGGCACCAAGGCCCGGATCTCGTCGAGGCTCGATGCCGTAACCGCCACGAACGACGACTGGAAGGGACTGCCTTCCTGCATCCGAATCTGCAGGTCCGTGGATTCGGTGTCCCGCGGCAGCAGATGCAGCGCGTTGTAATCGAACGAAACGTCCCGCAGCGACCAGATTCCCCATGCCGTGACCGCCACGATCACCGCGGTCCACACCACCAGGCCCTTGTGCCACTGAGGCGTTCCGGTTGCTGCCCGGATGGATTCCAGATTGGGCCTCTGGGGTTCGGGCTTCACGCGCAGCAGCAGGGCTGGAAGCGCCAGGAACGTGGCTGCCAGACAGGCCAGCACGCCCGTACCCGCGGTGATGCCCAGTTCCGAAAATCCCACGAAATCCGACATGGCCACGGCAAAGAATGCCAGGGCCGTGGTCAGTCCGCCCGTGAGCACGCCCCGTCCGGTCCCGACGACGGCAGTTCGGACCGCGTCAGCACGGGAAACGCCGTGCCCCAATTCCTCTTCGGTGCGGCGGATGATGTAGATGCAGAAGTCGATGCTCATCCCGAACATCACGGCCATGAAGGCTGCACTGATCAGGGTCAGGCGCCCCACGATCAACTGGATCGCCCCCAACGCGATGACCATGCCAACCACGATTGGTACGACCGCGACCCCGACCTTGCGCAAAGAACGGAACCCCACCAGGATGATGCACACGACCAGGATCACCGATACGATGGCCCCGTTGCCCACATCGCTGAACACGGTCTCGGCTTCGGTCAGGACGTGTGCCGGCATGCCCGTAAAACCGACCTCGACTTCGCCGCGCAGGTCCGGGTAGCGGTCGAACACGCGGTCGGCCGCGGCCCGCATGTCACCAAGGAACGGCTTCAAATAGCCCCGATCGTCGCTCGAGGAATTCGGCTGCACGAACAGAAACAGCATGCGCTCGTCGTCGCTGAGCAGAAAGCCTTCGGAGCGCGCCATGGCCGTGGCATCCCGTCCGGCCGCCAGGGCCTTGCCGATCAGATTGACGTCATTGTGGGTCGGGTCCGTGAGCCAGAAGTTCCATTCCTTGAACAATTCCTCGACACCCATCAGGATGTAGCTCACCGCGTCCGGGTCGAACTCCAGTTCCGGCTTGGCGAAGCTCTTTTCGATCACGTCGAGGATCCCGGTCATGTTGTTGATCCGGGCCACCCGTTCGAGCACGGTCCGCTGCTTGGTCAGGACTTCCAGCCCGTCGCGCAGGGCCTCGACCGGCACGAACAGCGGTGCACGCGACATGAAGAACGACACGTCCACCCGGTAGAAGATGCTCTTGACCCAGTTGGTCTCTTTGCGGAATTCGGTGGCGAAGAGTTCGGCCGCGGCCTTGATGTTCTTCGGTTCCCCCGACAACACTACCACGAGGCTGTCGATGGCTCCGAATTCGTCGATGAATCGCTGATAGTCCTGCTGAACGGGATGGGTTTCGGGGATCAGGGCCTTCTGAGAGGTGTTGATCGGAAGCTGGGAGGCCAGCACGCCCCCAATCACCGTGAGCACGCCCAGGACGATCAGAACCGTCCGGCCGCGGCGCTCGCCCAAGGTCACGAGCCCGTTCAACAGCTTGTCGATCATCCGCATGCCTCGCCCCGCCCGGGCGAAATCCTGCCAGTTCGGGGGGGATGCGTCAAGCCTGACGACGAAGCGCCTGCGTGGTCACGAAATCGGGGCCGAGTTCCGTTTGCAGGAAGGCCTTGAAGCGTGCCTTGATGCGCTCTTCGACCTGTCGGGCACGTTCGCGACTGACCCCGAACTTCTCGCCCACTTCCTGCAAGGTGACCGGGTCGTCGGACAGAAGGCGCTTTTCCCAGATGAAGCGGTCGCGCTCGGCTTCGAGTGTGCGACCGAATGCGGCGATCTTTTCCTGCACCTGCCCCGACACTTCCCGTGCCGCGGCTTCGTCTTCGGGGGCGGAGGTCCCGGCCAGGGTAGACATCAGGGTACTCTTGCCGTCCTCGCCATGCGGGGCGTCGAGGTACAAATCCGGAGAATCCATCCGCTCCATCATCTCTTTGACCGTGTCTTCGGGCACCGACAGGTTGGTGGCGATGAGGCGCGCCGTGGGGTCGAATCCCATGTTCAGCAGGCGCTGCCGTTCCCGACGCAGATTGAAGAAGACCTTGCGCTGCGCCTGCGTGGTGCCGAGCTTGACGAGTCGGTGGTTGTTGAGCAGGTAGTAGATGATGTACGAACGGATCCAGTATTGCGCATAGTGGGACAAACGCACGCCGCGCAGGGGGTCGAAGTGCTTGATGGCCTGCACCAGGCCGATGTTGCCTTCCTGGATCAGATCCAGGACCTGGGCCGTGAAGGACCGGTACTCGAACGCGATCTTGATCACCAGTCGGAGGTTCGACGTCACCAGCTTGTAAGCGAGCCGGGGGTCCTGCTTCTCGGCATACTTGCGGGTGAGGCGCTGCTCTTCTTCGAGCGTGAGAAGGGAAAACTTCTGGACGTCGCGGACATAACGATACAGCAGGTCGACACGGCCCTCGCCGTCGGCAGCCCGTGTCGGGACAGGAAGGCGTTCGTCGTGGTGGCTTTCGGCTTCGCTGTTCTCGAGGTCGCTTTCCTCGGGGTCGGGGGTATCGTCGCTCAAGGGCACTCCTTTCGAGATGGTCGCCCGTTCGTTGGGCGGCGCGCCATATTATACCACGCCATCAGGGGCGCTGCAGCACGACGTAGAAGTAGTTTTGGCCGCGAACCACGAGGATGAGCATCGAGTCTCCCGGCTTGACTCGGGCCGTGGCGGTCCAGAATTCTTCGGGCGAGGATACCGGGCTGCGGTTGACCTCGATGATGATGTCGCCCGGTCGCAATTCCGCTTCGGCCGCCGGTCCTTCGTCATCCACGTCCGTGACCACCACGCCCTGACCCGCCTTGAGCCTCAGGCGATCGGCCTCGGCGGGCGGGAGCTTGCCCACCTTGAGCCCCAGACTTGGGGCGTCTTCGCTGCCGCGCGTACCTTCGCCTTCCACATCGCCGGTTTCGCGATCCGCGATCACCACCGTGAGGGTCTTCTCGGTCCCGTTGCGCAGCACCGTTACCGAGCGGCTTTCGCCCGGCGACGTCATGCCCACGAGCCGTGTCAGAATGGTGCCGGTTTCGATGGGCTTGCCGTCGAAGGTCTTGATCACGTCACCGCGTTGGAGGCCTGCCTTCTCGGCCGGACTGCCGGGCACGACCTGGGAAACGACCACGCCACGGGCCGTAGAAAGACCCAGGCCCCGGGCGAGTTCCGGGGTGAGGTCCTGCAGCGCAACGCCCAGCCATCCGCGGGTGACGCGGCCCTTGGTGAGCACGTCACGGATGAACGTCTTGGCCATGTTCACCGGTACCGCGAATCCGATGCCCTGACCGGCCGCGTGGATGGCGGTGTTGATCCCCACGACCCGCCCCTGCGCATCGAACAGGGGGCCTCCGGAGTTGCCCGGGTTGATCGAGGCGTCGGTCTGGATGAAATCGTCGAAGGGGCCGGCCCCGATCACCCGATCCTTGGCCGATACGATGCCCGCGGTGACCGTGTGGGCCAGACCAAAGGGGTTGCCGATGGCGATCACCCAGTCCCCGACGGCCAAGGCATCCGAGTCCCCGAACACGACGAACGGCAGTTTGGCTTCGGGTTCGACCTTGAGCAGGGCGAGGTCGTATTTCTCGTCACGGCCGATGATCTTTGCCTTGTACTCGCGTCCGTCATCGGTCTTGACCGAGATCGCATCGGCCTGGGCCACGACATGGTTGTTGGTGAGCACGAAACCCTGATCGTTGATCACGAATCCGGACCCGAGCGCGTTGCTGCGCCGTCGTTCGCCAAAGAAATCCTCGAGCGGCGAGCGCGGAACGCTGCGACGGACAGCCCGAGGCGCTGCCGTGCTGTAGACGTTGACCACCGCGGGCTTGACCTTCTGAACCAGGGGGGCGAAGCCCGCCCCGGGGTTGAAGCCGGACGGCACCGCAGGGGGGGATGCCGTGCCCTCCGACCAGATCCGGAAGTCCTTTTCCGTGGCCGCAGGGGTTTCGCTGGAATGGCAGAAGAGGACGGTCGCCATGATGCCGATGATGGCCACGCCCACCAGGATCCTAAAGGTTCGTTGCATGTCAGCCTCCCGATGAAGAGGTCCACGGGTTTCGCCCCAAGGATAACGGTAACAGTGTGCACTTATTCCCGTTCTTGCAAGATGTACGGGCGCAGGCTCGCTACCGCTGCGACAAGACCGTGGCCGGGTCCGTGCGGGCGGCGGCCCGGGACGGCAGCCAGGCCCCGGCCACGGCGAAAAGCAACCCGCTGCCGATGCCTGCCAGCCACACCCAGGTTCCGTAGACGAAGAAGTCCGACGGGAATCCCTGCACGTGCTGCATGACCCCCGAAGCCACGGCATTGGCCAGACGGCTTGCCAGCACGCTGACCAACACCCCGACCGTTCCTCCGAGCAGCCCCAGGGAAGCGGCCTCGCCGAGGATCATGCCCTGGATGTCGCCCAGACGCGCGCCGACCGACCGGTAGACCGCGATCTCGCCCCGGCGTTCGCTGACCAGCATCAGGAAGGTGTGCATGATGTTGATCGCCGAGATGACCAGGATGATCAGGCTGACCATCGCGAACACGATGGTCAGGATCAGCAGCAGGTTGGCCACCTTGCGCCCTTCCTCGCTGCGCGGGGCGAGCGTCAGTCCCAACACCCGCGCATCGTCGACCACCCGGGGTACGTCCTCGTTGCGGACGGTTTCGACCACCACGCTCGTGAACTGCGCGGACTGATCGCGGCCCCGCAGCATGGCGTTGGCCCGGACCACGTAAGGCAGCGGCATGGTCGCCCCGAATTCCATGGCCTTGCTGGTGAAGCCCACGGCCTTGCAACGCTTCACGACCCGTCGATCCACGCGTTCGTCGGCCACGAAATACGATTCCCCGAACAGCATCGAGAATTCGGTGCCCAACAACACCTCGAGACCGGACAGACGACGCAGACCGAGGGCCGTGGCCGCGAACGCATTGTAGACGTCGAGGATGAACGGGGACACCAGGACCGGGATCGGGGCCTCGCAGAACCCGGTGCTCGACAGCACGTTGGCCACGGCGCAGTAGGTCCCAACCGGGCAGCGACCTAGGTCCCCACCATTGGGGGTTACGACCTGTCCTCGCAGCAGTTCCCGGTCATCGATCATCTGCTGGCGGGGATCCGCCATGCGACAGGCCAGACGCTCGCACACCCGCGTCTGGTTGGGCAGCACGTTGCAGGTCTCGCCAGGCTGGCAGTCCTGATCGCTGTTGCACGCGGTCGTGCACGGACGCCCCTCGCACATGATATGGCAGAAGCCGCCATGACAGGACTCGCCCGACGGACATCCTGCGTCCCCGCTGCAGTGCACCACCTGCCCCATGTCCCGGAAGGAATCCCAGTAGGTGAGGCGCTGGCAGATGCCGTTTGCACAGCGTCCCCCCAGACCGCAGTCCGTGTTCTTGGCGCAGACCGTGTCGAGGACTTCGGGGCCCATGACGCCGGTTTCGTTGGCGCGCAGTTCGTCGCGGATCAGGTCCGCGGGCAGCCCTTCGAAAAAGGCCTCCAGACGGGCCTCCTCGCCCAGAACGTTGCGCCCACCCCACAAGCGCGCCGGAAACTGGGAGCGCTGCTTGGGAAAGACCTGTCGGACGCCGGGCAGCTTGCGCAGGGCCGCCATGGTGGCCTCGTCCATGCGGCCGGGCACCAGGCTTCCGAGCCCGAACAGGCGCACCATCTCGACCTGCAGCTCGATCTGGTTGACCGGATACAGTCGGTTCAAGACCCGCTCTCGGATCCCCCCTGACAAGGCCAGGAAGAAGGTCAGGGTTGCGGTGCCCACCACGAGACCGATGCTGGAAAACAGAAAGTGCTGTCGACTGCGCAGCACATTGCGCCGGATCATCGCCAGGGCGGCCCAGATGGTCATCACTGCCCTCCGTCCGGGGCCATCCGCCCACCCTCGAGCACCACGCGTCGCGAGGCCGCTTCGCTGACCCGCCTTTCGTGCGTGGCCACCACGAAGGTGGTCCCATCGGTTTGGTTGAGTTCCAGAAAGATGTCGAGCACGAGGCGACCCGTGTCCGCGTCGAGATTGCCGGTGGGTTCATCGCACAGCAAGAGGGCAGGGCGGTTGAAGATCGCACGTGCCACGGCCACCCGCTGACGCTCGCCTGCCGACAGTTGGGTGGGCCGGGCCCCTGCGCGCGCGGCCAGACTTACACGTTCGAGCGCGGCCACGGCCCTGGCCCGGGCATCCCTGCGGCCTTCGAGGCCTCCAAACTCCGCGGGAAGGGCCACGTTTTCGGCCACGGTCAGATGCGGCAGCAGATGGAAGGCCTGGAATACAAACCCGACGCGCCGGTTGCGCAGGGCCGACAGATCGCGATCCGCCAGGGTCGCCAGGTCCGTGCCGGCCACCCAGACCTCGCCCGAGTAACCGCGATCCAATCCCCCAATGATATTGAGCAGCGTGGTCTTGCCGGACCCGGACCGCCCGGTCACGGCCACGAATTCGCCCGGTTGCACGTCCAGGGACACCTGATCGAGGGCCCTCCGGCGACCTGCTCCTTCGGCATACTCCCGCACCAAATTCCGTATCGAAATCATGAACTGACTCTGGCTCATCGTGCCACCAGACGCAGGTCTGACACCAGTCGGCCTGCGGTCCACGCAACGCGAACGTCCAGGGACTTCAAGGCCCCGACCAGGTGGCGGGCAAAATCCATCTCGCCAAGGCTCAGGGCTTGCAGTACTGCACCCGGGTCCGCCGCGATCGTCGCGATCGTGTCGCCTTCCGGGCCCATCAAGCCCGGCAAGAGGTCCCATCGGCCGGTGAAGAGGCCGTCGGCCCCATAGGCGCGTGACTGCGTCCCGGTCACGCCCAGCAGGAAACGTGCGTTGCTCGTCAGCGAGACCTCCTGGCCACGCGGCAGAACAAGCGTCGTGCCTTCGGGCATGGCACCGAGCCACGGACTGACCTGGGCACCCTCGCGCACCGCCTCGACCGAAAACGCGGTCATGAAGGCGGGCGGAAGGGCCTCGGGTCGCAAACCCATGCCGAATGCCAGGCGGGCGCGATTGAAAAAGCGGTCGTCGGCCAGGATGGGCACCGGTGGGATGCGACTGTCGGTTAGCAGCGAGACCACAAGTCGGCCGCCGAAAGCGTCGAACATCGCCCCCAGGTCGGGTTGGCCGCGCACCCCCTCGCGGACCACGCGCAGCAGGGCCTCGGGTAGATCGATCCGGGCCCATGCCGCAATTCCCGAAGGCATGGGCGCCGGGGCCGGAAGAGGCGCAAGCTCGCCTTGCCCGAGCCCCAAGATCATCCGTGCCTGAATCCCTTCGTCGAAATGCATTGCCCAGCGGAGGTCGCCCAGAAGCGTGGACCACAACGCGAGCTTTCGCGAGGCCTCTTGCGGTACTTCGGAGCGGGTTTTCAAGAAGCCGATCATCAGCCCTACCAGACGGGCGTTGCGAACCAGGCCGACCGCGTCCGCGCCTTGTGGCCCGGCCTCCTCGAGCACGGCATCGAACTGTGCGCGGCCGCCGGCAGAAGGCGCCAAAGAGGCCAGCCAGTCCTGCAGGTCCGCCCCGCCCGCACCCACGAGCGCCAGTCCCCCGGTCATGCGCAAGGCGACCAACAGGTCCGGGGAATCCTCGCGGGCAAAAACTCGCAGATTGAATTTCGGGTCTTCCTGCTCGATCAGACCGAGCCGCGCCAGACGCAAACCCAGACGCCGCGAGGCCAATTTCGTGTCGGATACCGGAAGCACCAGCAGAACCTTGTTCGTGGTCACAGCCAGCAAGGCGCCCCGTCGCGGGTCCAGACCCGACTCCCGCGAACGGGCCGGATCCATCACATCGATGCCCGTCACCGATCGCATCAGGTCCGCGAGCCCGGCACCATCCGGAAGGCGCGACAGTACGCGACCGAGGTGGCCGCCCGAGGTCTCGATGGGGGCCAGCGCGAACCATGCCTCGGCATCCTGCGGCAACATGGCCAGAGGATCCGTGCCGCGGGAAGAGCAGGCGGTCAACGCGAACATCAACAGCGAGATGGCAAGCTCGAACCGTCGCATGGTGAAAGACTCCGGTGCCGTGGCTACCGTAGGACAATCGAGGCCCAGGGTCAATGCATGATGGAGCGACGCATGAAACAAAGACATGGGTACATCCGATAGTGTCCGCGTCATGATCGATGATTCGGAAAGGTCGGTCAGCCCGATGCTTTTGCTGCTGATCGCATGGTTGGCCGGGTGCTGGTGTGCCGGGATGGCTGGGCCCATGCTGGTGGTGGCCAGAACCGGCCTGATCACGGCCCTGGCCGTCCTGTTCCTTCGCCGTCGGTCGGTCCTCCCAGGTCCCGTGGCTTCGCTATTGCTGATCGGCTTTTTCGCCGGGGCGGTCCGCATGGGCACTCTGCCTGCGGCGGAGTTGTCCGAGGCCGACGCACAGGCCCTTCGCACGGCCATGAGCGGCGAACGCATCGAGGTGGCATTCCGGGTCGAGCGGGTGTCCGGGCGCAACCGGGCCGCAACCAGGGCCGTGATCCGGGTGGCGGCATTCCGGGAACCGGGCCTGCCCTGGCAGGTCATCGGGTCAGGCGTCGAGGCGCGACTTCACCATCCCGGGTTTGTGGACCTTGTGGCGGGGCGTGAGTATCTGGCACAGGGACGTATCTGGCCACCCCACCATCCCCCTGAGGCCCTGAACCCGGCCTGGCCGCAGGCGCGCGATTTCACCTTTGCCATCACTCAGAAAACGGTGCCGCAACGTCTGTCCGATGGACCCCCGAGCGCGGTTTTTGACCGCGTGCGCCAGGTGCTGTCGAGGCGGGTGCTGGGGTCGATTGATGGTCCGGTCGGGGACCTGGTCCTGGCGCTCATGGTCGGCGAGGGCGGGGGCATCGATCCGTTGCTGCGAAGCGACCTGTCGGCGCTCGGCACCGCGCACATCCTGGCCGTTTCTGGCCTGCACGTGGCCGCGGTCGGTGCCATCGTGGGTCTGCTGCTGGCGCGTATTGCGGGGCCGTTCATCTTTCGGTGCTGCCCTGGGGCCAATCTGGCCCGGGTGCGTCGATGGCTGTGCACCGCTTCTGCAGTGGGCGTGGCCCTGCTCGCTGGGATGACCCCGTCGGCCGGCCGGGCCGCAGGGATGTTTGCGATGGCCACGCTCGCCATCGAGGCCGGACGGCGGCAACCGCTCGAAGGCATCATTGCCATCACCGGGTTGTTGACCCTGCTGATCCAACCCAAACAGGCATTCTCGCTGTCGTTCGTCCTGTCCTACGGTGCGGTCATCGGCATGGCCCTGCTGACCCCGCGCTTGACCCCGGCCTGGGCGCGCCGATCGAATCAGGCCTTGGGCAGTCACGGCTGGCGACAACGCCTGTTACGGGGAATCACGATGGGTTTATGTGCATCCGTGGCCGCGTCGCTCGGAACCCTGCCAGCCACCCTGCTGGCCTTCGGGGTCATTGCGCCGTTGGCGCCCCTGGCCAACCTCGTGGTGGTGCCCCTCACCACGTTTCTGGTGATGCCTTTGATCCTGATTATTCTCTTGATCGCCGTCGTGTGGCCCGCTGCGCTGCCGGTGCTGGGCCGAGGGGTCGCCCCGGTGCTTGCGGCATTCCTGGAGGCGCAGTCCGGGCTGTCGCGATCCCTGCCCGATTTTGGGTTGACGGCCGGAACCTGGACCGTGGTTGGGATTCTTTCGATCTGGGCGGTGGTGATCACGCGGTTGCTCGTGGGGCGGTTGCCGTTTCATGGGTGGGTCCTGGCCGTCCTGGTGGCGGTGCTCGCGTTCACCATCGTTTTGAATCCGGCCCGTCGCCCCACCCGGCCCGAGGGTCTGCAGGTCATTTTCCTGGCTGCGGGCAAGGGGGACGCCATCCTGATCAACTGTCCCAACGGGCAGCGCTGGATGGTTGATACGGGACGCGAGGTCGATGCCACGCGCGTCAACGGCACGCTTGCCCGATTGCGCAAACACGGAGTCGCCCATCTGGACGGCGTGGTCTTGACCCACCCGGACGAAGACCATTCGGGGGGTGTGGTCACGCTCACCCGTGCCATCGAGATCGATGAGGTGGTGACCACCTGCCCCACGCTGTTCGATCCCCGCTTCGCGACCACGTTGAGCCGCCTGCATCAACGCGGCATTTCGATCCGTTGCGTCTGGGCGGGCGCCATGCTGGGCGATTCCTGCGGGGACGGGATCGAGGTGCTGTGGCCGCTGTTGGATGCCACCGCGTCGGACAACGACCACTCCCTGGTCGTGCGCATTGCTCACCAGGGGGTCCGAATGCTGCTCACCGGTGACCTCGAGGCGGACGGCGAGGCCGCGATGATCGAGCACGGCATCGATCTGCAAGCAAGCGCCATGAAACTGGGGCATCACGGCAGCCCAGGGGCATCGTCGGCACCGTTTTTGGCCAAGGTTGCCCCCGAAATCGTCGTGGTGTCCGGATATCCCACCCGTTCCAACGCCCCGACCCACCACGACATCCTCGCTCGCGTCGGCCAAATCGGGGCCCGTCTGCTGTCGACCGAATCGTGCGGCGACATGGTCTTCACTTTATCTCGGTCGGGAATTTGGGCCGTCGGCGACGATAGCTCGGGTCGTCGCCCCCGCATGGCATGCGGTTTTCGACAGGTTTTCGACGAAGTCATGCGGCGAAACGCTGTCCTTGCTTTTTGATACGCTAACAATCACCGATGGTTCAATGTTTATGCACAGCGAATCACAGGCCTATCGCCTTTGCTTGAACAGTGGTTCTGAAGTTACTATCTAACCTATCGATACCCAATGGTAAATCAGATTGCTTCAAAGATGTTCTGTATCAAAAGGGTAAAGACAGGTAAAAAATGGGGAAGGTTTTGATAACGAAATGGGTGTGAAATGGATCCAACAGCCGTTTCCGGGGGCGTCTTCGGCTACGCAGAGGTCACGCTCGACAAGGCCGGCCGATTTCTGATCCCGGCCGAGTTCTTCGAGCAGATGAAGGGCAGGGCCCCGATGCGGATGACCGTGGAGCTCGAAGGGAACTGTCTGGAAGTGCGGACCGAGGAAGCCTTCGCGAGCCTCGCTCAGCGCATCCGCTCGGCGGCCCGTCGCCTGTCGCCCGAAGCCATCAGCGCCCTGATGATCGAATACCTTGGCTATTCGGTGCAGGTGCAGGTAGACAACGCCTTCCGCCTGACCGTGCCCAAGAAGATGCGCGAAACCTTTCAGGATGAATCGGAACTGGTGCTCGTGGGCGTTGGCGAGGCGCTGCAGATCTGGTCGCGTAAGGCCTTCCGCGCCACGCAGGAAAAGCGGCGCGAGGTTCTGCGCAAGGAGATGTCACGGGTGGTGAACGCGGTCTACGGATTGGGCGAGACGGACACGGACCCAGCCGCTGATCGGGAGGCGGACGCTTGAGCATGCAGCACGTCCCCGTGATGGTCGAAGAAGTGATGGAGGCCCTGGGAGGCCTGCAGACCGGACTGGTGATCGACGGGACGCTGGGACTGGGTGGGCATTCGGAGGCCTGGTTGCAGCGAACCCCGCCCCCCATCAAGTTGATTGGCTTGGATCGGGATCCCGCGGCCGTGGCCATGGCCCGTGAGCGTCTGACCCCCTTTGGTGACAGGGTCGAATGCCGGCACGCCAGCTACGATCAAATCCCCGAAATCCTTCGGGAGTTGGGGCGAACTCATGCGGATCGGATCCTGCTGGACCTCGGATTGTCGAGTGCGCAACTGGCCGAACCCCGCGGTTTCTCGTTTGCGGTCGATGCGCCCCTGGACATGCGTTTTGACCCGACCTCCGGGCCCACCGCAGCGGACATCATCCGGCAGTCGAGCGAGATGGAACTGGCCGCGGGACTCATGGACTTTGGCGACGTGCCGAGGGCGCAGCGTTTGGCTGGCATCCTCAAGGATCGGGCTCGCGCAGGTCGCATGGGCACGGTCAGCGAGTTCGTGGATGCCTGCCGCACGGCGCTCGGAAGCCGCGTGCGCAGCATGGACAGCGCGACTCTGCCGGCCCAGGCCCTGCGGATCATGACCAATCGCGAACTCGAGCGGCTGCGGAGCATTCTGGATGCCCTGCCCGAGGTGCTGGCACCCGGCGGGCGGATCGCGGTGCTGTCGTACCACAGTGGCGAGGACGGCATGGTCAAGCGGGCCTTTCGTGAGTTCGCCCGGAACGGGGGCTTTGTTCTGCCGATCCGCAAGGCCTTGCAGGCCAGTGATTCGGAAAAGGCCGTGAACCGGCGTGCCCGCAGTGCGCGCCTTCGGATCCTGGCCCGCATGGAGACGTCGCTATGAAGCGGCCACGCGCGACCAATACGCGAAGCTTGTTGCTCGTCATGGCAATCTGCGCGGCCGGCACCGCGGTCGGGATCCTCGAGGTCTCGACGATGCAGACCACCATGATGTTACGGCGCGCCGTGCACAACGAACTGCGGGATAACCGCAAGTTCATCGAAAAGCGGGAACTGCTGGAAAGCCAGGTGTGGACCCTGAAGGCGTCGCCTCGCGTTGCGATGCGGGCCACCGAGATGCTCGGGATGCACACCCCGCGGCGCGATCAGCGCGTCGTGGTGGGCGACCGAAACCCATGAGGACAGGTACGACGGTGAAGAGGACGGCAGGATTCTGGCTGGCCCTGAAGCGCCGGATAGCGGGCACCGATGACCATTGGCAGGCATCGCTTCTGGTGCGGATGGCCTTCGTGGTGGTGGCCATCCTCGTGCTGTTCGGCATCGTGATCGGCCAGGCCTCGGTTTATCAGATATCGCAAGAGGACGTGTTGGCGAAACGCGGGCTGCGGCGGGTCACGGACCAGTATCCGCTGTCAGGCCGGCGTGGCAACATCCTGGATCGCAGCGGCGAGCGCCTGTTGGCCGTCACGGTCCCCGTGCCATCGGTCGCGTTCATCGGCGCGCCCTACTATGCGAATCGCACCGAGACCGCATTTGCCTTGGCCGAGGCCCTGTCCCTCGACGGCGAGGACGTGCTACGAAAGATCCTGGCCGAAGAACGCTTCGCCATGATCAAACGGCACGTTTCCGACCACGAACGCGGCATCATCGAACGGCTTGCGCTTCCAGGCGTCAAGGTCATCGAAGAAGAACGTCGCTCGTACCCGATGGGAATGCTGTTCGGCAGTGCCATCGGGTACGTGGGCAAGGACAGCATCGGCATGTCCGGCGTCGAGTTGCAGTACGAAGACGTGTTGCGCCCCAGCGAGCAGTCGATCAACGTGTATCGTGACCACAAGCGGCGCGGACTGTATCAAGAGGGCCTGGGTGAGCCCTGGCTGCTCGACGGCACGAACCTGGTTCTCACCATCGATGCGCGCATCCAGATGGCTCTGGAGTCCGAACTGATGCGGCGGGTCGAAGAGGAACGTGCGCGTGGCGCGATGGCCGTGGTGCTGGACGTGCGCACCTTCGACGTGCTGGCCATGGTCAGCGTTCCTTCGCTGGACCCGAACGCCTTCGAAAGCGCCTGCGGTCCGACCGGGGCCGTGGATGACGGGTCCAACCCCTGTCGCAACAAAGTGGTGCAGTACACCTATGAGCCTGGTTCCATCGGCAAGATGCTGACCGTGGCCGCGGCCTACGATTCGGGCAAGGTCAAGCCCACGGACCGGGTCGACGGACACATGGGCCACTGCTCGATCGGCAAGTTCCAGGTGACGGACGTCAAGAAGGTCGGTGTGGTGTCGGTTCGGGACGCCATCAAGTACTCGTCGAACTGCGCGACCAAGGAAGTGGCCCTGCGCATCGGGGACGAGGTGCTTCGGGATGCCCTGGCACGATTCGGCATCGGCCAGGGCACGGGCATCGATCTTCCGGGTGAGGCCCGAGGCAGCCTTCGTTCGCTGAATCAGTGGAACTCGGCTCTTCTGCAGACCGCGGCTTATGGCTACGGCTATTCGGCCACGCTGCTCGAACTGGCCGTGGGTGCAGCGACCATCGCCAACGATGGATTGCGCCTGACGCCCCGGGTGGCGCTCGAGACGCGCAACGCAGCCGGTGCCCTGGTGCAGCGGTTCGAACGCCCACAACCGGTGCGGGTCGTGTCCGTCGAGGCCGCACGCATGGCCAAGGACGCCCTGACCGCGGTGGTCATGGACGCGGACGGCACCGGGACCCGGGCGCGCCCCGAGGGCTATTCGGCCGCGGGAAAGACCGGAACCGCGCGGGTCAACGTCGCGCACCAGGGCTATGCCATGGAGCGCTATATCACGTCGTTCGTGGGCATGGCCCCGGCCGACAATCCGAGGGTCGTGGTGGCCATTTCCGTGATCGACCCCCGCGAAAACCGCTATGGCGGCACCGTGTCGGGGCCGGTGTTTCGGGCCGTGGTCGAGAAAGTGCTGCCGATGCTGGGGGTGATGCCACAACCAGAAGATGCGGACGCGATGGTTGCGAGGGGTCGCTGATGGAACTGCGCCTGGATCCGACACTGCTGGTTCGTCTGGGCACGGTCGAAACGTCCCAGAAGATCGATGAACAGATCCTCACCGGGGTAGCCGCGGACTCGCGCAAGGTATTGCCAGGGCAGGCGTTCGTGGCGGTGCGGGGCGACCGGGTCGACGGCCACGACTACCTGTTCGAGGCCGTTGCTCGGGGTGCGGCCTGCCTGATCGCCGAGACTATTCCGGAAGGACTGACACATCCCTTCGTGCGCGTGACCGATTCCCGGGCGGCGTTGGCCTTGCTGGCCGCCGCGCTTCATGGGTACCCGACAGGCAACTTCACGCTGTTCGGCGTGACCGGGACCGATGGAAAGACCTCGACCGCGATGCTGATCGAGGCAGGGATGAGGGCGGCTGGCCTGGTCACCGGACTGATCGGTACCGTGGCTTACCGGGTGGCGGGCGAATCGGTGCCTGCGTCGATGACCACCCCGGACCCACTGGTGCTGAACGCCCTGTTCGCTCGGATGCGTGATCGAGGGGTCCAGGGCGTGGCCATGGAGGTGTCATCGCACGCCTTGGACCAGCGGCGCATCGAGGGGTGTCACTTCGATGTGGCGCTGTTCACGAACCTGACACGGGATCATCTGGACTATCACAAGACGCTCGAAGCCTATGCGGATGCCAAGCTCCGGCTCTTTGCCGAAGTTCTGGGGCAAAGCAGCAAGGGGCGGGGCGCCGTGATCAACGGGGATGACCCCCAGGCGGCCCGCATTGCCCGCGTCTGTCCTCGGCCGGTTCTGCAGTTCTCGCTCGATCGGAATACGGACCTGTCGGTGGTGTCGTCATCGGTGTCGCTCGATGGCATCGAGGCCGACATCACGACGCCCTGGGGACCCATGTCCCTGCACAGCCCCTTGTTGGGCCGTCACAATCTGGCCAACATCCTGGCCGCAATCGGGGCCTGCGGCATGGCGGGACTTCCGCTTCGCGAGGCCGTGCGGGGGATCTGCGAACTGGCGTGCATCCCGGGGCGGATGGAACGGGTTCGCGGATCGCGACGGGTGAACGTGTTCGTCGACTACTCGCACACCCCCAAGGCGCTCGAAAACGCACTGCGCGTGCTGCGCCCCCTGGCCGGCAACGGTCGCATCCGCGTGGTGATGGGGGCGGGCGGCGACCGCGATCGCGGCAAGCGTCCGTTGATGGGGCAGACCGCGGTCCAGTTTGCCGATGCCGTATTCGTGACCTCGGACAACCCGCGTACCGAGGACCCGATGGCCATCATCGGGCAGATCATGGAAGGGGCGCGCGCGGCGTCGGATGCCCGTGCCCACGGCAGCGTTTGCGTCGAGGCGGATCGCAGGACGGCCATCAAAGCTGCGATCCGCGAAGCCCAGGATGGGGACGTGGTCCTGATCGCGGGCAAGGGACACGAAGACTATCAGATCATCGGAACCACTCGCATCCACTTCAGCGATGTCGAGGTGGCCAAGGAGATGCTGAATCCATGATGCGAACCTCCACCTACCGGCTCAGCGCGGAATTCATCGCGGAATCGTGCGGCGGTCGTGTTCTGATGGGCCAGGGCCTGGTGGCCGAAGGGGGTGCCAGCATCGATTCCCGTACGATCCGCTCCGACGAGGTGTTCTTTGCCATTCGCGGCCCGCGCTTCGATGGTCATGACTTCCTCGAGCAGGCGGTGTCGGCGGGGGCCGTGGGTCTGGTGGTCGATGAAGCGCATCGCGACGAGGCCAGCCGGGTTGCCCGGACCGCCGCGGGACGCGTGTTCGTAGTCGCGGTGTCGGATACCGAGCGAGCCTTGGTCAAGGCGGCCTCGAGTTGGGTCGATGTGCTGATGCCCACGGTGATCGGGATCACGGGCAGCGTGGGCAAGTCCACCACCAAGGACCTGACGGCGGCCGTGTGTGGTGCGCGTTTCAACGTGGCGGCCACGGCGGGCAACCTGAACAACCGGCTCGGATTCTCGCTGACCTGTCTGCGCCTGCTGCCTTGTCACGAGTTCCTGGTGGCCGAAATGGGCATGAACGCGCCGGGCGAAATCGCCGAACTGTGCACCATTGCGCGCCCGCAGATCGGGGTCGTAACGTGCGTCGCGCCCGTGCACCTCGAAGGGTTGGGCAACCTCGATGCCGTGGCCCGGGCCAAGGCCGAGATCATCGAGGCCCTGCCCGCTGACGGCGTAGCAGTGCTCAATCTCGACGACCCTCGCGTGGCTGCCATGCGTGGCCTCGTCAAGGGGCGTTGCATCGGGTTTGGGCATCAGGCGGACGCGGATGTTCGCATCCTCGACGTGAGTTCGGATGCCGATGGACATCCGACCGTGTCGGTCGAGGTGGCTGGGCGCTCGGTGAGCACGCGCCTCATGTTGATCGGTGCGCATCAGGCCCACAATGCGGCGGCCGCCTTGGCCGTGGGGCTTGCTGTCGGGGTGGACCCCGATGCCGCTGCCCTGGCCATGGAAAAGGTCGGGCCCGGCAGGCATCGCATGAATCTGGTCGACACCGGTCGCATCCGCGTGCTCGACGACTGCTACAACGCATCCCCCCGATCCATGTCCGCGGCCCTCGATGCGCTGGTCGGCCTTGCAGGACCGCAACGCACGGTGGCCGTGCTCGGCGATATGCTCGAACTCGGCACCGCGACCGAAGAGGCCCACCGGGATCTCGGACGGGAAGCTGCCGAGCGTCAGGTGGGACGGATCCTTGCGGTCGGTCGGTTCAGTCATCTGATCCGGGAGGGCGCGCTGACCGCGGGATTCTCGGGCAGCGCCATGTTCGAGGCCCTGGATGCGATCAGCGCGGCTTCGGTCGCAATCGAGATCGTGCGTGCCGGGGACGTGGTTTTGGTCAAGGGGTCGCGGGGCGTCGGGCTCGAAAGGGTCGTGGGTGCCTTGACGTCGCGATTCGTTGGGGTCGATGCGGACGAGGGAAACTGAATGCTGTTCTACCTGGCCGAACAACTGCGCGATTCGGTGGGCTCGCTCAACGTCGTCCGCTATGTCTCGTTCCGGGTCATGGCCGCGTTCGTCACGTCCCTGCTGATTTGCATGATCGTCTATCCCTGGTTCATCCGCTTGCTGCATCAGCGGCGGATTGGCCAGATCATCCGGGACGATGGTCCGGCAAGCCACCAGTCCAAGGCAGGAACCCCGACCATGGGCGGCGCGCTGATCATGGTCTCGATCCTGATCAGTTCGCTGCTGTGGACCCAACTCAAGAACCCCCTCGTGCAGATCGCGCTCGGGTCGGGCTTGGTGTTCGGGCTTGTGGGCCTGGCCGATGACCTGCGCAAGCTGTTTCAGAAATCGTCGCGCGGCCTGCCGGGCAAGGTCCGACTGGCGGTCGAGTTCGCGTTCGTGCTGGGCGTGCTCGTGTGGTTCTTCTGGAACGTGGCGCCCAAGGTCCACTTCGACATGCGACTCTACATTCCCTACATGAGCGCCGAGCGCTTCTGGATCGATTTGCCGGTCTGGATCTACCTGGCCCTGGCTGCGGTCGTCATCGTGGGAACGAGCAATGCCACCAACCTGACCGACGGTCTGGACGGCCTTGCCGCAGGTCCCATCCTGGTGGCCTCGGGCACGTTCCTGATCCTGACCTACATTTCGGGGGCCACGCTCGGCAGCTTCGACATCTCGCGCTACCTGCTGATTCCCAAGGTCGTGGGCGCCGAGGAACTATCGATCGTCTGTTCGGCCATGATGGGGGCCACGATCGGATTTCTGTATTTCAATACCTACCCGGCCGAGATCTTCATGGGTGACACGGGCAGCCTCGGGCTGGGGGCCATGCTGGGCAGCATGGCCGTCCTGACGAAGAACGAACTGCTGAGCGTGATCATCTTCGGGATCTTCTTCTTCGAAGCGGTATCGGTGATCCTGCAGCGCAGCTACTTCAAGCTCACCCATCGCCGCATCTTTCCCATGAGTCCCATTCATCACTCGTTCGAGTTGATGGGTTGGCCCGAGCCCAAGATCGTGGTGCGATTCTGGATCTTCAGCCTTCTGCTGGCCATGCTGGCGCTGGCATCGGTCAAGGTGAGGTGATTGGTGGAAGCGATTGCCATGAATGCCCCGCCGTTGCAGCGCCCCGCCGGGCGATACGACGTGACGATGTTTGCGGCCGCCGCGATCCTGCTGGCGATCGGCAGCGTTCTGGTGTTCTCGGCCACGACCCGGGTCACGATCGAGGCCGCTGGCCGCATTGATCGCTACTACTTCCTGTGGCGCCAGTTGATGAATGTCGGCATGGGTGCGTTGCTGTTCGTGGCCGCGGTGCAGATGCCCCGGCGCCTGCTGCTGATCGTGGCCAGGACCTTGCTGCCCGTCTCGATCGTGCTGTTGTTGCTGGTCCTGATTCCGGGGGTCGGAATGGCCAAGCTCGGGGCGCGTCGCTGGCTCGACCTCGGGGTATTCACCTTGCAGCCATCCGAGTTTGCGAAGGTCGGCTTCGCCCTGTACCTGGCAAGCTACCTCGCCAAGCGGCGCACCGTCATGCGGGACCTGTTCGCCGGGGTGCTGCCGCTGTTCGTCATGTTCGTGATCGTGGCCTTTCTGCTGGCACGTCAGCCGGACGTGGGTTCGGCCGTGCTGTTGGGCATGCTGGCCCTGGTGATGCTGATCGTGGGCGGCACGCGGTTGACGTTTCTGGGGTTCGGGTTCGGGTTGTTCGCGGTCGGCCTGATGCTCGTCATTCTGAGTCAGCCCGAAAAGCTGGCGCGTCTGGTCGGCTGGCTCATGCCCGATCAGACCCGCATGGGCGAAGGCTATCAGGTGTTCAACTCGCAGATCCTCATCGGGTCCGGCGGGTTGTTCGGGTCGGGCCTGGGACAGGGCTTGAACCACCAGCTTGGCTATCTGCCCCAAAGCGAAACCGACTTCATCTTCAGCGTGGCCGCCGAGGAGTTGGGCTTCGTCGGGGTCGTTCTGATCGTGGCCTTGTACGCCGTGATCGCGGTTCGTGGATTCCAGTTGGCCCGCATCTGCCGGGACGACTTCTCTCGATTCGCGGCGTTCTTCTTGACCCTGATTTTGACTCTGCCGGCGGTCATCCACATGGGGGTGGGACTGGGCCTGCTGCCGACCAAAGGTCTGGTGTGTCCGTTCCTGAGCTACGGCGGGTCTGCCATGATGGCGACCTTGCTGACCCTGGGCCTGCTGCAGCGCCTGCATCTGGAGGCCACGACCGGTCTGGTCGACGACAAGGAGGGCACGGTATGACGGCCCTGTCGAACGTGCGCGTGATCGTGGCGGGTGCCAAGACGGGTGGTCATTTGTATCCGGCCCTGGCCGTGGGCGAGGCCCTGTCCAACGAAGGCGCGGACGTCACACTCGTGACGAGCGGCGAAGCCATCGAGAATCTGGTGCTCGCGGGTTCTTGCCTGAAGAACGAAACGCTTCAGGTTGGAATGATCAAGGGCATGGGTCTGATGCGGCGCATCAAAGGGCTGCTGGGACTGCCCGGCAGCTTCATCCGTGCGTGGAAGCTCGTGTCCCGTCTGCGGCCCCAGGTGGCATTGGGCTTCGGCGGCTACACCACGGGACCGCTGCTGCTCGTGACGGCCCTGCGTGGCATTCCGACCGCCATCTGCGAAGAAAACTCGGTGCCGGGGTTCACCAATCGGGTGCTGGGCCGCTTCGCGAATCGCGTGTTTGTGGCATTTGCCGAGGCAGGCTTGCGCTTTGGTTCCCACAAGGTCGTGTTGACCGGCAATCCCGTGCGTCCCGAGATCCTGGGCCTGCCGACGAAAACGGAAGTCGGGGAAGGCCGAAAGGTCCTGGTTTTCGGGGGCTCGCAGGGATCGCGCTTCCTGAACGAACGGATGGTGCCCGTGCTCGCGGCCGTGGCCCAGCAGGTTCCGGGCCTTTCGGTGCTGCACCAGACCGGTCGTGGCAATGGGGCAGCGGTTCAGGCAGCCTACGCAACGCTCGGTCTGTCGGCGGACGTGCGCGAGTACCTGTCGCCCATGGCGCAGGCGTACGACTGGGCCGACTTCGTGATCGCGCGCTCCGGGGCCGGCACGGTTTCCGAGATTGCGGCCGTGGGCATTCCGGCGCTGTTCGTTCCGTTCGCGGCTGCGGCTGACAACCATCAGGTGGCCAATGCGCGACCTCTGGTCGAGGCCGGCGGGGCCCTGATGGTCGAGGAAAGGGATTTTGCAGCCGAGGCAGTGACCGAGCGGTTGGTGCAGGCGCTTCGTAATGCCCCTGCACTGCAGGCCATGGCCGAGGCGTCGAGGCGCATGGGCCAAAGGGATGCGGTGGCCCGCATGGTCGAGGAAATCCGGGGGATGGTCGCACGATGAAGGACCTGGGGCACATCATGGCCGGTCTGGATGCCATCGCGGGCTTGCGCGTGCTGGCCGGTGAGCCCATGGCGCGCCATACCTCGCTTCGGGTGGGTGGCCCCGCGGACTGGTTCGTGCGTGCGGACGACGATCGGGCCGTAGCCACGTTGCTCAGCCTCGTGGCGCGCGAAGGCATCCCTTGCATGGTGCTGGGCAACGGCACCAACCTCCTGGTGACCGATGAGGGCATTGAAGGCGTGGTCCTGGCCTTGGACGGGGATTTTCGAACCGTGAACGTGCGAGACGGGTCACAGGACGTGCTCGTCAACGTCGGGGCCGCAATGCCCCTTCCCGCACTGCTCACGCTGATGGCAGAACGAGACTGCGCTGGCCTCGATGGTCTGACGGGCATTCCGGGCAGCGTGGGCGGTGCGGTCCGCATGAACGCGGGCACCGCGGATGGCAGCGTGGCCGGGGTGCTGCAGCGGGCACGACTGGCCATTCTTGGGGATGTCGCCTGGGTCGAAGCAACGTCATTGAACCTGCAGTACCGGCATTCGGACCTTCCGGCTGGGGCCGTGATCGTCGGGGCCGAGATGACCCTGCGTCGCGGCCGCACCGCCAAGGATCGCGAGGTGTCCGAACGCATTGCCAGCCATCGCCGGCAGAACCAGCCGCCGATGCGCGGCACCGCCGGATCGTTCTTCCGAAACCCCGACGCTGCAGCGGGCTTGTTCGCGGGTCGGATGATCGAAGAGGCCGGACTCAAGGGGTATCGTCGTGGCGGGGCCGAGGTTTCGAAACGGCACGCCAATTTCCTGTTCAACCCCGGAAATGCTGCGGCAAAAGACCTTCTCGAACTGGCGATCGAGGTCCAGAGCAAGGTGTGCGTGCGTACCGGAATCCGGCTGATGCCCGAGGTGTGCATCGTGGGCCGTGGGTCTGACCAGTGGCGTGTTCGCCTGGGCGCGGCATGATGAGAGGAATGGATATGTTCGTGCGACGCAACCGTCGAGTCGTCAGTTGGAAGACGCGGCTTCATCCCGCAGGGGTGATCGTTTTTTTGCGGTCGTTGCGCGTGGGTCGCTCGATGGTCATCGCTGCCTTGCTGATCGCGGCTGCCGTTGGCGGGTGGAAGGCCTGGCAGCATTGGTGTCAGTCGCAGCATTTCGTGTTGGCGCAGGTGGACGTGGTCGGCGCGACGCACATGCTGCCCGAAGAAGTCGTGATTCAATGCGGTCTGGAGGTGGGCACCACGGACCTCCTGTTCGTGTCCGCATCCGAGGTCGAGGATGCCTGCGAAGCGAGCCCGCGGGTGCGCGATGCCGTGGTGGAAATCCTGCTGCCCGACCGGGTGCGCATCCGCGTTCAGGAGCAGTCGCCGATCCTGGCCGTGGCGACCCGCTATGGTCTGTATGCCGTGAACGAGTTGGGCGAGGCATTTGCGCCGCTCGAACCCGAAGAATTCACGGGCCTGCCTCTGCTCGTGCCGCATGCGGAAGCGAGCCTGCCCCATGCCACCTGGCCCAAGGGCACCGCCAACCGCGAGGCACTGGCCCTGGTGGGCGTCTTATCGTTTCCAAGCAGTCCCTGGCTCGATCACCCGTTGCGGATTGGGTATCGGCCCCTGATCGGGCTGGACGTGGTCAACGATTCCGCGGGCATCCGGGTGCATTTCGGTAAGCCACCCTTTGCGCGCAAGTTCGATCGGTTGCTCGACGCCTTGGCGGTCGCGCGAGATCAGTCCCTGCTCGTGGACGAGGCCCGCGTGGACAATTCGGCACGTCCCAACGAAGTGACCCTGCGCGTCAGTCCAAAGGCCCCAGCGACCCCGGGGTCGGACCCGCAGATGACGGCGGCAGCGGCCCTTCCGGTTGCGATGGAGAATGTGCATGACTAAACGACCCGACGTGATCGCGACCCTCGACCTCGGGACTACCAAGAGCAGTGTGCTCGTGGCCGAGGTGGGCGAGGGCGGCATGAGCGTCATCGGCGTGGGCACCGCGCCCTCCGAAGGGCTTCGCAAGGGCATCGTGATCAGCATCGGCAAGACCGTGGAGTCCATCCGCAAGGCCAAGCACGATGCCGAACAGATGTCCGGGTGCCTGATCTCCGAAGTGGTCGTGGGCGTGGGTGGAAGCCACGTCATGGGCGTGAACAATCACGGAATGGTAACGGTCAAGGGCGGCGAGATCCACCCCGGCGACGTGCGACGGGTGCTCGAAGCGGCCACAGCCTACTCGATGCCGCTCGATCGGCAACTGACCAACGTCCTGCCCAAACAGTACATCGTGGACGAGCATGACGGGATCAAGGACCCCGTGGGGATGTCGGGGGTTCGTCTCGATTGCGACGTGCACCTGATCACGGCGGCGCGCAGCGCCCTGGACAACATCAACAAATGCGCCGAGCGGTCGGGCCTGAGGGTGGCGGAGTTCGTAGCCAATCCGCTGGCGTCGTCGATGGCCGTGCTCGAGGAGAACGAGCGGGAACTCGGCGTCGTGACCTTGGATATCGGTGGCGGCTGCAGCGCCCTGTCCGTGTGGCTCAACGGCGGTCTCATGCACACGAGCGTGGTGGCCGCGGGCGGCAACCTGATTACGCAGGACATTGCGACCGGGCTGCGCACGCCGATCGCCTGTGCCGAGGAACTGAAGGTCCGCTATGGGTCGGCGTGGGGCAAGTTGGTCGCTCCTGGCGAGACCATCGTGGTCCCCGGGGTCGGGGGTCGGCCGGACAAGAGCCTGTCGCGCCACGTGCTGACCGAGATCATCGAACCGCGCATCATCGAGATCTTCGAATTGGCGCGCCGCGAGATTCAAAGGACCGGCTACGACGACCTGCTGGCCGGCGGCATCGTACTCACCGGGGGCGCGGCGCAGATGCCGGGCATGGTGGAACTGGGCGACGAACTGCTCAACCTACCGGTGCGGATTGGCCGGCCGCGCGATACCCGGGGGCTTTCGTGCGTGCTCGAGGAGCCGTCGCTGGCCGTGGCGTATGGGTTGGCGGTCTATGCTGCCGTCGAGCGCTGCGCGGACGTGCCGGTGGCCATGCAGCCTTGGCGCCCCGGGCGCGAAGGGGATGGACGTCTGGCGAAGTTGTGGCGGAAGGTGCGGGATTTCTTCTGACCCGGAAGCGGGCGGAAGTGGCCGTTTGGAAATGGGGGATTCGGGCTTCTCAAAGAGAGGTGGTTGCCATGGTGCCGTTTGAAGTCGTGTCGAACAACAGGGACATGGGCGCGGTGATCAAGGTCGTGGGGATCGGGAGTGGCGGGGTCAACGCGGTCAATACAATGCTGGCAACCAACATCGAGGGGGTCGAGTACATCGCCATGAACTCGGACTTCCAGCATCTGGGGATGTCGCGGGCCGAGATCTGCATCGAACTGGGTGGAGCGACCAAGGGGCGCGGCGCCGGCGGCGACCCGAACAAGGGGCGCGAGGCCGCTATTCAGGAGCGGGCCAAGATCGAAGAATACCTGCGCGGCGCGGACATGGTGGTCCTGGCCACGGGCCTGGGCGGTGGCACGGGAACCGGGGCCACGCCGGTCGTGGCCGAGTTGGCGCGCTCGATGGGGATCCTGACCGTGGCCGTGGTCACCTTGCCGTTTTCGTGGGAGGGGCGTTCGAAGATGCGCCGTGCCATGGAAGGCCTGGAGGTGCTCCGGGCCGCGGTCGACGCCTACGTGGTGATCCCGAACGAGAAGATCAAGAAGCTCGCGGACAAGGGCCTGACCAGCCTCAAGGCCTTTGCCATGGTCGACCAGGTGCTGTGCGATTCGATGACGGGCCTCGTGGAACTGATCACGCACCCCGGCTACATCAACCGGGACTTCGAGGACGTCAAGACCGTGCTGGCGGCGTGCGGACTTTGTGTGATGGGCACGGGCACGGGCGGGGGCGAGAACCGGGCACTCGACGCGGTCAACCGCGCGATCAGCAACCCGCTGCTCGAGGACACCCCGATCGAGGGGGCGCGGCACGTGCTGATCAACATCATTCAGGGACTCGACGGCACCGTCGACGAACAGGAACAGATCATGGAGCGCATCAACGAATGCATGGCCCAGGAAGGCGAGATTTCGTACGGACTGGCCTTCGACGAAAAGATGGGCGACCAGGTGAAGGTCACGATCATCGCTTCGGGCATGGGTGACATCGAGATGGTGGACCCGCGCAGCGAGATCGAGGAATCCGAAACCGTGGGGCGGGGGCTGTCGCTCGACACCCGCAGCATGCTGTCACAGGGCTCCCGCCCAGGGCTTGCCGAGGGCACCCAGGAACGCCCGATCCGTGGTACCCGCAATCTGCCCCTGTTCAACATGGCCGGCGGGCAGCAGGTGATCGTGCCGGTAATCGCCGAAGGCGACAGCGAACTCGATCCTACACCGGCCTATCTGCGTCTGAATGCAGACGCCAGCGCACGCGACGGCCTCAGCATGCCGGGCTATCAGACGGGTGGCTTCACGAAGCTGCTGTAGTGGATCAAGCCGGGCCGACACCTGCCGCAATCGTCTCGATCATCTGCCGAACCGCCTGTTCCATGCCCACGAAGAGGGCACGAGCCACGATCGCATGGCCGATGTTGAATTCCTCGATCCCGTGGATACGGCACAAGGGGCGCACATTCTCGTAGTCGAGCCCGTGGCCCGCGGCCAGGATCAGTCCCAGATCCGTGGCGGCCCGGCCGGCTTCGACCACGCGGTTGAATTGCACGTCGCGGCCGCTCGGCGGCACATCGGCATAGAAACCCGTGTGCAGTTCCACCTGGGTGGCCCCGCACCGAGCCGAGGCCTCGACCTCTTCGGGGTCCGGGGCGATGAACAGACTGACCGCGATGCCTGCGTTCTGAAGGCGGGCCACCACGGCCTTGACCGCGTCCTCGTGCCCGGCCACGGCCAGGCCGCCTTCGGTAGTGCGCTCCATGCGACGTTCGGGCACCAGGGTCGCCATGTCCGGGCGCACCTCGCAGGCGATCCGGAGCACGTCTTCGTTGGCCGCGAGTTCCAGGTTCAGGGGGGTGTGCACGGTCTGACGCAACAGACGCAAGTCCCGTTCCTGGATGTGGCGCCGGTCTTCGCGCAGGTGGATGGTGATCTGATCGGCGCCCGCGCGTTCGGCCAGGGCCGCGGCTTCGACCGGGTCCGGGTAGAGCGTGCCGCGCGCCTGCCGGATACTGGCCACATGGTCCACGTTCACCCCAAGTCGAATGCGTTTCATGGCACGACTCCGTCTTCCACGGCCGCGGCCATGATGGATTCGGCCAGGGCCCTCACGCGTCCGTCGTCCTCGCCCTCGACCATGATGCGGATGAGCGGCGAGGTGCCCGAGTACCGAACGTTCACACGGCCCCGTCCCTGCAACGCATCCTCGACGCTGCGGATCGCCAGGCTCACTCGTTCGAGGGCCTCGATCGGGGGTTTTTCACGGACCTTCTTGCTGAGCACGACCTGGGGAAGCCGCGTGAAGCGACCGGCCAGTTCCGACAGATGCTTTTGCGCGCGCAGCATCAGTTCGAGGGTCTTCAGACACGACAGGATCCCGTCGCCCGTGGTCGACGAGTCGAGGAACAGCAGATGCCCCGACGGCTCGCCACCCACGTTGCATCCCCGGCGACGCATTTCTTCGAGCACGTAACGGTCACCGACGTCGGCCCGGTGAAGCGTAAGCCCCAGGTCGCGCAGCATCAGTTCCAGGCCGAAGTTGGTCATCACGGTGCCCACGAGGCCGCCGCCTTGCAGGGTGCCCGCCTTGTGCATCTCGGAAGCGCAGATGGCCAGGACGCCATCACCATCCACGATCTCGCCGCGCTCGTCGCACAGGATGGCCCGATCCCCGTCGCCGTCGAGGGCCAGCCCGAGGTCGCAGCGCATCTCGAGGACCTTGCGGGCCATGGC